>NZ_JADYWO010000009.1:0-199683 GCF_015864775.1 Pseudoalteromonas sp. NSLLW218 | reverse complement strand
CGAGCGGCCAAAGGGATCAGACTGTAAATCTGACGGCTCAGCCTTCGCTGGTTCGAATCCAGCTCCCTCCACCACTTCTCCTATATTCCTATATTCCTATATTCCTATATTCAGTAACATCAAAACACCCATTGTAAACTCATACCATTTTGTTTTAACCAATTAGAGGATGTTTTGTAATCGGGAAAAAACGTCTCTACCCGTTGCCAAAAAGCTTTGCTGTGGTTTAAATACTTTAAGTGAGCAAGTTCATGAACAATCACATAATCTATAGCGTGGTAAGGGGCGCCTATAAGATGTAAATTAAAAGTGAGTTCTCGCTTACTATTACAACTCCCCCACTTGCGTTTATAAACACCTATTTTTAAATCATTTGGCAACTCTTCACCCATTAGAGTGCAGAAATACGCTAAACGCATTTCTATGTATGCAATAAGCTGCTCTTTTAAATAAGTTTCTAATAGCTGCTGGTACTTTTGAAAGTCATTTTTAACTCGAGGAGATATTGTAATTAGTAAGTGTTCATCATTCGAGGTTACTTTAGAATATTGACCTGGCTCTAATCTCAAATAAATCATCTCTGAAAAAACACTGATTTTTTTAGATTTGAAGGGATACTGCTTAGTGTCATCAATTGACGATTGTTTTTTTAATTGCTCTGCAACCCACTCTTGTTTGTCAAATAACCAAGTATCAATGTGTTTTTTTGCAACAAAATGTGGTGCATACACAGTTACCTTGTGGCTATGCACCTTTATTGCGACTGTTTTACGTCTAGTACTCTTTTTCAGTTGGTATTCAAACACTATCTAAACTCTAAATATTGTATTCGTTTATATAATCCATATTACCATCAATTTTAAACCTATAGGTATACAGCCACACTTAGCCACTAATCCACTTTATTATAATGGACTATAAATTGAAGCGTCTGTTTTCTTAAGTTAAAAAAATAAAAAACACCTCATTTACTTTACTAACAAAATAACAAACAAATCGGCTAAATAGTCGTTACTTAATAGCGCTATTAGAAATAACGGTTTATTTATTAGTAAATTAGATTAAACTTGTAAAATAAAGATTATATTTTGAGCCGTTATGCTATCAGCTTTCTTCATTACAGACCAAGATCCAAGCCTAATACTTAACGGGGTTTACGATCCCCTTCTAGTGTCAATGTCTGTATTAATAGCCATTTTTGCTGCTTTTTTTACTACAAAGCTCATTGATTTAGCAAAAGAAACTAAATTCCCTCGTTATCAGCGTTTGGCAAATATAACTGCAGCAACTGTATTTTCTTCTGGTATCTGGAGTATGCACTTTATAGGTATGCTAGCTTTTTCGCTATGTACTAATATTAGCTACGATCCAACAATCACACTACTTTCTTTTATTCCTGCATTACTTGCTTGTCAGTACGCTGTATCAATGCTTGTAAATAGTAATGGAAACTTTAGAGTACTTAGCATTTGTTCCATTTTATTAGGGGCTGGTATTGGTACAATGCATTACAGCGGTATGGCTGCAATGGAGCTTGCTCCTATGTTACGTTATGACCCACTAACATTTGGCCTATCAATTTTAGTTGCCGTCGCTCTTTCGTTTATAGCATTATATAGTCGCTTTAATCTTGATAAGTTCTTTCCAAAGCTATCACACCTACAAAACCGAGCCATCAGCGCTATAATATTAGGCCTTGCTGTGGCTGCTATGCATTACATGGGAATGGCATCTACACGCTTTGTCGCAACATCTCCTCTTTTATATGACGACGTAAATGCTTCTGCTGGGCTCACCTTTATAGCTATTGCAGTCGCTACTGCAACGGTTGCTATTACAAGTGTAGTAGCGGTGCTAAACGGTATGGTCAGATATAAAATGTTGCTAGAAGAAAAGTCTGCCGACGAGTCACGACTAAATGCAATTCTAGGCACAGCAATCGATGGTATTGTAACAATAGATCATACTGGTATTATTTTGAGCTTTAATGAGTCAGCTAGCAAAATTTTTGGTTGGCATGAAAATGAAGTACAAAATCATAATATTAAAATGCTAATGGATGATGCTATCGCGACACATCACGACAGCTATCTTTTACATGCTAAAAATGTTGATTTAGGTAAAGTAATTGGTGTTAACCGTGAAATTTTTGCTAAACACAAAAACGGCCACTTATTTCCAATTCGATTAGGCGTCGGTGAAGTTAATCAACCAGGGCAAGACCCTCTTTACGTGGGCTTTATTACAGACTTAACAGAGCAACGCGCTTTACAAAAAAGCCTTGAAGAAAAAGAACAAAAGTACCGCTCCTTGATGGATAACATGCCAGGCGTTGCTTTTAGATGCCAATTTGATGATAACTGGACCATGCTTTTTATTAGTCCAAGCATCAACGAATTAACTGGCTATAACCCGAATGAATTCACTGAACACTGCATTGAATTTAACGATTTGATTTTAAAGTCTGATCAGCAGCCTATTGTAGATGCTGTAACAAAAGCAGTAGAAGAAAAACGCCAGTATTCAATCGAATACAGGATTCGCCACAGAAACGGTAATATCTTATGGCTTTTAGATAAAGGCAGCATCGACTTTGATCCCCAAGGTCAAGCAAAGTGGATTGATGGTGTTTTAGTTGATATTACTGAACGCAAAGAATATGAAGTAAAACTAGAGCAAGCTAAGTTTAAAGCGGAAGAAGCGGCTTATGCAAAGCAATCTTTTATGGCCAACATGAGCCATGAAATCCGCACACCAATGAATTCTATTATTGGGTTTAGCGACCTATTAATGGACACTCCTCTTGATCAGGAGCAGCAAAAGCATTTAGTGACCGTAAATAATGCAGCTCGCTCGTTGCTTAGGCTGTTAAATGAAATACTCGATTCCGCTAAACTAGAACGCGGTAAGCTTACTATTGAGCCAGTGCACTTTAATTTAAAACCAGTAATAGACAGTATTATTTCTACTTTCTGGTTAGAAGCTAAAAAGAAAGATTTAGACCTTAAGCTCCACATTAAAGAATCAGTAAGTACGACGTACTACGGCGATCCAGATCGACTTAGACAAGTACTCACCAACCTGATTGGTAACGCTATTAAGTTCACCGAAAAAGGCTCTGTTACCGTAACTGTTGGCATGACACAAAATCAGCATCTGTTTTTTGAAGTACAAGATACAGGTATTGGTATTGCAAAAGATCGTATTCAAGCAGTGTTTCAACCTTTTGAGCAAGCCGATGGTACTACTACACGCCGCTTTGGTGGCACAGGTCTTGGTACAACCATAAGCAAACAACTGGTAGAACTTATGGGTGGAACAATAAACTTGGTAAGCGAATTAGGTAGAGGCACCTGCTTTTACTTTTCATTGCCGCTTGCTATAGGTGACGAAACTAAAATAGATCATTTTGATGGTCTACACACCCAGTTACCAGCTCTTAGAATATTGGTAGTTGACGATATTGAACAAAATACAGAACTACTTTCTTTGCTCCTTTCGCGCGACCAGCATGCCGTTACCAAGGCATCAAACGGGCTCGAGGCGATAAAAGTATTTGAAGAACAAGACTTTGATGTCATTTTAATGGATATACATATGCCATTGTGTGATGGCATACAAGCAACGCAAAAAATAAGAGCAATAGAAAACCAAAGACAAATTAAGTACACACCAATTATTGCGCTCACTGCCAGTGTACTACAGCAAGATAAACTAACCGCTAAAAAAGCAGGCATGAATGGCTTTGCTAATAAGCCTATTGATATAAACCAACTAAACCAAGAAATAGCACAAGTCCTTGGCCTCGGTATTGCAAAAGAAATGGTTATATCGCAAAGCGATCCTAAAGCACAGCATATAGATTTTGAAAAAGGGTTAGCACTGTGGGGCTCTAAGTGTAAGCAGCTTACCGAAATCACTAAATTTATTAGTGATAGCAATAAGCGGTTCGAAATATTATTCAGTGATAAATTATCAAATATAAAAGATGCTGATAGTCTCATCCACACTCTTAAAGGTGTTGCTGGTAATTTGGGCCTAATAACGTTAATGAAGTTATTAGCCGATTTAGAGCAAAAGCAAAGTGATACTAAAGTTATTAGTATTTTAGACGATATAAAAAGCGAGCTAACTGTTATATCGCAACTACTCTCATCAAATACTTGCGACAAGCCAAGCAGTAAGTCTGAAGATAATAGTTTAGACACACTATCAATAGATGAAGTTAAGTCATTGTGTGAAATACTTTATAAAGATGCACAAAACGCAGAGCTAAATGATGAACTACTAGCAAAACTACAACGCGGTGCCCCTTCATCTTTTCAAAATGAAGTTAATGATATAGCCGAAGCCTTTGATGAATTTGATTTTGATAAAGCACACGTAATACTAGAAACCTTGCTTGAAAAACTAACAAATAATGAGTATTAATTAATGGATTTTACGACAGATAGGCCACGGGTATTAATTGTTGACGATGAGCCTGCAAATCTAAAAGTAATGCGCGAAGTGTTAGGTAATCAGTATCGTATGTCGTTTGCTAAATCGGGTGATGCCGCACTGGCACTACTTGAAAAAGAACTACCAAAACTAATTCTGCTAGACATAATGATGCCAGATATGAATGGTTTTGAAGTATGTCAACGAATAAAAAACAATCCAAAAACATCACATATCCCTATTGTTTTTGTAACCGCGCTAGGCGATGAAAGCGATGAGTTTAAAGGCTTTGAGCTTGGTGCTGTAGATTATATCACCAAACCAATAAGCCCTGCTATTGTAAGAGCTAGAGTTAAAACTCACTTATCGCTAGTGCAAGCTGAACAACTAAAACAAGCACATGTTGACTTAGTACAACGCCTAGGCCGTGCTGCTGAATATAAAGATACCGACACTGGCGAACATATAGTGCGTATGAGCCAATACAGTAAAGTTTTAGCATTAGCGCTAGGTATGGATGAGCATAGTGCAGAGCTTTTACGCCAAGCCGCCCCAATGCACGATGTTGGAAAAATAGGTATCCCTGATGCTATCTTACTCAAGCCAGGAAAGTTAACTTCTGAAGAGTTTGAACATATGAAGAAACACGCCATAATTGGTGCACAAATATTAGCAAATTCTTCATCGCCATTATTACAACTTGCGCATACACTTGCAATTCAACACCACGAAAAATGGGATGGCTCAGGCTATCCTAACGGGATCAAAGGCGAAGAAATATCAATTGAAGGTAGAATTGTTGCCGTTGCTGATGTTTTTGATGCTCTGACTTCAAAACGCCCTTATAAAGAAGCGTGGAGTGTAGAAAAAACAGTTTTGCATATGCAAGAGCAAGCAGGTGCTCATTTTGATCCCGCTCTAATCGAACTATTTGTGAAAAACTTAGACGATATTCTTGCTATAAAAAATGCGAATCAAGAAAGCTAATTCTTTTTAGCGCTGTGAGAGCCAAGCTCAACATTTGGGTAATAAGACTTTATATAACGATAGTCATGTGACGTAATTTCATGGCTATTACCACTCTCATCTTTAAAGTACATAGAAAACGTTACACCATGATCTGCTAAAACTGCTTTTACATTTAAACCCTCAAGATGATTGATCCATTGAATAAATTGATCCCCTGAGGCCAAAAATGCAATCCCTTTACTACGCCCCTCACCTTCAAAAAGTGCTAAACGAGTTGTTGAACTAGTATCTTCAAGTGTTAAAGGGCCGCGTCCGTCCTCATCCCAAAAGGCAAGCTCGGGTACTACACTAAAACCTAAAACACGCTCATACCACTTAACGGCACCAACCAAGTTATCAACATTTAAATGGCAATGATCAATCCCAGATAACTTAGGTATGCTTGTATTATTCACGTCACTCGCCTATTTCTGACTTTAATTGCTCTAAAAATTCATGCATGTACGTTGTACGCCTATTCGCTTCTGCTTTAGCTGATGGCGTATTCATGCTGTCGGCAATATGTAATAACTTTATGAAGAAGTGATCAAGCGTGTATTTTTTATCATCAGCCTCGCGTTCAACACAAAAAGGGTCTTCTGGATTGTACAATAGCCGAGAAATTGATCCGCCTACTTTCATGCAGCGACTCACCCCAATAGCGCCCAATGCATCCATTCTGTCAGCATCTTGTACTATTTGCGCCTCAACTGTTTTAATTTTTATATTTGCGCTGAAGCTATGCGCCGCAATAGCATGATGAATCTCATCAAAAAGTGACTCGTCATAATTAATAGATTTTAAAAATCCCAATGCCTTATCGGCTGCCATAGTAGAGGCTTTTGCACGATCAGGGTGATTTTTAGCAACTGCCACGCAATCGTGCATCCACGCTGCAGGTAATACCACCGACATGTTTGCCTGCTCTGCATTACATAGCTGTATTGCAACACGTACCACGCGTTCTATATGGGTAATATCGTGAGCTACATCGGCATGCACTAAAGAAGTTATAAATTCTCTACATTGTGAATTAAGTATTTTTAAATCGGGGCTTAAAACGGCGTCAGGCACTATTAGGTTCCAAAAGCTAATGAATCGGTAAATTATCCGTACTTTACCGTGCTTTATGCCCCCCTTGCAAAACATTCATTGTATGTTGCTCGCTGCTTGACTAAAATACAGCGCTTATTTATTACTACTGAGAAGCCTTATGTCATCTGCCGTTTACCTACAAGCTGGTCGCGATAAATCATTAAAAAGAAAACACCCTTGGTTATTTTCAAAAGCCATCAAAAAAATTAAAGGTAAACCAGGATTAGGCGACACAGTAACGATTCACGACAGTGAAGGTAAATTTTTAGCAACTGCTGCTTATAGCCCTCACTCACAAATTCGCGCACGTGTTTGGAGCTTTGACGAAAAAGAAATCATCGATCAAAACTTTTTTGAACGCCGTTTACGTCGTTCATTAGAAGCACGTAGCCAAGTAATAGAAGAAGGCGGATTAACAGGGTTTCGATTATGTGCCGCTGAATCTGATTACTTACCAGGCGTTACAATCGATAAGTTTGATAACGTATTAGTGTGTCAGCTACTAAGTGCGGGTGCCGAGCGTCATAAAGGCGAGATTGTTGGCGCGTTGATGTCTATTTTCCCGGGTTCTAGCATATACGAACGTTCAGATGTAGAAGTACGTACTAAAGAAGGCTTAGAGCCAATAAAAGGCGCTCTTTGGGGTAATGAACCAACACAGCCAGTACTTATTGATGAAAACGGTTTTAAAATTGAAGTCGATATAATCGACGGACATAAAACGGGCTTTTATTTAGACCAACGCGATAGCCGTGCCGCACTTGAGCGTTTTTCAAAGGGTAAAACGGTACTTAACTGTTTTAGTTATACAGGTACATTTTCGTTGTACGCTTTGCGTGGTGGATGTGAGCATGTAACTAACGTAGACGTATCTCAGCCAGCGCTTGATACTGCAAAACGTAATGTTGAGCATAATAACTTAGATTTAGATAAAGTGAGCTTTGTTAAGCAGGATGTATTTAAGTTACTACGCCAATACCGCGACGAAGGCAAACAGTTTGATACCATCGTAATGGACCCACCAAAGTTTGCTGATAATAAAGCGCAGCTAACAGGTGCGTGCCGTGGTTATAAAGATATCAACATGATAGCCATGCAAATACTAAAACCAGGCGGAACATTACTAACATTCTCATGTTCTGGTTTAATGGAACAAAACTTGTTTCAAAAAGTAGTCGCCGATGCAGCTCTTGATGCAGGTAAAGACCTACTTATAATGGAGCGATTAAACCAGGCAGCTGATCATCCAATTGCTGGCAGCTACCCTGAAGGCTTTTACTTAAAAGGCTTAATCTGTAAGGTTTTTTAATATCTACTATTGAGTTTAACTAGATTCAACTTAGTTAAACTCAATAATTTCAAGACCTGCTGTTACCGTGCCATCATCTTCTTTGCTGGCACGTATTACTTTTGCTGTTGCATTTAAAGGCGCAATACTTGGGTGAGTTGAATCAATGTTCACCGTCAGTAATGTATTAGGTTCAAGTAATTCATCTAAATGAATTGATAAACCTGTTGCACTTAAATCCACGCACTCTGCGGCAAAACTTAAACCCGCTATGGGTTCTATCGTCGTTAAATTTGCAGGTGTATTGATCTGCATGCGTCTAAAATTTCGCTTATCATCAGTAAACATACGTTACCTCTAAACAACCGTGTTAATTTCTTCCAATAAAGCACCCACTGAAAATGGCTTTACAACATATGCATTGCAACCAGCATCAAACCCTGCTTGCTTTTCAGATGGAGACTCAAGGCCCGATACCATAACAACAGGAATATTTTTTGTCTCAGGTGTGTGCTTAAGCATTCGGCATGTATCATAACCATCAAGACCTGGCATACAAACATCAAGCAAAATTATATCTGGCGGACTCGCGATTGCCGATGCAAGGCAGCTTTGCCCTGAATCTGCATAACTAACATCAAATTTCGACGCCAGTGCTGCTTTAAGCATTTCAAAATTAAAATACTCGTCGTCTACCACTAAAAGTCGCTTTGTTTTATGTTCAATCGATGAGGACATAACTATGTCGCTTCCTTTTCAAAACAAAAATAAATCCTCCTATTAAGGTACTAAGCTTAATAGAAAATGCAAGTTTTATTCTATCTCTTTTATCGCATTGAGTACTCGCTTAGCCGAAATTGGGTAAGGAGTTCCAAGTGTTTGAGCAAATAGCGACACTCTTAGCTCTTGTTGCATCCAAAAGATAGCGGTTACCTCTTGTGGGATAGGTAACCCTTTAGGCGTTTTATTAACTACCTTTTTGTACTCTTGAGCAACTTTATCGAGCTCTAATACGCATAACCTATCACGATTTGGATCCACAGGTAGTTTTTCTAAACGTTTTTGAATCGCTTTTAAATAACGAATTAAATCCGTTATTTTCTCTGCGCCATGCGCGCTCACAAAACCTTTAAATATAAGTGACTCAAGCTGTGATTTTATATCGCCATGCGCAGTTATCATGGTTAAATCAACGCGCCCTTTCATTTTTTTATGCAGTGCGTGCGCAATACTTAATACTTGCTCAACTTGCGTTGCAATCGATACAACTGAGTCACCGAGCTCACCTCGTATTTGCTCTTTTACTGTTTCAAATGCTTTTTCATCGCGTATATCGCCGTGTTTCACAAATAAGCTATCAACACCTGCGGCGATACAGTCATCAATTAAATCGGCTATTTTACCAAATGGGTTAAAGTACAAACCCAGCTTTGCCTTATTTGGTAAATTTTGTTGTAAGTACTTAATTGGCGACGGCACATTTAACAATACTAAACGGCGCAAACCTTGTTGATGCGCTTGCTGCGCTTTTGCTTCACTATCAAAAAGCTCTACTGCAGCGGCTGACTTTTTATCCACCAGCGCAGGGTACGCCTTTATTTCGTACTGACCTTGTTTTTTAACATATGACGCTGGCAGCTCACCAAAGTCCCATTGTGTTAGGTCTGATTTTTCAATGCCTTTATCGGCTACTTTAGACAACGTTTCGGTTACTTCACCTTGCAGCTCTGCTTTAAGCTTGGCTAAATCAAGTCCACGGGCAAGTAACTTATCGTGTTCATCACGTACTTCAAACTGTAATCGCAAATGCGGCGCAAGGGCTGTTAAATCCCACGCCTCCATATCAACTCTCACACCTGTCATTCTTAATAAACGCGTAGCTAAAGCATCAATTAAGCCCCCTTGCATTGGCTCAATGGCTGCAAGCACTGCATCTGCATAATTTGGTGCTGGCACAAAATTGCGGCGCAGCGATTTAGGCAATGACTTTATAAGTCCACTTATTAGCTCATGTCTAAATGCAGGTATGTGCCAGTCAAAACCACTCTCTTGTACTTGATTCAACAGCGCTACCGGTATTTGTACCGCAACACCATCAACCTCTTGGCCTGGGTCAAAATGATAAGCAAGTGGTAATATAATATTGTCTTGCTGCCATGTGTCAGGGTAATCAAACTCAGTAATATTACTTGCGCCATGCTGCATTAACTCTTCACGAGTCATATGTAAGTAATGTTTATTTTGTTGTTTTTGTGTTTTATACCATTTTAAAAATGCAGCGCGGTTATTAATTTCTTTGGGAATTTTTTTATCGTAAAACTCAAATAACGTTTGCTCATCAACTAAAATATCACGGCGACGCGACTTATTTTCCAGAACTTGAATATCTTCTATTAACTCACGGTTAAATGCTAAAAAGCTCTCGTTTAAACCCAGCTCTTGCTCAACTAACGCGGTGCGTACAAAAAGCTCTCGGCTTACTTTTGGGTCAATATTGCTATAAACACAGCGGCGTTTATTTACAACAAGTAGGCCGTACAAAGTTTGCTGCTCAAACGCGATTACCGCACCTGGCTTTTTCTCCCAATGAGGTTCTGTGTAGCTACGTTTTACTAAATGCTGTGCTAATGGTTCTACCCAGTTAATGTCTATTTTTGCATTTGTGCGGGCATATAATTTACTGGTTTCTACCAGCTCTGCCGACATAATCCATTTAGGACTCTTTTTAAATAAACCTGAACCCGGAAAAATATGAAACTGACTATTACGTGCACCTTTGTATATTTGTTTATCATCTTTAAAGCCAATGTGGCTCAGCATTCCGCTTAATAACGCTTTATGAACAAGTTCGCCATCAGCCGCTTGGCTGGTTGCTTTCATGCCCATTTCGTTACACACAGTACTTATTTGATAAACAATATCTTGCCACTCACGTAAACGCATATAGGCTAGGAAATCTTTTTGACACAGCTTTCTAAACTGGCCGTTAGTTAGCTCGCTTTGCTGCTCTTCTAGGTAATTCCATAAGTTTAAAAAAGCGATAAAGTCTGAATCTGGGTCGTCAAAGCGACCGTGTTTTTCATTGGCTGCAGCACGTTTTTCTTGCGGGCGTTCGCGTGGATCTTGAATCGACAGCGCCGCCACAATAACAATCACTTCACGCAATGCGCCAAGTTTGTGAGCTGTGAGCACCATTTTAGCTAAACGAGGATCAACCGGTAATCGACTTAGCTCTCTACCCGATTGAGTTAAACTCGTTTTACTATCACTTTTGTCTGGCTTTACGGCTTGTAGTTCTTCTAATAACGATAAACCATCACTTATATTACGGCTATCTGGTGCTTGCACAAACGGAAATTGCGCCATATCACCAAGCCCGAGTGCCAACATTTGCAAAATAACTGAGGCTAAGTTAGTACGCAGTATTTCAGGGTCGGTAAACTCTGGGCGCGATAAAAAATCATCCTCAGAGTACAAGCGTATACAAATACCCGCTTCAACACGTCCACAACGACCCATACGCTGATTAGCACTTGCTTGCGATATAGGTTCTATTGGCAGGCGCTGAACTTTTGTACGATAACTGTAGCGGCTTATACGCGCAGTACCTGGGTCTATTACATAACGAATACCCGGCACAGTTAGTGATGTTTCGGCGACGTTAGTCGATAAAATAATATGACGACGAGAATGCGGTGCAAATATACGGTTTTGCTCTGCGTTAGATAAGCGCGAGTAAAGTGGTAATACATCAGTGTGTTTTAAATTACGCTTGCTAAGTGCATCAGCGGTATCGCGTATCTCACGCTCACCATTTAAAAATATTAGTATGTCGCCTGGGCCTTCGGCGCATAGTTCATCTACTGCATCAAAAATACCTTGCAGCTGATCGCCCTCGGCTTCCATATCATCTTTATTAATATCAGTCGTTGGGTTGTAGCGCACGTCCACAGGGAAAGTACGACCCGATACTTCTATAATGGGCGCATCATCAAAATGCTTTGAAAAGCGCTCAGGATCGATGGTCGCAGAGGTAATAATTATTTTTAAATCAGGGCGTTTTGGAAGTAGGTTTTTTAAATAACCCAAAATAAAGTCGATGTTTAAACTACGCTCATGCGCTTCATCTATAATGATGGTGTCGTATTGATTTAAAAATCGGTCTTGCTGAATTTCTGCCAGTAAAATACCGTCAGTCATTAGTTTAACGTAGGTATTATTAGAAACCTGATCGCTAAAACGAATTTTAAAACCGACTTGCTGACCAAGTTCACATTTCATTTCTTCAGCAATACGGTTAGCCACGGTTCGCGCAGCTAATCGTCGTGGTTGCGTGTGGCCAATTAAGCCATCAACACCGCGGCCAAGCTCTAAACACATTTTAGGAATTTGCGTTGTTTTACCAGAGCCTGTTTCACCGGCAATAATAACCACTTGGTTATTTGCAATGGCGTCTTTAATTGTTTCCTTTTTTTGACTTACTGGCAATTGCTCAGGGTAAGTCACTTTAGGAAGACCCGCTAAGCGCTTAGCTCGCAGTTCTTGGCTACGGGTTATATCAGCCGCTATTTTTTCAAGCGCGTTGGCATGCTTGTTTTCATCGGTTATTTTTTTTACACCATGTAAGCGTTTTTTAAAAATAAATTGATCTTTTTTTAAGCACGTTTTTAGCTCGCCAAACAACTGACCTAGGTTAACCACCCGCATACCTTATAAAATTTTAATAATAGAGCATTAATTGTATCAAACTAAATGCTCAGGGTTAATCCTACAAAGCGCATAACTGCCCAGATATATGTACCTATCGGTTATTCGTCGTTAAAAATTCCCACATAAGTCGCTTGTGTGTTCGATTTACTCGCGCGATACATGCCCGAGGTATTAAACGGTAAGCTAATATTTCCCTTAGTATCAATGATAATAACGCCGCCAGTCCCACCTATAGGCTTAAGCACACCGTTTATAACTTCATCTCCAGCTTCAGCTATGGTTTTATCTTGATACTTAACACGCGCACATATATCGCTCGCTACGTTATAGCGAATAAAATATTCACCATGACCTGTTGCCGATACTGCGCACGATTCGTTTTCAGCAAATGTTCCAGCCCCTATTACTGGCGCATCACCCACACGGCCATAACGTTTTGCGGTCATACCGCCTGTTGATGTACCAGCTGCTAAATTACCGTTTTTATCAAGTGCCACGGCACCAACCGTGCCCATTTTATAGTTATTAGGTAATGCTTTGTGCGCGGCTTGGTACTCTTTACTGGTTGCTTTGGCTTCATCTAATTTTTGTTTTGCTTTTAAAAGTGCTTTGTAACGAGGCTCAGTATCAAATAAGTTATTTTCAATAAGCTCAACGCCCTGCTCTTTAGCAAACTCCTCAGCGCCTTGGCCGCTAAGCATCACATGCACGGAGTTATCCATTACCAAACGTGCTAATTTAATCGGGCTCTCAATATGTTTTACACCTGCAACAGCGCCGGCTTCACGGTTTCGACCATCCATTATAGATGCATCAAGTTCATGCCCGCCATCGTAAGTGTATACCGCTCCGCGTCCTGCATTAAAATAAGGCGATTGCTCTAATACTGTAATGGCCGCTATCACCGCATCTAAGCTTTCACCGCCTTGGTGCAATACTTTATAGCCTGTCTCTACTGCTTCACTTAATTTAGCGCGGTACTGTTTTTCTTGAGTGGGTGTAAACCGTGCTTTTTCGATGGTCCCTGCCCCACCATGAATCGCAATGGCAAATGGAGTCTCTGCTGCTAATACGCTATTACTTAAAGCAAAAAGGCTGCTCGCAAAAATTGCTAATAATGGTGTTTTCATAATAAGTTCTTTTATGGGGAAGTTATAAACTAATGTGAATGGTTGAGAGCTTAATTTCAACTAAAGTGAGTTTAATGGCATAAAAAAAGCGCCTTAAGGCGCTTTTTAAATTTAACGTGTTTGTAATTAAGCTTGTTTTGCTTTTAAACGCGCTAAACGTGCTACTTGATGAGTAGACGTTAAGAAAGAATAAATTGGTGCTAAGTAACCACGTTTACGAAGCTCTAAGAAATCAGCATCGCTTAATTCGTTTAGCTTTTTCTCATCGATAAGGTAAATACCGTTGATGTCTTTTTTCTCGCCTTTAATGTCTACTGTTAGCGTTTGCGCAATTAGTAGCTCTTTATCAGCAAGAAATTTAGTGAACGCTTCAGTTACTTGAGAAAACTCAATAAACGATACAAGCGCTTCTTTACGACGTTTTAGGTAATCTGTTTCTTCGCCGTTTTCAAATAATGCGTTACCTTCGTCTTCACCAACAAGCGCACTTGCTTCGTCAATTACGATACCGTATTGATCTTGATCTGGGTGTTTAACTAAGCCCAGTGGGTAACGAGTAGATGCCATAGGTGCAAATGCTGCAGTCCATTTACCATCTTCTACAAAAAGGTTTTCGCCTGGCTCTAAGCCAAACATAGCAACAGCTTGAAAAGTGCCGCTTTCGTTGTTTTTAACGAATGACATTGGAAACTCGTTTGCTACACGTGCAAACTCATGTGCAACTACTGGCACTAAGTGTTGAGTTTTCATGAATTCTACATTGATGCCGTTTTGAATTTTAGTGTTGGCATGTTTTTCGTTGTGTAAAGGCTGTACTTGTTGCTCCGCCATGTTACTGCTCCGTTTATTTTAATTTATATGTTTCATTGTTAATGCCTTTAGGCTAATGCTTTTGAGCTAAAAAAGGAAGGGAAACTTTTATGACAACAACCATGAAAAAATAAAATTTAACTAAATCTGAACGTTGCTAAAAAACATACAGCTAAAACTCATAAATTTTGTGCAAAAACAACACACTTCATGGTTGTTTTTAATACAAACACCGATTATTCGTTAACATTGGTTAACAGTACAGGTCTGTTTTTTTGTCGTGTTTAGGCTTAAATTTGAGCAAATAAAAAAGGCCACTTATATAAGCGGCCTTTAAAAGTTAAATTAGCATCTAAATTAAGGTGCCCAATATACTTCAATATTTATACTTGGGTGGTTAAGTACCGCGCGTAGTGGCATGTCATTAACATCGCCTCCCGCTTTTGCTTGTTTATAAACAGCGAGTTTCTCTTCACCGCTAATTAAAAGCTTAACTACTTTAGATTGCGCAATGGCATTCAACGTAAGCGTCATTCGCTCAGTAATACTACCTGTAACGTCGCTTTGTATTGCATTAATAGCACACACTGATTGTGTGGTTGTTAAACCATGCTCTAAACCGTCTGCATTTGGGAATAACGACGCTGTGTGGCCATCTGGACCCATACCTAAAATAGTCACGTCATATGGTTTTTTTAGTTCGCTGTAGGCAGATTCACACTCTTGTGCGCCCTGTTGGGCCGTTGCAGCAGTGTTCTTCATAGTGATAAAGTTAGCAGCACTACCATAGTTTTGTAATAACGTACTCTTAATAAAGGCTTCGTTACTTTTTTCATGGCTTGGGTCTACCCAGCGCTCATCAACCATGGCAACATCAACATTTTGCCAATCTAAGTCAAGCGTTGATAAATGCTTGTACGCAGGTGCTGGCGACGAACCGCCAGATACCATCAATACAGCACGGCCATCATTTTTAATACCATCACGTAGTGATTGCTCAAGCGTTGCAGAAAGCTCAGCTGTTAACGCGTCTTTATCGTCAAAAAATTTTTCAACTAATGTTGCCATGCTTATACCTTATCGCCTGTGTTAAACCATACGTGGTTGTTTTCTGCTAATAATTCATCAGCATCTTCAGGACCCCAACTACCAGAACGGTAAAGCGCAGGTTTGCCTTTGCCTTGCCATCTGTCAATAATTGGATCAATCCACTTCCACGCTTGGCGAACTTCATCACGGTGAATAAATAACGATGGGTTATTTGCAGCGGCATCAAGCATTAAACGCTTGTACGCATCTGAATGGAAACCATTGCTGTAAGCTTGTGAAAGCTCAATATTCATTGTTACTGGCTCAAGTTGCATTTGAAGATTATCAAGGCGCTTAGACATAAGCGTTAGTTGAATTGTTTCCTCTGGCTGCAAACGAATAACAAGGCGATTCGGCTCAATATTACCTACGTTATCTTCGTAAATATTGTGAGATACTTTTTTGTATTCAACCACAATTTCTGCACAGCGCTTAGCCATACGTTTACCAGTACGAAGGTAAAATGGAACACCTGCCCAACGCCAGTTATCAATGTGCGCACGAATAGCTACAAACGTTTCTGTTTTACTAGAACCTTCATTTAGCTCTTCTAAGTAACCCGGTACAATTTTACCGTTTAAGTCACCAGGTACGTATTGTCCACGAACAATATTTTCATCAACATCGCCATCTACAAGTGGACGAAGTGCTTCTAATACTTTTAATTTTTCGTTACGAATGCTATTAGCGTTAAGCTTATTAGGCGACTCCATTGCAACTAAACAAAGTAGTTGTAATAAGTGGTTTTGAACCATGTCACGAAGTGCACCTGCTTTATCGTAAAAACCAGCACGGCTTTCAAGGCCAACCGTTTCTGATAAGCTAATTTGGATGTTATCAATAGATTTAGCATCCCACATATTTTCAAACAATGAGTTTGAAAAACGCAGCGCCATTAAGTTTTGTACTGTTTCTTTACCTAAGTAATGGTCAATACGGAAAATTTGCTCTTCATTAAAAAATTCTGCAATTTTTCCGTTAATTGCTTCAGCAGAATCACCGCAATAACCAATTGGCTTTTCAACAACAACGCGCGATGTAGGTGTAATTAAACCTTTAGTCGATAATATTTCACAACATGTGCCGTAAACAGCAGGCGGAAGCGATAAATAAAACACGCGAGACTTAGTGCTTTCGTGCTCATCTAAAATGCCTTTTAACACATCCCAGTTGTCGTCTGCTTCTGTAACATTACTTACTACTGGCACTAAAAAAGTAGAAAACGCTTTCCAATCTTTAGCGTTAAACTCACCTTTGCTTAAAAATTCTTGTAATGCTTTATGCGCTGTTTCTACGTATTCAGCACGTTTAGATTCTTCGCGAACTGTTGGTAGGATACGTGAGCCTTCAGGTAAGTTACCTTCTTGATATGCTCTGTACATTGCAGGTAGCAATTTGCGTAACGCAAGATCACCACCGCCCCCAAAAATTATAATATCAAAAGGATTAAGCATAGTTACTCTCTACGTTGTGATACCCAGTACATTTTATAAATGCGCGGATATGCCTATTTATTGCTAGATTAGATGACTTTTATAGCTGTATTTAAATAAAAGCCTGCTGAATTGTTCTATATCGATGATTTATTATTATTTTTATCATTGCGCTTATTAAATGAGCCTTAGGGGCCCTGTATCTCCTCTCACAAAAATACAGACCCTAAGCACTCCAGCGCTACCCGTTCAAAGGTACTCGGTTTACTTACTTGCGTAAGCGAATTTTTTACTGCGTACGGTTTTGTTTGTAGTACGCCATTAAGCCGTTTGTAGAACTATCATGAGCGTGTTTCACGCTTTCATCAGTGAGTTCACTCTCAATTTTAGATGCTAAACCTTTACCTAGCTCTACACCCCATTGATCAAACGAACATATTTCTAAAATAATGCCTTGGCAAAATATCTTATGCTCATACAGTGCAATTAAACGACCCACTGTTTTAGCATCTACTGTATCTAATAGCATAGACGTTGTAGGACGATTGCCTTGATGAATTTTATGATTTAATAACTCATCAATCTCTGCTTGCGATTTACCCTTAGCGGTTAAATCAGCAGTAACTTGCGCTGCATCTACACCACTCATCATCGCTTCTGTTTGTGCAAAGAAGTTAGATAATAAAATATCGTGATGCTTATCAACATTCACTTGTGGTTTAACTGATGCAATAAAATCTGCAGGTACAATTACATTACCTTGGTGTAAACACTGATAAAATGCATGCTGACCATTAATACCCGTCATACCCCAAATAATTGGAACTGTAGTATAAGGTACCGTTTCGCCTGCAAAGTTAACGTGTTTACCGTTACTTTCCATTTCGCCTTGCTGTAAATACGCAGGCAACATATGCAGTGCTTGGTCGTACGGTAATATAGCTTGTGCTGTGTAGCCCAAAAAGCTCGTATTCCACACACTAAGCAACGCCATAATTAATGGTATATTTTGCTCAAAGGGAGCTGATTTAAAGTGCTCATCTACCTCAAACGCGCCTTCTAAAATTGCTTCAAAGGCGTCGTATCCTAAATATAAAGCAATTGGTAAGCCTATCGCACTCCAAAGTGAAAAGCGACCGCCAACCCAATCCCACATAGTGAATACGTTTTCGTCGCTGATACCAAAGGCTGCCGTTTTTTCTAAATTTGTACTTACTGCAACAAAGTGCTTTGCAATTGTACTTTCATCTTTTGTTGTTTGTAAAAACCAATCAACCGCTGTTTTAGCATTTGTCATGGTTTCTGACGTCGTAAATGTTTTTGACGAAATAACAAATAATGTTGTTTCAGGGTCAATGGCTTTCAATATAGATGAAATCTGCACACCGTCAGCATTAGATACGTAATGAACATTTAACGTATCATCAGCAAGTGCTTTTAATGCCTCGGTTGCCATTTGCGGGCCAAGGTTAGAACCACCTACACCAATACTTACAACATCTTTTACCGCTTTACCGGTATAACCTAACCATTTACCACTACGCACTTTTTCAACAAACACTTTAATTTTAGCTAATTCGTTGTCTACAGCTTGTGTTACGTTTTCGCCATCAACAATTAATGGAGTGTGAGCGCGATTACGAAGGGCCGTATGCAGTACTGAGCGATCCTCGGTGATATTTATTTTTTCACCGCTAAACATTTTATCACGCCACGATGCAATATCGCATTCTTTAGCAAGCGACATTAAGTTAGCAAAAACATCGTTATCAATAAGTTGCTTAGAGTAGTCGAATAATACGCCAGGTACTTGAGTCGAAAACTTAGAAAAGCGCGTGTCATCTTGTGCAAATAACGTTTTTAGATGTGTTTGTTCCATCTTAGCTGCACTTTGTTCCAGTGCTTGCCAACTTGCTAGTTGCGTTCGGTTAGACATGTAAGTACCCTCTAATTTTTTCAATCAATTGATTTAAAAATGCTTTTTATAAAAGCAAAACTCTTAACACTGCTTATTTATACTAAAATAAAGCGTCGATAGTATAACTAAAAATGCAAAAAAAGTGCTGTTTTTATAATTTTAGATGCCGATGATAACGCAATTTTTAGCTTTTGACACCGGTATCATAAAAATTTTATAAATTAATTTACCCTCAATTTTAAAGGCAACGGCATAGCTTAATCAATCAAAATGAAATATTCATGAATTTTCATAAGTACTACTAATTACTTTTTATACTCATTAACTAATTACTGTGCATGTTTACATTGCGTGCAATAAACCTTAAAAACAAAAAATCGGCTCTAAAGCCGATTTTGTATAAATTACAATCTTTGTTTAATTGCTAAGCGCCAACCCACCACTTAGGTTATAAACAGTTTTGTATCCTAGTTGCATTAAATTAGTTGCAGCAATTTTTGAGCGGTTACCACTACGGCATAATAAAATGTACTTGTTATTTTTGTTTAATTGGCCTTCAAATACCGCATTTGCCATTCTGCTAAGTGGTATATTTAATGTTTTTTCATCTAGCGTATTAAATAACTGAGCAACATTATTTGCTCCATGTTCATACGGCTCTCGAGTATCTATTAAATATGTATCGCTGGTGTTTAACATCACTTTAGCGTCATCAAAATTTAATTGCTGTGTATCAACCTCAGGTAATGCATTTACATAACCACACAATTGCGTGTTATTTATTTGCTTTGAAGCGTCGTACTGCTGTTTTTGTATTGCAAATTCATCAACTGAAATACTGCCGCTCACTAACGCATCAAGTAGTGGCGTTTGGTTTTGCTGTACAGCCCAGTTCATGGCAAAACATTGTTGGTAGTCGTGCCCTGAGCAAATAATGCTGGTGCTTTTAAGCTGCTTGCTCATTGCTAAAACAGATCGAGCCATTGCTTTTGCGTCGCCACCTATGAGCGATGTATTGCCAAGCCCAGCAGGCAATATTAAATCACCACAAAAGCAATAACGCGTTTCGCCATTACTGTTTTTTAATAAATAACTTACGCTATCTTTGCTGTGCCCAGGTGTAGCTACTTTTTCAAGTGCTTCATTTGCCAAATTAATACTTGCTGTATTTAGCAGCCAACCTCACCTTTGACAACTCTTGAGTCAAGAACGCTGGTTAGTAAATTAGTCGCTGACTCTCGCTCTTGATGCAGGTGTGTATTAAGCACCGCTGATATAGTTAAGTTTTGTGTATTGGCTATTTTTTCAAAACGCGGAATAAGCTCAATAATCGGATCAATTATAACTGCGTGTTTATCATCGCTCACATAAAGCCAACTACATGCACCTTGGTGCCTAAATTGAGTAAGGCCCAGTGCGCATACTTCTTGTTGTGGTGTGGTACTGTCTGACACGATTAAACAGCTTGCCTGTAATATTGCTTTTAGAGCGCGAATACGCACACAAGCATCATCAATATCATGTTGTGTTGCAGCCGGTCCAAACGATAGCCTAATCGCGTTTTCGCTTTGCCACTTACTTGCCCCCATTGCATCTAAAACAAAACTTGTTGATGCACCTGTACTACAAGCCGAGCCTCCACTTACGCGAATGCCCGCAGCATCAAATAAATCAATCACCTCTTTGCTCGTTAAATCGTTAACAGCAAAGTTAAGTGTGGTAGGTACGCTATAAGCAAAATCATGGTTGAATGTAATATCGCCAAAGGTGTCTTTTATCGCGTTTTGTAACTGGCTTCGATAAGAGTTAAGTACACTAACTGATTTAAATGTTTCGTCTGATTTATCAAGCAACATACTAAATAGCTTATTTAACCCTGCAATACCGGGTAGATTTTCGGTGCCTGAACGCATTCCACTTTCTTGACCGCCACCCGCAATAAAAGGAGTATACGCACTGCCACTACGAATATATAAAAAGCCGATACCTTTAGGTGCATAAAGCTTATGCCCCGAAAAAGGTGCGTAATCTATTGTTGTATCACTAAGCGCGAGTGCTTGTTTACCGAGCGCTTGCACGCAATCCACCATCCACGATACATTTTTATTACGGCTACGAATTACCTGCTCAATAGCGGGTAAATCTTGATACACACCGGTTTCGTTATTAACGGCCATGGTGCAAATCATTAATGCGTTATCTATATGTTTAGCGATAAAATCTAAATCTAAAATACCGTTACTATCAACCGGAATGGCAAGCACTTCAGCATTAACGTCAAGTACGCTATTCCAGTGCTTAAGTGTATTTGGTACCGCTTTATGCTCAGTTGCGCCATATAACAATACAGGGTTTTTAATCGGGTGTTTTTTAGCATCAATTAGCGTAGAAACTACCGCAGTTTGAATGCCTTCTGTTGCGCCAGAGGTAAATAAAATATCGCCATTACTTGCGCCAATAACCGTGTGGGCTTTTTGACGCGTTTGTTCTAATAAATGCTTGGCTTGAATACCTGTTATATGAGGACTAGAAGGATTACCAAAACATATTTGCATGGTATGAGAAACAACATCAGCAATACAAGGCAACACAGGGGTCGTTGCGTTTGCATCAAGGTAAACTTGTTTTACTGGCTCATCGTGCAATAAAAACTCAGACATTAAAAAACGCACCTTATTACTAAAAAATATATCTTATTACCAATAGTACATAAATTTACAGGTAATGAGTAATAATCAATTAGCACTAGAGGTGCGTTTACTATTCTTTTTTAAACTAAAAGTTTGTTTACTTAATTATTCACTGAGCTCTTTACTTATCTCTTCATGTGTTGACGACCAAGCTGTTATTAGCGCTTTTACTAATGAAGCCAATGGGATGGCAAAAAATACGCCCCAAAACCCCCACAAGCCACCAAAAAATAATACCGCGACAATTATAAACACCGGATTTAAATCAACTGCCTCAGAAAACAACAGTGGCACAAGTACGTTGCCATCAAGTGCCTGAATAATTCCGTAAATAATTAAAATAGTCCAAAACTGTGTTTCTAATCCAAACTGAAACAGCGCAACTGCCGCTACCGGAATAGTAACCAGTGCAGCACCAATAAATGGAATTAATACCGACAAACCAACAAGCACACCAAGTAAGGCGGCGTAACGTAAATCTAAAACAGTAAATGCAATGAAAGACACACCACCAACAATTAATATTTCAAACACTTTACCGCGAATGTAATTCATAATTTGTTGATTCATTTCGTGCCACACTTGCAAAATTAAGCGTCGTTGCTGAGGGATCAGTTTAGCAATACTTCCTGTTAGCTCTAGCTTGTCTTTAAGCATAAAAAATACCAGTAACGGCACAAGTACTAAATATATAAGCCAAGCTACAACATCTTTTAAAGAGGTAAGTGAAAACGACAACACAGCCTGACCAAACTCAATAATTTTAGCTTCTACCGTTGCAACAATAGCCTGTACTTGTTCAATACTAATCAAACTTGGGTATTGTTCTGGTAAAGCGATTAAATAAGACTTCCCCTGCTCTAACATATGCGGGGTTTCTTGGACTAGGTTACTGGTTTGCTTCCAAAGCACTGGGCCAATAACCAAAATAAGGGTGAGCATAATGCTAATAAATATCAACATTACAATAATCGTTGCACTAAAACGCTTTAAACCAACGCGCTCTAAATGAACAACCGGCCAATCAAGTAAATAGGCAATAACCAATGCCACAAGCACAGGGACTATTAACGAGCCAAAAAAGTAAAGTAAGGCTACTGAGGCCAATAATAAAAATAATAAGGTAGACGAGTGAGGATCCGAGAACTTCCTTTCGTACCATGTTTTTACGTATTCAAACATGTAATGGCTCCACTAATAACAACCCACGTTGTTTATCAAAATTGTAACTATAAGCATTTTTTTGCAAAAAACGTTCAATATCGTTCGCACTCTCACCTTTATTAAGACTAAAAGTGATACGTTGTTTTGATGACTGCGCACTCCGTAGCGCAAGTTTAAACTGCACAAATTGCTGAGGGCATTTAAACTCTTTTAAATCGCGCTCTACCATAACTACTTTATCCGTATAGTAAATGAATAATAAGTCGCATATTTACGGTCAATATACTTATATACGCAAACCGTTGTAACTTTTTGTTAAAACAATACCTGCAATAGTTTATCCTTATAACATAACTCGCAGTAAGGATAAGTTAATGCCTGGCACGCATAATAAAGCGCAACTACCAAGTAATCCAACACTCAAAGAGATTAATTGGTTTAAAAAGCAAATTAATTGGGGCGAACTCCCTCCTTTTTATCACCTTGTTGCCTCATCAATAAGCGAATCAGAAGGTATTTTAGATCATGGATTCGATAATGCGGTTAAACAACTTATAGATAAACGCAATTGGAACTTAGATTTATTAGAAGGCCACGAAGACAGCTTTGGTGAAATACATACCAAATATAAGCCACGCATTGCGCTGCACCAGGTTTTTACCGACAGAGGCTTTGAGCTTTGGGCACAGCCTTATGCTAAAGATGTTATTGTTGACCAATACATAAAAAATAATCGCTTTATGGAGTTTAGAGTGTGGGACCCACATTCAATGAAAAACCTGATCAGAATAAGTCAGTTACATAAGTTTATTGGCTTTTATTTTGAACGGGGCGACAAAGCAGATAAAGCCATTATTTTACACGCACATAAAGTAGTACATAAAATTATTACTTTTTTGCAGCGAGAATTGAACGTTGTAAAGCTTGATGGAGTCACAATAAAAGAACTATACCAATTGTGCGAAAAAGACAGCCGTGCAAGCAGTGACGAAATAGACATAGCCAAAATTGCAATTGGCGAACAAATTAACAAGGAATAAAATGCAGCTAAAATCAGCATTTATCACTTTATGCACCGCAGCGCTTACGTTTAGCTTATTAGTAAGCGAACCTTTAAAAGCGCAAACTAACTTTACTCTTCCTGACTTAGGAACATCTGCATTACAAGCACTGCCACTTGAAAAAGAACAAGCTATTGGCGAAGTAATGATGATGCAAATACGAGGTTCATCGCCAGTTATAAACGACCCTGTGCTAGATGAATACCTCACGACTATTGGCCGTAAACTTGTTGCTAATGCTAACGATGTACGTTTTCCGTTTTCATTCTTTTGGATAAATAACTCAGAAATAAACGCATTTGCCTTTTACGGCGGCCATGTTGGAGTGCACACAGGATTAATAGCGCAAGCAGATAACGAGAGCCAGTTTGCTTCAGTACTTGGTCACGAAATTGCCCACGTAACACAGCGCCACTTAGCACGTAGAATACAGCAGCAACAAGATAACAGCGCACTGACCATTGCCGGTATGATTGCTGGTATATTAGCAACCGTTGTTGCACCCGACGCGGGTATTGCCATTATATCAGCAAGCCAAACACAATCTGCTTTTAGCCAATTAACACATAGCCGCTCAGCTGAGCAAGAAGCTGACCGCATAGGCATGCAAACACTTAATAATGCTGGTTTTGATGCACGTGCATCGAGTGAGTTTTTAACTAAACTTGCAGCGCAAATTCGTTATAAATACAAGCCACCAGCATTTTTGCTAACTCACCCATTACCAGAGAGCCGAGTGTCAGACGTACGTTTGCGTGCAGAGCAATTTCCTGTGCGTCTTATGAATGCGAGCCTTGAATTTAATTTAGCAAAAAGTCGAGTGCTTGCCCGCTACGACAACAAACCAGAAAACGCAGAAGACTTATTTAAAAAACTACTGCGCGAAAACAGTTACAACAATACTGCATTAAAGTATGGCTTAGCCATAAGCTTACTTGATCAAAAAAAGCTTGATGAAGCAGCGCCAATATTAGACGAGCTTTTAAAAAATGATCCTAAAAACCTATTTTATATAGATACCCATACCGATTTACTTATCGCACAAGAAAAGGCAGATGAAGCCGTTAAGTTTTTAGCTGATTTAAATCAGTATCGCCCTAATAATCAGGTAATTACGCTTAACTATGCCAATGCAGCTCTCGAAGCTGAGCAATATGAGCTTGCTGAAAATATTTTAAAGAGTTTTTTACTCGAAAAGCCCGACCACAACTTAGGTAAACAACTCCTTGCTGATGCGTATAAAAAACAAGATAAATTAGCCTCTTATCACGAAGCGAACGCCGATGTATTAGCGCAATATGGCGCTTATTTAAAAGCCGCAGACGAAGTACAAAAAGCACTTAACTTTGTAGAGCCTACCCAACTTGTTAAGCAACAACGTTTAAAAGCACTACTTACCCAGTATCGACTTTTACAAAAAGAGCTTGCAAGACTTTAAGTCTGCAAGCGCTTACCCTAAAATAGACGCAATTCACACTTTGGAATCATTTTATGTCTGTTACCATTTACCACAACCCACGTTGTTCTAAATCACGCGAAACGCTAGCACTACTGCAAAGTAAAGTGATAGAGCCAAGTGTTGTAGAGTATTTAAAAAACCCTCTTACACACGAGCAAATTGCAACGCTTGTAATCCAACTTGGTTTTTCATCCGTACGTGAATTAATGCGCACAAAAGAAGATGACTACAAAGCGCTTAATTTAAAAGATGAAAGCAATGAATCAGCATTAATAGATGCCATGGTACAAAATCCAAAACTAATTGAGCGCCCTATTGTGGTTAATAACAATAAAGCCGCGATTGGTCGCCCACCAGAAAACGTACTAAGCGTTTTATAATGAGTGCAACCATAGTGGTGCTTTATCACTCAAGCCATGGCTCAGTTGAAGCAATGGCTCACGAAATAGCAGAGTCGATAGAGCAACAAGGTGCTAGTGCACTACTTCGTACTTTTGTGGCTAAAAATGCACACGACATTGTGATCACCAAAGATGACTTAATAAATTGTGATGGTTTGGCATTTGGTACACCAACCCGATTTGGCATGATGGCCTCCCAAGCTAAAAGCTTTTGGGAAACCACCAGCGACTTATGGTTAAAAGGCCAGTTAATAGATAAGCCAGCGTGTGTGTTTTCGTCATCAAGCAGTATGCATGGTGGTAATGAAGCAACCTTACTTAACTTATCTCTGCCACTATTACACCACGGAATGATGCTAATGGGCGTGCCGTACGATGTACCCGAACTACTTGCAACACAAACAGGTGGAACACCATACGGTGCAACACACGTTGCTGGCAGCGCTAATAGTGCACAACTTAGTAAAGACGAAATTAAAATATGCCAAAGCGTTGGTAAACGCCTTACTCACATTGCGAGAAAACTTAAATGAATACAGCTGACAACCCAGCTAAAAAGCCAATTACAGTAAAATTTCAGCGTGCCGCACTATTTGGCTATGTAGGTTTACTTGTTCTTATTCCACTGTGGATGTATTTTGTACCACCTTTAAATGGTAATGCGAGTTTAGTGTCTTTATTTGTGCCTATTATTCCATTACTACTGCCGCTAAGAGGCATAATAAAAGACTATACTTACACTTATGCGTGGGCTAACTTTATTGTAATGCTGTATTTTATACACGGCTTAACCATGCTTTGGGCAGCTCCTGATGAATTAATTTGGGTATTGTTAGAGCTTGTGTTTGCCTCTTCAATGTTTATTGGCTGTACGTATTATGCAAGGCATCGCGGACAAGAACAGGGTTTAAAAATCCGTAAGCTTAAAGAAGAACTCGCTGAAGAAAAAGCAGCAAATGAGCACAATAAATAATATTTATCCATAAACGGTTATAAATACAAAAAACGCGCTTAAATTGCTTTAAGCGCGTTTTTTATTAACTTTTTAAAAGTGACTAAACCAAATCACTCAAGGCTGCTAGTACCACAATACTCGCTAACCCTATTTGAGCAATTAAGCTAATAAACGAAAAGCCCCTAAGCACAAACAAACCCCAAGGGTGTTTAATATGTGGATATAACGCACAGCGTTTTAAAGTGGTCGCAAAGAAAAAACAAATCACTGCAACCATAGTTAAACCCAGCGTCAGCTCACTTTTAATTGAGAGTGTTTCATCAAAAAAGAAGAACAACTGCAAAGGCAGCAATATAGTGACAATAGCGTGTAGCACATGTACTTTTTTAATACGATCAAACTGCCCTTCCGGCGAAAGCTCTTTAATACCAAAGTCACGCTCTAAGCATTTAACTAAGTTATTGGCTTTAATACTAACCGCCAAACGGTAACAACTTAAGCCTTCTTTATTGCGCGCTCTAAAGTTATAACCCGCTTTAATTAACAGCACCATTAACGATTCATTTTTAGCAAATACAGCGTAATGAAGCGCTGTATTACCTAAATTATCAACCGCTTTTTTATCTTGCTTTGCAAGTAGCGTTTCAACCACATTTACATAGCCTTTTTCGGCGGCCCACATGAAGGCTGTTTTATTGTTCTCGTCAGCAAGAACGCCTGTGGCGCCTTGTTCAATAAAACGCATGGCCATTGTTTGCTTGGCTGTTTTTTTACGTAAGTGCGTTAATAATGCTTTTTCTAGCAGTACAACAGAGTCAACATCAGGAGAAACCTGTGTAAGCAACGTAAAGTAGTCTTTACCCGCCGCTACTTTTTCGCTAGCAAGTTCAGAAAGCATATCTAAATCAGCAACAGACTCGGGTATAAATGCACTTAAGCGCTCTCTAAAATCAACTTCTTTCCAAAGGGCTAATGTATCTTTTGCCGAGAGTTTACTTTTATTATTTAACGCATGCTCAATTAACGTGAAATAGCGTTTACTAAAAAACAAATCAACTAAAGACAGTGGCGTATCTATGGTGTTTTGCGCCGCCACGCTTGCGTATTTTTCAAGGCGCTGGCATAGCATAAGCACTAAGCTTTCAGGGGTGTATTCATTATCGTAGTAATGGCTTTTAACCGCACTAATATACGCTTGTGCGTCTTCGTCATATTCAGAGATATGTTGAAAATAACATTCTTCAAATGGCTCTAACGGGGTTAACCATGCCAAATAATAAATAGGCGGTAACACGGTGGTGCATACACCATCGTCTTCATTTGTAGAACGACAAGCAGGCCAAGCTTCCAAAGCATCTAAAATAAAGGCACCGTTTTGTTCTACCAGTCCTTTAATAAGTAATGGGTATTCCTTTGGCCAAATCAGTACATTTTCCATTAAAACAACACAACTCCAGTGTGGCTTGGGGGTGGTAAGTTATATCAGTTTTTAGCTGACACCACGCTTAATCAAAGTGTCGATATTCTAGCACACCTTTGTTTTGCTGCTAGCGCAAAATTACGCAATAGCAACAATCCTTTAGGATTACCGTAGACAAGAATATAAAAACGGCCAAGTACATAGGTAATTGGCCGTTTTTGAGGTTGGAGTTGGGCTTAATCAGAGCCAGACAAATAGTTTATTTACTTTTTAACTCGCTAATAACTTGATCTAAACCCACTTCAGAAATGCGTTGAATAATCTCTTTTTGCTTAGCGCTCAATAGTGAAATACCTTCGGCAACAATATCGTATACTTTCCACTCATCATTTTTACCTAAACGAAGCTTAAAACTTAAGTCGATTGTAGGCGCATTTGGCTCAATAATTTGTGTGTTAACTGTTGCGTACTCAGAGTCACTTTTTGCGTTATTACGCTCAAACACTACTTTTTGACCTGTGTACTTCATTAGTGCACCAGCGTATGTGCCTGTTAAATAATGCTCTACTGCATCTATGAATTGAACAGCCTGTTCGCGCTCAATGCCTTTAATGTGCTTACCTAATAATTTAAACGACACAAACTTAACATCAATATGCGGCATTAAACGTTTTTCAACAATGGCAGCCATCGCGTCTTTACTTGCTGTGCCTTTTGAATTTACTTGGCCAATGTCTGCAAACAGCTTATCGGCTACTGATTCAAGTAACTGATCTGGCGATTGCTGAGTTTGTGCAAATAACGAACTACTAAAAAAAGCAGTGGCTAAAACGAATAGTTTAAAGAGTTTCATAATTGTATATGTCTGTGTGATTAAGATGGCTGTAATTTACGCGAACTATACGCAATAAAAAAGGCACAAATAAGCAACTTATTAATGCCCAAACAGCACCAATTAAATAACTAAAATAAATTCAATCAGTTAGAAACCTCCATTAACAGCTCATATACAACCGGCATTTTGTCCTCATTGTAATTGTTAATAGGTCGCCCTTATCATTTAGTTATCAACTTAAATCAAACAAACATTTGGCACCTATGAAAACGTCACTTAAAACACTTATTATCTCTTTTGCATTAGTAGTTTCACTTTTTGGCAAACTTGCTTTTGCTCAATCGAACCATGGTTATGCTGTTGATTTCCTTAAAGGCGAAGGTAACGTAAACGGCGTTAAGCTTGCGTATCAGTATCATGCGCCTAGTATGCAAAACCTTATTGGCGATGCTCGCTTTTACTTTGAAACCAGCGTAAACATGTGGGAATACCGCCACGGCGATGAAACACAATCAAACCTAGTACTTGCTATGTCACCTGTGCTGCAATTTCCTGCCTTTAGTTTTAACAACACCCCATTTTATGTAGAAGCAGGAATTGGTGTATCACTGATTGATGAGACGCAGTTTGCCGGTAAAAACATAAGCACTCACTACCAGTTTGAAGACCGTATAGGGCTCGTTGCCGACTTTGGCCACACTAACGTTGCCCTTAGAGTTATTCACTACTCAAACGCAGGCTTTAAAGAACCAAACCCAGGGCTTAACTTTTTAACACTTTCGGTAGCTAGACGCTTTTAACGTTATTGATTGTGTTTTAAGTAATTTAATTGCTGTTATAGCGTAAAACAGTCACACTTATCCCCTGTTTAAAGTAGGTAAGTGGTTATGCAAACTTGGCATATTGTAATTATTGTCGCCGTTGTTTTTGCCATTATCATTGGTAATATTGCGCTGATTAGACTCTCTGCAAAAACGGAGTTTAAAAAGCCCAACGCCAATATTAAAAATGCAACAGACACAAAAAAGCCCTGATTAATCAGGGCTTTTTAACACGTGCTAAACCTAGCCTACTAGCCAATGCGCCATTAGCGCAATAACAGGTAAAGTAATTAGCGTTCGCAAAATAAATATAATAAACAACTCTAAAATGTTTACCGGTATTTTACTGCCAAGTAAAAGTGCGCCCACCTCAGACATATAAATAAGCTGCGTTACGCTCATGGCTGCAATAATAAAGCGCGTTACATCACTTTCAATAGTACCTGCTGCTAATATTGACGGAATAAACATATCAGCAAAACCAACCATAATAGTTTGCGATGCTGCTGCCGCTTCGGGTACTTGTAATAACTCTAAAAATGGCACAAATGGCATACCTAAATACTGAAATATAGGCGTATGCTCAGCAATGATCAGTGCAAATGTACCTACTGCCATAACCACTGGCAACACACCAAATACCATATCAAGCGCGTTATGTAAGCCCTCTTTTATAGTACCTTTAACACCCGTTGAGTTATCTGCTTTAGCGAGTGCAACATCTAACGAATGACCAAATAAAGTTTTATGACCCGGAATTGTTTCAGCGTCTCTATCTGGCTCAGTGCCATCAATTAGTAAATCTTTTTTGAAGCGCAATGGCGGTAATCGCGGCACAATAATAGCGGCAACAATACCGGCTAAACATACCGTTGCGTAAAACGGTGCAAATAGGTATTCAAGTTTAACTTGCCCAAGCACCACTAAACTAAACGTAATTGAAACCGCTGAAAACGTAGTACCAATAATAGCCGCTTCGCGTTGTGTATAGTGCTTCTGATCGTACTGCCTTGCAGTCATCAAAATACCTACACTGCCATCGCCTAACCACGATGCAGTACAGTCAACCGCACTTCTACCAGGTACACCAAATACAGGGCGCATTACTTTAGTCATTAACGTACCAGCAAGCTCTAGTAGACCAAAGTTAATTAGTAGCGGCAGTAATAAGCCCGCTAAAATAAATACCGAAAACAACACTGGCAATAAGTCATTTAATACCAGCGCGCCAGTATTGGCCGAGGTAATCATCTCGCTACCTAGGCTTAAGTACGTCATTAAACCAAACGCCATACCAAATAAGCGCACCACCAGCCATGTCCAGCTCACATCAAATAAATGTTTTAATAAAGGTGAGTTACATATAGCGGCGGGTTTAAACACTTTAGTAATTACAGAAATAACCCCTGTAATACAAATAATGAGAGTAATAATTGCTTGAGCAGAGCCAAGCATCATTGCTTGAACCGCTTTTGCCATAACGGCAATAGGAATGGTCATCCCTTGCGAGGTACTAATGGGTGTCATAAATAAAAACACACCAATTAACGAAGGAACCAAAAAAGTAAACCAAGTGCGCCACGTATAGTGTGAACGATGAGGTAGCTGAGACATATTTATTAACCTATAAAAACCACAAAAAGAGCATAGCGCTCTTTTTGTGGTAAAACTTATTATTATTTAAATTTTAATGCCGCGCTGAATGAGTGCTGCTTCTAATGCTTGTTGTAAACCATTCATAGTACCTGGTTCAAGCGTTTCGCCTTTGTCATCCATCCACGTTAAGCTAGTACCGCCTTCTTTAGTTTTACTTACTAAAATTTGGTATTGGCCTTCATCAATAGGTAGTTGAGCTACGTCATCACCCCAAATTGAATCCCAAACGCTTGTTTCCGGTTTAGTATAATCAGCAGTAATCAAGCCCGTATCTGGGTTAATTTCAACAATAGTGAACGACAAACGCTCTAAAAAGCCAGAGAAACGATCAAACACAGCTTCGTAAGATTGCTCAGTTACAAGTGCTGCATTACCTTTGTTATCAAAGCCCATTTCAAGAGAAATAATACCTTGGCGTTTACGCATATCAACTTCAAGTTGACGGTAACGGTAATCAAACTCGCTCACTACTTGGTTAAGCGCACGTACTTCTAACTGCTGCTTTAACAAATCAGTAAGTGTATGGTCGCCTTTAAAATCTATCAGCTCTACACGTAAAGACGCAGTACGCTGATGTGACTTTTCTTCAATAGTGAATCTAAACTTTTCTAAATCATCGTTAACTTCATCGCCCCACCACCAAAAGCTTTCTTCTGTTTTGATGATTGAGTACCAATCAGTTTCAATAATACCAAGTAGCTTATCTTCTTTAGTTGTGCCCGCGTTATTATCAGCAAGTACCGATTGAATCGTATCCCAAAGAAATTCATCTAAATCAGCAATGCCATCGTTTTTATCAAAATAAATACGCGCTTGTTTATCTGTCTCTTCTACCCAACTGCCTTTAGCAATTGTTAATACTTGTGCCGGTGGGCGGTAATTTGTAGCTTCAGGATTGTTGTCGTATTGACCTACATCCATTTTATAAACTGGGTCTTGAGCTGGTTGAGATAACGACGTTGGTGCTTTTACAGGCTCATGCGTACGATAGTTACGTTCGTCATGTGCCTTATTAATAAATACACTACACCCTGATAAACTTACCAATACACTTACTGCAAGTGCTTTTGGGATCCAATACTGCACAGATATTTCTCCTTAGCATACCCTTTAATTGTTTTAACAAATATATGAGTGGGTAATGCCGATTTGGTTCAGTGTAAAATCAATATTAACTTTACATTTATTATTTGGCTGCCTAAATGCAATAAAGTTCAGCACTTCTACTTAGCAATAAAACTAAGCGCAAATAAGCAAATTTTAGCTATGGTACTTTCCCGTGCCAGTAAAAACAAGAAACACCGCACTTTAAAAGCGCTTAATTAGCGTGTGCTGTAGTTTAGAGCCCTTTTTGTGTTAAACTTCGCCGCCGTGCAACTTCTCGTGTGTATTTTTGGTGTTGCCAACTCGGTTGATATAATCCAAGTAACAAGGTATTTGAACTCATGACTGCATTTTCAAATCATCAAATTGTTTTAACAGCGATTGGCGAAGACAGACCCGGTATTGTAAGTGAACTAACCCAACTGGTTAGTGATTGCCACTGCAACATTATTGACAGCCGTATTGCTATTTTAGGCTGCGAATTTACCTTCATAATGCTACTCAGCGGCGACATGTCGGCAATAAGCCGCATAGAGCACGTACTGCCTACTAAAGCCATGGAACTTGGCCTGCTAACCATGATGAAGCGTACAGCGAGTCATACTCCTAGTGAGTTTTGTGCAGGTTACACCCTAGAATACACTGGCATAGACACCCCTGGCACATTGAGCAAAGTAACGCGCTTTTTTGCCGATAACAACATCAGCATTTGTTCATTAAAGTCAGACACATTCGATGAAAAAGTCGATATGAAAATGCGTTGTGAAATCGAATTTAATATTCCAGTTGATGTAGATATAGATCAATTTAAAATTAGTTTTGAGAGCCTTTCTCACACACTAAACGTAGATTATATTTTTAAACGAATTCGTTAAGGATGCTAAACATGAACACAATTAGTCCATTACAAGCTGGCGATACTGCACCCGCTTTTAGCCTACAAAACCAAAACGACGAAACAGTAACATTAAGCGAGCTGCTAAAAGAGCAACAAGTGCTTGTGTACTTTTACCCAAAAGCGTCAACACCGGGTTGTACTGTACAAGCCGAAAACCTACGCGATGAGCAAGCACAGCTTGCTAAATTTAATACCCGCGTTGTAGGTATTAGCCCAGATCCAATTAAGCGCCTTAAAAACTTTGAAACTAAAAAAGAGCTTAATTTCGATTTATTAGCCGATGAAGACCACGCCATTGCTGAAGCATTTGGTGTATGGGGTTACAAAAAGTTTATGGGTAAAGAGTACGATGGTATTCACCGCCTAACATTTTTAGTAGGACAAGACGGTAAAATTAAACACTTGTTTGATAAGTTTAAAACTAAAGATCACCATCAAGTAGTGCTAGATTATCTTGCAGCAGAATAAGCTAGCGGCTGAGTAAGTTAGCTACCAGCTATTAGACAAATACAAAAAAGCGTTGCTCAAGGGCAACGCTTTTTTTATGCCTATACATTTGCGCTATATAAAACTTAAATAGTAATTGAGTAAATAATTTGTTAAAACTGCCAAAGCACTTATTATTAGCACCTTGCCAATTGGATATTTAAACCTTGAATAAAAGCCTAAAATTTAAACTTTATTTAACTGCCTTAATCATCTGTATTATCGGTTTTAATTTTTCAGAGCCAAGTATGCAATTTTACTCAAACCCGTTTTATATCGGTAGTTTCGTTTTTGCCATTGCGCTTATAATCTCTGTAATTAATTACGCCTGCCCTGCCTGTAAGAAAAATCAAGTAATGCGCTCTATTTCTAGTTATAAGCTCCCAACTAACAATTGTTATAATTGCGGGAAAGAGATTGATGAGAAAACTTAAACCCTGATAAATATGTAAGGTAATATTTTTCTACGTAATAATTAACTTACTAAATTAATCTAAGTTTGCAGACATCTCCACTAATTCTTGATAGTAGTCAAAATTAGAGTCATTATTAAAAATATAAAACATTAGATGAATTCTCTTTGTTTTGAGCTTATCAATTAATGAACGATTATTACTTTGAGAGCTAGACCTACGGTTAGTTTCTATTAATTTTTGGATTTCATTATGATAGCCAATACCACTATAGCCATATAGGGTGGTTTGTCTTTTGTAGTTTAAAAGGTAGTCGTTCAATGTTAGTTCTTGATTTATAGAATTCCGTTTAGCTGGTGCTCCATTATTCGAGCTTTCATAAATCAATTCTTGATCACTGATGTGATCGTAGATCTTTCTGTTTTCAAATGAGGATATTGAAAAGTCAAATTTTATAGCTCCTAAAGCATGATAAATCATACTTTCCTCTGAAGAAACAGCTGTTTTAAACAGGCGAATAGCGGATTCAAGTTTATTTTGACCCATCTCCATAAATGTACACAAACAAAGTAATAAAGGCATATCCAAAGTAGTGTTACCTCTCATTGTAGAAACCACTAACTGGATTCGATTTAAAACTTTAATAGATTGCCTTGGCGGTATTTTAAATTCGTTAAAAACATCAGAGCAAAGTTTTAAAAAATCTTTAGAGTTGAAATTAATATAAGGAAACAGAATAATCCCTCTTTCAACTAAGTTTTTTAAGTCATAAGTCACTTTAGAGTGGTGATTCAAAAGAAGCTCTTCGGAAACCTTGGACCTTAGATAATATTTATTATCAAAAAACCGACTTAAATATATCTCTGCATCAAATTTAGAACCATACACAGCTTTAACTGTATGGCTTAATTGCATAGTATTAGTCGCTACGATAAAGACCAAACCTGGTATATCAAAAACATGCTTAATAGCTTCCAACATCTCAACTGCATAAGTCGGCTTACAACGATCTAATTCATCTATGAAAATAAATGCCGGGTAGCTATTGGTGATAGTGTTCATATTTTTAACTGGATGGTCTACAACGTATTCGACCCAGTCTTGAATTGCCAGTTTTAGTGCTTTTACGCTTTTTTTGCTGTCAGTGACTTCTTTACAGAATATCTCTAATACTTTTTCACCAGCTTTAGAAAAATCAATTTCTTTATTTGACAAATTTGCACCGTCAGTTTGTGATGAATCAAATACATCGAGATCAAATCCTAAGTACCTCTTCATTAATCCACTGCCAACTCTTGGCGCTGCTGCTTTGATTATTTCTTTGAATTTAGCTTTAGCTTTAGGTGTATCGGCTCGATCAGTTTGGCTTTTTAATTGCTCAATAATTTCACTTAAAACGGTCATTAGTGGAGACTCTAAGTAGTCAATAGCCCACGTATCAATATATACAACTGGATGATTACTCTTTAAATCTTCGCTCCACCTTTTCAAAAAATAGGTTTTACCAGCGCCCCATTCAGCATCGAGGTTAAGAACATAATTTGAAAGGTTATTTTTATCTGTACCACCTTTAGCTTTTATTAATGAAGTTAAATAAGTAGCATATTTTGCTCTATCTAGATTATCTGATGAGAACTGTTCTCCATCAATAACTTTGATGTTACTCCAGTCAAAATCCATTTTAGTTCTCTTTTAAAAGTCGGGTTATGCCTTAATCTTTATAAATTAGAGCTTTAACCATTATTAGTGGGAAATAATACTCTATACGAATTATATAGAGAATAGAACTCATATATGGTGCTTTGTCGGATGGCGCTTCGCTTATCCGACCTACGTTTTCAAATATATAATTCAGGTTTATTGGGGGCGTGTAAATCAAAGGGGTCAAATCTTGACTTCATACATCATAATTAATTAGCTGTTTATATTCGCCGAAACTTAAATAAGTTACTGTGTCGGATGGCACTTCACTTATCCGACCTACGCTTTCAAATATATAATGCGGGGTTATTGGGTGTGGGTAAAGAGGCTTTGAAACAAGGTGCTAAAAGTGGTTTTTATATTTCAGTATTATTTCTGTGACTCTAAATAGCATTAGTTGGCTTTTTGAAGAGAATTATCGTTGGACAAACTGGTTGGCTACAACGAGTACCGATATAGTTAAAGCTGTTTTAGGTGCGCTGGCTGGTATTTTAGCAGGTATAGTACTTGCTAGTGGAACTGTAGCTGTTGTAGCTATTGGCTCGGGGATTATTATTGGAGTAATTGTAAGTATAGGGTTAAATTCAATTGATAAAAGGTTTGAAATAACCAAATCATTAATAAAGTATCTAGAGTATAAAGAAAGGCATTTGATGAAAACTACTGGAGAAGAAATTCATAGAGTTTATATAGCCACAGTAAGCTCTTTCCTGAAATCTATAAAGATCAAAGCAAGAAAAGCTCTCAACAGCTTTTTAAGTGAGTTAGTCAACCTATGGTAAATTCATTCAAGTTACGATTTAATAGTTTAGATTCAACTTTTATATTTGCAGTTGTGTTTACACTTCTATTAAGTGTTGGTGTTACTTGGCTGATGATTTCTTATCTTTTTAGCGAAATAATCCAAGGGATTTTATACCCATATAGTATTTACCCAATAATTGTTTCGTCTACCGCTGATATTTTAATGATTCCAGGTTGTATTGTTTTATGGTTGGGATCGTTCATCGGTGTTTTTGATATTTTATTAAAGCTATTTAAAAAGCCTATTTATGAAAAGATAAAAATGAAATTAGGATTAGCTGTTGGTGTAATGCTAGTGGTTTCAATAGTAACGCTTATTGCGAATTATGTTACTTGGCAAATTGCTGCTCGCGCTAATGGTTATACCCAATGCGCAAGTGGCAGTAAGCTTTTAGTTGGAAGCAAAACTTCTTCAGTGTGGAGTAAAGAAGAGTATTTATGCTACGACTACAATGTAGATAGACTTTTACCTACAGGAATTCATGAGCAAGTGCTTGAGGTAGCTGAGTACCTAAATAGAGATTAAATTAAAGCGTTGCAAACCTTCCTAAGCTTTAATCAAAAGCTGCTTATGTGTCGCGGTATTCAACTTTGTTTGTGTCGGATGGCGCTTCGCTTATCCGACCTACGTTTTCAAATATATAATGCGAGTTATTGGGGGCGTGGGTATCGGAGATTCGTTGGGTTTCGCTACGCTCTACCCAAACTTGTATCTCTTCTTGATGAGTGTTTAACTTAAATTTTTACGCAGACGAAAATGGCGTTGCCTGAGCGCTCTGCCCATGGGGTGATTTTGTCGTAGTCATGTTCAAATATGTGAATTTCGAAGTACGGCTTTAGGGCTTCTTTAAGCTCGGTGTAAGTAAAAGCAACCATTGGGTGCTCGTCGTGCCATACGAGTGTGTTGTCTGCGGTGGTTTTTTCGATGTTGAGTTTTAATAGTTGTTTGCTACCACTGCCACTGTAATGCCAGCCAGAGCGAAATGTGAACAAGCTATTTTCGCTTGTTGCTGTGTGCTCTACAAATGAATCGCTGTCGATTTTGTTTTTATCAACCGTGTTAAAGCAAAATATTCCACCTACGTTTAACGCGCTGTGTACGCTGGCAAGGCATTCTTTTAACTTATTAATACCGTCGCAGTAATGGATTGAATACAAAAAGCAGGTAATTAAATCCACGTGCTCAGTTACCTTAAATTCACTCATATTTTGCAATGAAAATTGCGCTTCTGGGCAGCGAGTTTTTGCTTTATCTAGCATTGGCTGGTTTAAATCAAGCCCACTACTTTTATAGCCGTAATCAATAAAGTGGCGTACATGCGGGCCGGTGCCACATGCTAAATCGAGATGGGTATTTCCACCATTACCAAAAATTTGGTGCAGCCTGTGAATAGAATTGCTTTGGGCTTGATAATCTATATCTGCGCACATTAAGTCGTAGTAATCAGAAAGGTCGGTGTAAAGCGCATTTACGGACATATAAGCCTAGTGGTAAGTAGTGGAATATTTTTAAGTCGCGCATAGTAAACTAATTAGCACAATTAACGAAGAAGATATGAGCTTTATGGTAGATGTAATTTTAGGTTGTAAAGTTCAGGCTATAAAGTACAGGGTTGTCGGATGGCGCTTCGCTTATCCGGCCTACGTATTTAAATATTATAGAGCGTTGTTATAAAACGGTGTGGAATTGGAGATTCGTTGGGTTTCGCTACGCTCTACCCAACATACGTACTATAACTTTAAACTGGCTTTAACTAATTCCTAAATACTTATGTACTTGTATTGATAGGCGCCAGTTTTTGGCAATACAGGTGTCGATTGCGAGTTTAGTTGCTGATACTTTTTGGCTAATTGGCTGTAAGTAAACAAGCTTAGGGTTAACGCCTGTTTTAGCAAATAATTCTTCTAACTCTTCTACATGCTTTTGCATGGCAACGGGGTGTTTTATCTCGTTTGCGCGCTTCATGGTGCTGGTTAGTACTTCGTAACCGCCGCGCATATTAATTTTTGGTGATACTGTTACCCATGTTTGCTCTGGGGCGAGTATTTCAAACGTGCCGCTGGTTTCTATTTGTGTGCTAAAGCCGTGTTCGTGTAATAAGTTACATACTGGATTTAAGTCAAACATACATGGCTCACCGCCAGTAATTACTACATGCTTTGCGGTATACCCACGCGATTGAAACAACGCTAAAATTTGCTCTGCACTGGCGTTAGCCCAATGATCTGAGTCGGCTTTTTTTTCTACGGTTTCGTCCAGCGATACTTTATATACGTTATCAACATCCCACGTTTGCTTGGTGTCGCACCAAGAACAGCCTACTGGGCAGCCTTGCAGGCGCAAAAATATTGAAGGTGTGCCAGTAAAACTTGCTTCACCTTGGATGGTTTCAAACACTTCATTAATTTTGTACAAAAGAGATCTCACTTACTACCTAGCAGCCAAATTGCTACTATTAAAAAACCAAAAAGCGCTGTGCAAAAATTGTTATTTAAGCTGCGGCCGTGTAGTATATCGCGCCCTGATATAAACCTCTATTAAAACTAAGAGCAAAACAGATATGACGCAAAAAGTAGTTGTTATTTATTCCGGCGGTATGGACTCATTTACCGTATTAAATAAAGCCCTGCAACAAGGCCATGATGTATATGCCCTATCATTTGACTATGGTCAGCGTCATGTAAAAGAGCTTAAAGTAGCAGCAAGTGTGTGTGAAAAATTAAACGTTCCGCACAAAATTGTTGATATTTCGGCGATTAACCAGCTTATTGGTGGCTCATCTCTTACTGATGATATTGACGTGCCAGAAGGCCATTACGAAGAAGAAAGCATGAAAAGTACGATTGTTCCTAATCGTAATATGATTTTGCTCTCGCTTGCTGTTGGTTACGCGGTATCACTTAAAGCTAGCCAAGTTTATTACGGTGCTCATTCTGGGGATCATGCTATTTACCCCGACTGCCGTCCTGAATTTGTGCAAAAAATGGATGATGTGTGCCGTATTGCTAACTACGACGCTGTAGAAATTTTTAGCCCATACTTAAACAATACTAAAATTGGTATTTTAACCGACGGTATTGAAATGGGTTTAGATTACAGCCAAACGTGGACTTGTTATAACGGCCGTGAAAAGGCCTGTGGTAAATGTGGCGCGTGCCAAGAACGCCTTGAAGCATTTGCACTAAATAACATTACAGACCCGTTAGAATACGAATAAGCAGCAATTAATTAGTAATACAGTTGCTACAAACAAAAAAGGCTATCATCGATAGCCTTTTTTGTTTGTTTAATTTTAACGTAGAGATTATAACCAGCGTTTTACGCGCGCTTTGTAAGCGGTAAACTCTTCGCCAAATAATTTAGTGAGCGCTCGCTCCTCGGGTATTATTTGAAAAAACGTTAAATACGCAATAAACCCGATAATACATAAAAGTGCCCACAATGAGCTCAACCAAATACCCCACCCTGCTAAAATAAATGCAAAACCCACATACATTGGGTTACGCGAAATTTTATAAATGCCGCTCGTAATAAGTTTTGACGCTTGCTCAGGTTTACTAGGGTTTACTGTGGTGTTTGCTATTTTAAAACTCACCACCCCTGCAATACAAAAAACACACCCTATAATAACCAAACTTGCTGCTAAGTAGGTAATAAATGCGGTGAAATCAATAACACTGTAATGCGCAATAAGCGCCATTATGCCTGCAAAAAACAGCACAACAATAACGGGAGGTATTTTATTATTTAACATGGCAACTCACTGTATTGACTAAAATATGTTTATTAATGCAGCCATTAAACAATATCTAAAGTGTATAAATGATGAACACACTCAAGGCTGAGCATAAATAAAGTATACAAATTAAGTTACAATTGTCAGCTTTATCAAAAGCGCTTAAAGGTTATACTTTAACCATAAACGAATAATAAAATGATAAGGAATGAGGTTATGTCTGGAACTACGATGATTGTACTTATTGTGCTAATTTCGGTTGGCTCAGGAGTGGTTTACGATATGTATAAAAAGCATCTTGAGTTTAAGCATAAAATGCAAAACAACAACAGCGATGCCCATAAACAATTAGCTGAAACAAACGCACAAGTGCTTGCATTAAAAGAGCGTGTACAAACACTTGAGGCTATTGTTACTGATTCTAGCTTTAACGTTAAAGATGAAATTAATAAACTTTAGGTTGTTATAAGTAATTTGGATATAAATGTGCATTTTCTGGCTGCTCAATGCCATGAGCAGCTAAAAACCCACCAATAGCTTGCCCGCAGCCCTCTGGTGCTCGCCCACTGTCTATCTCAAAGTTTAACTTATTTGCATGTTGCTTACCCATAGAGCATAGCCCTACGGTACTTGGCGAGCGCATAGCGATACTTAAGTTACCTATTTGCTCAACCACAACGTGCTTACTAAAACGGGCAAAACCTTTGTACTTAAATTGCTCATTTACGTAATCATTGCTTGTGGCTACCAATACTGTAATTAAGGCGTGCAAAAAGCTATTAGCTGATGGATCTGCTGTTAAAAACGAAATAGTTTTTTTATTAAACTCGCTAAGTTGGCAATTCTCACACAACAGCTCAACAGTATATAAATGTTGCTCGGCTATTTGCTGCTGACTTTTAAGCTCAATACTTTTTCCTGCAAATACAATACGTTTAAGTACTTCATCTACATGGCTTTCAGCACTTACACTTTTAACAAGCTCGGGGTTTTGCGCCATTACAGGTAAATCGTGGTGGTTATTAAATGGCGTGCTTGTTGCGCCGCTTTGCATTAACTGAAAAAGCTCTCTTACTTCATGTTCACGCGCTACTTTTAACGCTAAAAATGCTGTTTGAATAAGCTCTGAAGTAGGTAAATTTTCCTCTACTATCCAGCGTCTGCCAAATAATAGCTTTTTGGCTTTGCCTTCATTTGTAGATGCACTTTTTTGATAGTTATCTGGGCTGAGCACTGCTACTTGCAAGTAAATTTCTTCACCTTTTTGCGCAGCAAGCACTCTAAAGTGAGCCGAAAATTCAATACTCTCAAGCACTTCGTTTACGCTTTCAAGCGTGTGCTTGTAACGTAAAAAATGCTGTGGCACCACCCAGCTACTATTAGCCAATTGCACAAGGGGTGCATAAGAAATAGGTTGCTCGTAACTGTGTTGCCATTTTTGCTCATTGCTAAGCAAATGATTAATGTGACTCTTGTTATCTGACATAAATAAACCAAATAAACTCGCGGTGTGCGATATAAACTATGAACACATTACGTCATCAATGTCGTAATTAGATCACATGTACGCCCTACTTTCAGGCTTTTTTAACTATCAGTGAGTTCTTGATAGTCTGTTATAACTTTTTGATAGTATGGCTTATCTTTATTGAGCATTTTATTATAATGATTTATAAGTTGGCCTTGGTACATAACGTGTTCTGTATTGGTAAAGTCCCACATTTTGTGGCCGGTGTGACTAATCTCATTATTGGTATTAAAGCTCACTTCTATTACTTCATAAAAACGTTTGTTGTCGTAAACTATTTGCTCACTTACAAGCCCTAAGCCTAATTGCTTTAAACCGACTCGCAACTTATAAGTGTGATGCACTGGACATAAAATAAACCGAACATTATTTAAATGCTCACTTACGTTATTAGCAATAATTTGTTGTATTAAACTTAACAACAGCTCACCGCCAACACCTGCTATTACAACTACTTGGCTTTTACTTTGAGCAATTTCAATTTTGCCTACATCCTGACATAAGACCTGCCACTGTGGATTTTTATTACAGGCTTTTTGTAATTTATTAATAGATGATAATTGCGCTTCTAGGTCGTTCATTAAAGTGGCGACTATATCAACAAAAATAACCTGCTCTGCAGCTACGCGTTTTAATAGCGCCATGCCTAAATAACCATGGTCGCAGCAGCAATCCCAAATAATATCGTGATGCTGCGAAATTAATGTATTAATGGCAGTTAGGCGTTTGCTGAGTTTCATTTAATCAGTAGATTGTGACGTTTTGTAGATAAGTGCTTTTAAGCTTCTGTCGCTGTCTACTTCAATAAAACGCTCGGTAGGGGCTAGGCGCTCAACAAATTCAATTGCGCCTTGGGTGTGCTCGTTTATTAACGCTTTAAACGCGTGTTCGCTAAGCTCTGGGCTATTAGCACACAATAACAATTGTGTAGTATCGCAAAGTAGCTCTGGCAACCTGCGCAGCACTTTTTGATAGTCTTTAGTTAAAATAAAGCTGCCTTTTTGAAAGCTTGGCGGATCAACTATTATTAAGTCAAACGGGGCTGCTTTTTTTAGTTTACCAAACGACTTTAAAATATCATGAGGTAAAAAGCTTACGCCACGCTCAAAACCGTTTAGTTGATGGTTTTGCTTGCCTACTTTAAGTACACCTTTGCTCATATCCATGTTCATTACATGATCTGCCCCACCTTGCATTGCTGCAAGCGAAAATCCACATGTATACGAAAACAAATTAAGCACTTTGCCATGCTTACTATTAGCCATTACAAACTCACGACCGCTGCGCATGTCGGGAAATATTCCGGTATTTTGACGGCTCTGTAAATCAACCAAAAAACGAATGCCGTTTTCGGTTACAACATGCGGGTTAGGTAATTGCCCATAAACCACGGTGTTTTGGCTTTGTACACCAGCGCGTTGCTGATACACAAGCGACGTAATAAGCTCAGGCTGATTTGCTTGCGCCCACTGCCACACTACATCGGTAAGCTCGCTTAGTGTTTGCTCGTCAATTTCGTCGTACGAAACTAAAAATAAACTTGGCGGATAAAAGTCTAAATTTATATGGCTTAACGCCTCAATACTGTGGCCTCGACCATGAAAGACACGGCACAGTTCATTTTTTAAAATTGGCGCATCTTCAAACGCAGTAATAAGAGGAGTAAAGTTTGCTGTCATTTTTAATTAATCAACTGTTGTTGTAGTTCATGTATTTCATCGCGAACAGAGCCCGCTTTTTCAAATTCTAGGTCGCTTGCGTATGCATGCATTTTGGTTTCAAGCTGCTTAATTTGCACTGTAATTTCTTTCGCGCTAAGTACCTTTTTAGAGTCTTTACGAATAAGCCTTAAATTGTCTTTAGGGCCGGCCTCTTCGCCTACATCCATCGCATCAAGAATCTTTTTGGCTAGTGAATGCGGTTCAATACCGTGTTCAACATTATAAGCATGCTGAATTTCGCGTCTGCGCGCTGTTTCGTCCATGGCCTTGGCCATCGACTTTGTAATTTTATCACCGTATAAAATTGCGCGACCATCTAAGTGACGTGCAGCACGACCAATGGTTTGAATAATTGAACGCGCTGAGCGTAAAAAACCTTCTTTGTCAGCATCTAATATTGCTACTAGCGCTACTTCTGGCATATCCAAACCTTCTCGAAGTAAGTTAATACCCACTAACACATCAAACACACCCGCACGTAGATCTCGAATAATCTCAACGCGCTCAACGGTATCTATGTCTGAATGCAAGTAACGCACTTTTACGCCATGCTCACTTAAGTAATCGGTTAAATCCTCAGACATACGTTTGGTCAATGTGGTTACCAGTACGCGTTCGCTCTTCTCTACACTTTTATAAATTTCTGATAGGAGGTCGTCAACCTGATCGCCCACTGGGCGCACTTCAATAAGTGGGTCGAGCAAGCCTGTTGGGCGAATTACTTGCTCTGCAATTGCGCCCACACAACGTTCTAATTCAAAGTCGCCTGGCGTTGCCGATACATAAATAGTTTGTGGTGAAATAGCTTCAAACTCTTCAAAGCGCAGCGGTCTGTTGTCCATTGCTGAGGGCATTCTGAAGCCATATTCAACTAAGTTTTCTTTACGGCTTCTGTCGCCTTTATACATTGCGCCAATTTGCGATACGGTTACGTGCGATTCATCAATAATCATCAATGCATCGTCTGGGAGATAATCAAGTAACGTAGGCGGCGGATCGCCTGGCGTGCGGCCAGATAGATAGCGGCTATAGTTTTCGATGCCAGAGCAATAACCTAGCTCTCGCATCATTTCCATATCGTATTGCGTACGCTGCGTTACGCGTTGCTCTTCTACTAATTTATTAGCACTTAGTAACTGGGCTCTTCGATCTTTTAGTTCTTCTTGTATTTTATCGATAGCACCGAGTATTTTTTCACGCGGGGTAACGTAGTGTGTTTTTGGGTAGATAGTGGTACGGACTATGTGCTTTTCAACAGCGCCAGTAAGCGGATCAAAAATGCTTAAGCGCTCTATTTCGTCATCAAACATTTCTACTCGAACAGCAAATGTGTCTGATTCTGCAGGGAATATGTCGACCACTTCGCCACGTACACGGTATGTACCTCGGCTAAAATCTATGTCGTTGCGGGTATATTGTATTTCAGCTAGGCGACGCAGCATGTCGCGTTGATCTACTTTTTCGCCCACTTTTAAAAGTAGCATCATTTTCATGTACGATTTAGGGTCGCCCAAACCATAAATAGCCGATACCGACGCTACAATAATAGTATCGCGACGCTCAAGCAGTGCTTTGGTCGCGCTTAAACGCATTTGCTCTATGTGCTCGTTTATAGAGGCATCTTTTTCAATAAAAGTATCGCTTGATACAACATAGGCTTCTGGTTGATAGTAATCGTAATACGATACAAAATACTCAACCGCATTTTTAGGGAAAAACTCTTTCATCTCCCCATATAGCTGCGCGGCAAGCGTTTTATTGTGCGCCATTATTATTGTTGGACGGTTTAAATCGTTAATAATATTAGCCATGGTAAAGGTTTTACCTGTACCAGTAGCACCTAATAACGTTTGGTGTGCAAGGCCAGCTTCTAGCCCTTCGCAAAGCTGTTTAATTGCTGTGGGCTGATCGCCTGCTGGTTTAAAATGTGATCTTAACTGAAAATGGTCGCTCAATTATTGCACTCCTGTAACGATTCGCCGCTCAGCGCCTCTAGTTTTTTCATAAACCATTTATACGCCACTATTGCTGTAAATAAGTTACCTAACGCAGCGCCAATAAACAGCCCTAATAATCCGGCTATTTCGTTGCCTATATAAGCAAATGGTACATAAAATATGAATAACCGAATGACACTTAAAACCAATGCATACATTGGTTTGTGTAAAGCATTAAACGATGAGTTTGATAATATGATCACCCCTTGTAAGCCGTAGCTTAGCGGGATGGTATAAATAAAGAGCTTAATTACATCGATTACGGCTTGTTCTTTACCAAACAATTGGCTTATAACGCCTGAGAATGCAATTAGTAATACGTAGATGGCAAATTGCCACACCATCACAAATTTTAGTGTGCCGGTGTACGCTTCTTTAACGCGGCATAATTTGCCAGCACCAAAGTTTTGGCTAACAAATGGCGGTAATGTCATAGATAGCGCAAGCACTAATATACTTGCAATCGATTCTATTCGACTTCCTACTCCAAATGCAGCTACGGCTTCTGGGCCATGGTGTGCCACCAAAGCGGTCATTACAGCCATTGCAACCGGTGTAAGCATGTTCGCGCCGGCAGCAGGCAGACCAATTTTTAATATCTTACGGATAGCGCCAGCCACTGTTTGCTTGCCTGCTTTTAGGCTCAACAAACGCTTTTTAAACGCTAATATATATAAAATAATAACGACAGCAACCGACCACGCAATAACACTTGCTATGGCGGCGCCTTGAATTCCTAACGCTGGTACAGGCCCAAAGCCAAATATTAGTACTGGATCGAGTATGGCGTTTATCAACCCTGCTCCGCCCATAACTATACTTGGCGTTTTTGTATCGCCACTGGCGCGCAGTACTGAGTTACCAATCATTGGGGTTATTAAAAATACACTACCGATAAACCATATATTCATGTATTCGTGTATTAACGGTAATACTTGTGCGCCCGCTCCTAGCAGAGTAAATATGGGGTCAATCAGTAAATAACCAATAGATGACAACACAATAACCAAAACCACACCAACCATTATAGAAATACTGGCATCAAAACGCGCTTCATCTATTTTATTACTACCGAGTGCTTTTGCTATTACCGCCGATGTACCAATCCCCAGCCCTATTGCTAAGCTTATAACGGTAAAGGTAACCGGAAATGTAAAGCTCACCGCTGCAAGCGGTTCGGTGCCAAGTAAGCTTATAAAAAATGTATCGACAATATTGAACATCATTAACGTGATCATGCCGAATATCATCGGAATGGTCATCGTCTTTAATGTTGGCAAGATGGGATCGTTTAGTAAATCTGGGCGATTCTGAGATTTTGAAATTGCGCGCATGAAATAAATAGGCCTCTTTTACTGAACGAATCATTTTAAAGCATCAAGGCAGTTCAAGCCACGGATTTATCACTACAATTGAAGTAATTAAAGAAGTAAAGATTCGAAAAAATAGTAAAACTTAGTTTTTACATCTTTTTGTTAAAATAGAGCCTAAACACCGCAAAAAACAATTAAAACACATTTTTATAACTTTTATTACAAACACCCAGTGATATCTGATGCTTTTTTACACAAAGGTGATGCTTGGTTTATCGTTACGAAAAAATTCCCTCATCGAGTTGCATCTATTCTGCATCAAATCATAACTCATTGTTTTATATTAAATTAAAAATAATGATTTAAAAGCTTGAAATCGTTGTAGCACCCTAAACCATTGGTGCCGATGATGTTCTTAAAGTTTCATAAACAGAGTTATCCACAGAAACCGTGGATAACTCATTCAAACCCGCATTTATAAAGGCTTTGAGAGAGCCGCCATTTTCGGTGATATCTAGCCAATTGATCATTTGCTATTTGTAGCATTTTTATAAACTCACGCTAAAAACTGAAGCTCTCCAATTTTTCTTCTTAACATAGTTGTACGGTTGGTATAAAAATACGCTTACCATAAAGTTAAGTTATTGATTGTTCTATTTTTGAACGGATAAAGTAAATACCCATTTTATTCATAGTAATTAGATCACAATTTAGATCACAAAATATTTCTGTGGATATACGCGTAGGTATATTTTTAAAAATTTAAAACAAAAACAAATTTAATATTGAAAATACCGCCAAGTAAAAAATGAGTTTTTATGTTTTTGAGTTGTTTTTTAATAACAAGCCACTTTAATAACGTGTTTAATTTAACCAATTTAAAGACTCTGCAATAATAAAAGTCACACTGTTATTCTTAAATTTCAAAAAAAATAACTTTAATAGAGCTATAAAACACGCAGATCGAACACAAAAACAACGAATAAACCTCTTTTTTCAATTTATGACTTTTATATGTTGACACTTTGCGGCTCGGTCATTAATATTTCGCCCCGTTGAAAGGCAAGACGCTTCCCCCTTAGCTCAGTTGGTTAGAGCGACGGACTGTTAATCCGCAGGTCCCCCGTTCGAGTCGGGGAGGGGGAGCCAAGTTTTGTTTACGATGTAGTTCCCCCTTAGCTCAGTTGGTTAGAGCGACGGACTGTTAATCCGCAGGTCCCCCGTTCGAGTCGGGGAGGGGGAGCCAAGTTTATGTTTATGATGTAGTTCCCCCTTAGCTCAGTTGGTTAGAGCGACGGACTGTTAATCCGCAGGTCCCCCGTTCGAGTCGGGGAGGGGGAGCCAAATTCATAATTATCATTTAGTTCCCCCTTAGCTCAGTTGGTTAGAGCGACGGACTGTTAATCCGCAGGTCCCCCGTTCGAGTCGGGGAGGGGGAGCCAATTCTAAGAATTTCATAGACATCTCAAGCTAATTCCACTACTCTTCCTTATATAACTAAAGCATTAGTTTACTCTTTGATGCGCTGTACTTAGTTTATTAATCAAGGACTTGATTCCTTCCCTTTTGAACTATTAAAAGACTGAAAACATGGCTGGATTTAAAAAACTTATTTTTATACAAATTATCACTTGGTTATTGTGTGTTGCAGCAGGAAGCTACTTCATATCTATAAGCTTTGATACTGCAGTAAGTGATGCACAAAAAAATGCGCAAACAACTGTTACTAAGTATATTAATGACCTTTCTTTAGACGATATTTCTGCTCAAAATTTAAAACAATCAATTGCAGATGGTAAAACGTTTTCAAGCTTTACGCTAAGAGATTACCAAGGGGCTGAAATATTTAGCATTAACCCCCCTACTCAATTACCAATGTTTGCTGAATTTGTACTCTCTAACTTTAATTCTGTACGCCCTCAATTTGCTGTAAATGATGCCTCAGATATAAAAGTTGAGTTTGTACTTAACATTGAACATTTAGCGTCGCAACTTCAAACGTCCCTCTTTATCGTTATTTTGATTTCTGCGATTTTAGTTATTATTCCAATAATTTTAATGCAATCAATTTTCTATCAGCTAAATAAAAACATAAGTACAACAGTTGCTGACATTATCGATATTTATATTAATCAAAACCAAGTTGATAATGATTTAGAAACAGCGTTAGATGGCACTCGATTGAAAAAAATGGGGAAAGATTTAGTACCTAGTTTTAATCGATTATCTCATTTTTTAAAAAACAAAAACGAAGACATACAAAGCGCTGCTATGACTATTAAGCATGAAGCGTACAAAGATGTAATTACCTCGCTTGGTAATCGTAATATGTTTGTTGAGTACTACGAAAAAAATATTGAAAACACTGAGCAAAGTACATTTGGCTCTTTAGCTATGGTACGTTGTAGCGAGCTACAAGCTATAAACCAAACCCGTGGTTATCAAAAAGGTGATGAGTACGTTAAAGGCGTTGCCGATATTATTAAGCACATAAGCGGCACTTACACTGGTAGCCAAGTATTTAGATTAAACAGCTCTGACTTTGCTGTAGTACTGCCTCACATTCCATTAAAAGAAGCAGAACGTTTTGGTGAAAATCTACAATCGCGTTTTACTCAGTATCAACAAAACCAAGAGCTAAGCTCAGTAGCTAATACAGGTATTGTAGGTTACGAAAAAGGTAAGCCGTTAGGTGAGCTACTTTCTGTTGTTGATAACGCGATGAGTATGGCGCAATCAAAACAAGTAAACGCATGGCACGTGCAACGAGAAACCGATTTAGTTAATAACGTAAGTGCAGGTTTTGGTAATCAAAACTGGCGTAAGATTATTAAGGAAGTTATTGAATCTAAGCGTGTACATTTAGTTATGCAGAATATTATGCCACTTGGTAAAAGTATTAAAGCCTATGCTGAAGTACAAGTTCGATTTAAAACAGAAGACAATCAAGTACTGCCTACCGCTTCTTTTTTAGCAATGGCCGAAAAGCTTGATATGGCAATAGAAATTGATCGCCTGATCATCGACTCTTCTCTTGAAAAGGTTAAAAGCCGTAACTTATCCGAAAAGTTTTTTGGTTTAAATGTAACAGCCTCTAGTGCACACAACGATCAGTTTGTAATTTGGCTAGAACGCCGATTATTAAAAGATACGCATATTGCATCTAAACTAGTATTTGAAGTAAGCGAGTTTGGTTTACAGCAAAACATAAAGGCTAGTAAGCGCTTTATCGACATGGTGCACAGAGTTGGCGCACGCGTTACTGTTGAACGTTTTGGTGTTGGCTTGACTTCATTTAAGTTTTTCCGCGATTTAAAACCTGACTTTATTAAAATGGACGCAAGTTATACTCGCGGCCTAGAAGACGATAAAAACAATCAGTACTTTATGCGCTTAATGGTCGATTTAGCCCACCGTATTGGTGTTAGCGTATTTGCTGAGGGCGTTGAGAGCCAAGAAGAGAAACACATAATAGAAACTTTGTGTTTAGATGGCGTTCAAGGTTATTACATAGAAAAACCTAAAGATATTTAATTAGTTTTTAATTAATAAAAAAAGAGCATTCGTTGCTCTTTTTTTGTTTCTGCTATTTGAGTAATTCCTTACATCAAAATCACATTAATTTTACAGCCTTGTGATCAATATGTTTGTCCTTGCGTTTATTTAACTGATAACGACTCGCAAATGTTGTTTATCGGGGCAGAAAAAAGGATAATACGCAGGACTTTAATAGCGTGAGGCACACATGACAGAATATGTCTTGTTATTGATTGGAACCGTTCTGGTTAATAACTTTGTATTAGTACAATTTTTAGGCTTATGTCCGTTTATGGGCGTATCAGGTAAGCTTGATACAGCGATTGGTATGTCTTTGGCAACCACGTTTGTGCTTACCCTTGCCTCTGTAACTAGCTATTTAGTTAACCAATATATTTTAATCCCTCTGGATATCGAATTTTTACGTACCATGAGCTTTATTTTGGTAATTGCCGTTGTAGTGCAATTTACCGAAATGGTTGTACGTAAAACAAGCCCTACTCTATATCGTTTACTAGGCATATTTTTACCGCTGATCACCACTAACTGTGCGGTATTAGGTGTAGCTCTATTAAATATCAAAGAAGATCATTCATTTTTACAATCTGCAGTGTATGGTTTTGGTGCTGCGGTTGGTTTTTCTTTAGTGCTTGTATTGTTTGCAGCACTACGAGAACGCTTAGCAGCAGCTGACGTTCCTACGCCTTTTAAAGGCGCCTCCATTGCAATGATCACCGCAGGCTTAATGTCGATGGCGTTTATGGGTTTTACTGGATTAGTGAAGTTTTAATATGACCTTGTTTTATGCCTTGACAGCGATTGGCTCGCTAGCACTCGTTTTTGGACTTATTTTAGGATTTGCAGCAATCCGCTTTCGCGTTGAAGGTAACCCTATTGTTGAGCAAATTGATACTATTTTGCCGCAAACTCAATGCGGACAATGTGGCTACCCGGGCTGCCGCCCTTACGCCGAAGCTATAGCCAATGGCGATGAAATAAATAAATGCCCACCGGGCGGTGAATCAACCATGAAAAAGCTTGCCGGCCTAATGGGGGTTGATGAAAAACCACTTGCCGGTGGTGAGCAAGCAGAACCTATAAAAACAGTGGCTTATATTCGCGAAGACGAATGTATTGGTTGTACCAAATGTATTCAGGCCTGCCCAGTTGACGCTATTTTAGGCGCAACTCGTCAAATGCATACTGTATTAATTGATGAATGCACTGGCTGTGATTTATGTGTTGAGCCTTGCCCTGTAGATTGCATTGATATGCTACCTGTAGCCGAAACTAAACAAAACTGGAAATGGCAGCTAGACGCTATTCCTGTTACACAAATAGATTAGAGGTTTGAGTGGACAAGTTACTTGAACAAATAAAAAAAGGCACCGTGTGGGCATTTCCTGGCGGCATACACCCACCACAACAAAAATCACTCTCTAATAGTGCGAGTATCACTCGCCTACCTTTGCCCGATAAACTCATTGTTGCGCTTAAGCAACACATAGGTGCAAACGGTAGGTTACTTGTAGAAAAAGGCCAACACGTATTAAAAGGCCAACCACTAACAGCGCCTGCTGCTAACTGGTCGGTACCTGTGCATGCGCCAAGCTCTGGTGTGGTTACTGATATTGCACCTATGCCATCAGCACATCCATCGGCCCTACCTGAACTAAGTGTTATTATTGAACCAGACGGCAAAGACGAATGGGTAGCTCTAAATAAAAATAAAAATCCTGCTGAGCTTAGTCATGACGAGCTAATAAATATTATTCACCAAGCCGGTATTAGTGGTATGGGTGGAGCTGGTTTTCCTACTTATGTGAAAGCAGATACTACGCAGCCTATTGAATTTTTGATTGTAAATGCTGTTGAGTGCGAACCTTATATTACTGCCGATGACGTTTTAATGCGCGAACACGCTAAAGAAGTTATCCAAGGCATTGAAATTATGCAGCAGCTTTTAAACCCAACACTGTGCATTGTGGGTATAGAAGATAACAAGCCAGAAGCTATTGCAGCAATGAAGCAAGCAGCTGAGCATAACTCAAAAATCATTATTCAAACGGTGCCCACTATTTACCCCTCTGGCGGTGAAAAGCAGTTAATTAAATTACTTACTAACCGTGAAGTTCCTAGTATTGGTATTCCTGCCGATATTGGTATTTTAGTGCATAACACCGGGACTTTGTTTGCCGTACAACAAGCCGTTTATGAAGGTAAACCACTCATTGAACGTATAGTTACGGTAACAGGTAACACTATTCATAAGCCTGGAAATGTATGGGCACTACTTGGCACTGAAATAAAGCATTTACTTGATTGCCAAGGTTTCTCGCCTGTACCGCAGCAAAGTGTTGTAATGGGCGGCCCAATGATGGGCTTTACGCTACCCACAGTGCGTATTGGCATAGTTAAAACAACCAACTGTATTTTAGCGCCTGATCATAAAGAGCTAGCGGAGCCCGGCCCTGAAAAAGCCTGTATACGTTGTAGCGCCTGTGCCGATGCCTGCCCTGCTTCTTTACTGCCACAGCAATTGCAGTGGTTTGCTAAATCAAAAGAGTACGACAAACTACAAGAGCATAATTTATTTGACTGTATTGAGTGTGGTGCTTGTGCATATGTGTGTCCAAGCGAAATCCCTCTTGTACAGTACTACCGTATAGCCAAAGTTGAAATTAAAGAACAACAAGCTGACAAAATTAAAGCCGACAGAGCAAAAGAGCGTTTTGATGCACGAAAAGAGCGTTTAGATCGCGAGCAAGAAGAACGTCAAAACCGCCACAAACGTAAACCTGCCGCTAAATCTGCTGACGAAAAGCAAAAAGTAGCAGAGGCACTAGCCCGCGTTAAAAATAAATCAGATAACGGCGATGAAAAATCAGCTGTTGCAGCCGCTATTGCACGCGCTAAAGCTAAAAAGCTAGGCGACCAATCTGCTGAATTAGAACCTGACAACAGCGAAGTAGCAAAAGAGCGCGCACTACGTAAAGAACAAGCGCGTAAATATAAAGAGCAAAAATCTCAAACAGATGAATCCGCCGAGACTGCACCCGTTGATGATAAAAAATCAGCAGTCGCTGCAGCCATTGCCCGCGCTAAAGCTAAAAAAGCAGCTAAAGCATTAGATAACGCTGAACAAACAACAAGTGAAGAGCCACAAAACGATGCCCCTGTTGATGATAAAAAATCAGCGGTAGCTGCGGCCATTGCTCGTGCTAAAGCCAAAAAGGCAGCACAAGCATTAGATAACGCTGAGCAAACCGTGAGTGAAGAGCCACAAAGCGATGCCCCTGTTGATGACAAAAAAGCAGCGGTAGCGGCGGCCATTGCTCGTGCAAAAGCTAAAAAAGCGGCTAAAGCATTAGATGGCGCTGAGCAAACCCTGAGTGAAGAGCCACAAAGCGATACGCCTGCTGATGATAAAAAAGCAGCCGTAGCGGCGGCCATTGCTCGCGCAAAAGCCAAAAAAGCGGCTAAAGCATTAGAAGACGCTGAGCAGTCCGTGAGTGAAGAGCCACAAACTGATGCCCCTGTTGATGACAAAAAAGCAGCAGTAGCGGCGGCCATTGCTCGTGCAAAAGCCAAAAAAGCAGCTAAAGCATTAGAAGAAACCGAGCAAACCGTGAGTGAAGAGCCACAAAGCGCGGCATCCGTTGATGATAAAAAAGCAGCGGTAGCTGCGGCCATAGCTCGTGCTAAAGCTAAAAAAGCGGCTAAAGCACTAGAAGATACCGAACAAACTCAGCCCCAAGAGCTACAAGTTGATAGCGCAGCACCTAAGAGTGCAGAAAATAACACCGATGACTCATCAGATCTTATTAGCGCAGATAAACCTAAATCAGCCGACGATAAGAAAAAAGCCGCCGTGGCTGCTGCAATTGCGAGAGCAAAAGCTAAAAAGTTACAAAAAGAAGGAAATAATCAGTCATGAAATTAACCATGGCCAGTTCGCCGCATAATCACAGCCATAAATCGTTAACGCGATTAATGCTTAGCGTTATTGCTGCGTGTATTCCTGGGCTAATTGCTCAAGTTTTCTTTTTTGGTACAGGTGTGCTTATTCAACTGGTACTAGCGCTTGTTGCTGTAAGCGTATTTGAAGCTGCAATAATGCTAATACGAAAGCGCCCTGTTTGGCCTGCATTAAGTGATGGCAGTGCGTGGCTTACTGCCGTGTTATTGGCACTGAGTATTCCACCACTTGCGCCTTGGTGGATAATCGTTATTGGCTGTTTATTTTCTATCGTTATAGTTAAACAGCTTTATGGCGGCCTTGGGTTTAACTTATTCAATCCAGCAATGGCGGCTTATGTACTGCTTTTAGTTTCGTTTCCGGTACAAATGACCGCATGGTTGCCAGTAACTGATTTAATAAATACACCAATAGGCTTTGCTGATCAGCTAAGGCTAATATTTACAGATTTTACGGCCTCTGGGTTTAGCCTAGATCAAGTGCGTGCAGGGGTTGATGGCCTAACAATGGCAACACCGCTGGATACCATTAAAACAGACATAGCACACGGTTTAACCGTTACCGAAAGTATGCAAAAGCCACTATTTAACGAATGGGCTGGCCTTGGTTGGGTGTGGGTTAACTTAGGATTTTTAGCGGGTGGTTTATATTTATTAAAAGCAAAAATAATTAACTGGCATATTCCTGTAAGTTTTATTGCAAGTTTAGCACTATGTAGTGCGATTGGTTATATTGCATCACCTGGTACAGAGCCGGGTACCCTATTTCACTTATTAAGTGGAGCCACTATGATGGGGGCCTTTTTTATAGCAACCGATCCGGTATCTGCAGCAACAACTAACAAAGGGCGCTTAATTTATGGCGTGCTAATTGGCTTACTAATTTATTTAATTCGTACCTTTGGTGGTTTTCCTGATGCCATCGCATTTAGCGTATTATTGATTAATATTGCAGTGCCGCTAATAGACTACTACACACAGCCACGTACTTATGGCCATGGAGCAGTAAAATGATCATTTCGTCAATGGCTAAAAATGGTGCTATTTTAACTGCGTTTGCGTTAGCAACGACGGGCTTAGTTGCCTCTATCAATGCACTTACTGCCGATAAAATTGCAGAGCAAGAACAACTACAACTTACTGCGCAGCTACAAGAAGTGCTCGACCCAAAATCGTACGACAATCAATTATCACAAGATTGCGTAATTATTACTGACGAAAAACTAGGTCCACACGCAAATCAAGTAATTTACCGTGCTCGTAAAAACAATAAACCAGTCGCTGTTGTTATTAGGCATGTTACGCCAAACGGCTACAGTGGCGATATAAATCTATTAACCGCCGTTTTAAGTGATGGCACCATAGCGGGTGTACGCACTACTAAACACGAAGAAACTCCTGGTTTAGGCGACAAAGTAGAAGTTAAAAAATCACTTTGGATCACAACATTTAAAAGCTTAACGGTTGAAGGTGAAGATGACGCTCGTTGGGCTGTAAAAAAAGATGGCGGTCAGTTTGATCAATTTACAGGTGCAACCATAACGCCTCGTGCTGTAGTGGGCTCTGTTAAAAATGCCGTATTGTTCGCACAAACTAATTTTGATGATATTTTTGCAGCACCTAATGCCGAATGTTTAGAGGTAACTAAATGAGTGAGTTAAAAACATTATACAAAGAAGGTGTGTGGGTAAATAACCCTGCCCTTGTACAGCTTTTAGGTTTATGCCCACTGCTTGCCGTTACCTCAACTGTAACAAATGCCTTAGGTTTAGGCTTAGCAACTTTACTCGTACTAATAGGCTCCAATGTTACCGTATCAATAGTGCGTAACTGGGTGCCAAAAGATATTCGTATACCTGTATTTGTCATGATCATCGCGGGCTTTGTAACTATAGTTCAATTACTTATGAACGCTTACACCTTTGGTTTGTATCAATCATTGGGGATTTTTATCCCGTTGATTGTAACTAACTGCGCCATTATTGGCCGCGCCGAAGCATACGCCTCTAAAAATCCTGTTCATTTATCAGCATTTGACGGCTTAATGATGGGTTTAGGCTTTATGATTGTGCTTGTTGTTTTAGGCGCTATGCGTGAGTTAATTGGCCAAGGTACGCTGTTTGACGGCGCCGACTTATTACTTGGCCCATGGGCACAGAGCTTGCGCATAGAAGTATTTAACTTTGATAACCAATTTTTACTCGCAATTTTACCACCGGGTGCCTTTTTAGGGCTTGGGCTGCTTATTGCTGCAAAAAACGTAATTGACGCACAAATAAAATCAAAGCAAATTGCACCGCCAGAGGCTGAAAAAGGCCCTCGAGCACGTGTTACTAGCTTAACTTAAGGGGAAAACGTATTAGAGCAACAATTAGCACTAATACGTTTTAAGTTGCATGAATAAAGAAAAACGTCACCAAATACTGTCGCGCCTACGCGACGATAACCCACACCCAGTTACAGAGCTTGAATATTCAAGCCCGTTTGAGTTACTAGTAGCAGTAACTCTTTCAGCGCAAGCAACCGATGTAGGTGTTAATAAAGCCACCCGAAAGTTGTTCCCTGTTGCTAATACACCCCAAGCCATTTTAGATATAGGCCACGATACACTGCGTGATTATATAAAAACCATCGGCTTATTTAACTCTAAAGCTGCCAACGTTTATAAAATGTGCCAAATTTTGGTGGATGAACATAACAGCATCGTGCCAGAAAATCGTGAAGCCCTAGAAGCCCTACCAGGCGTTGGCCGTAAAACCGCTAATGTTGTACTTAATACCGCCTTTGGCTGGCCTGTAATAGCCGTAGATACACACATATTTCGTGTATCTAACCGTACAAAGCTTGCCATGGGTAAAGATGTTGTAGCTGTAGAACAAAAGCTTGAAAAGGTTGTACCAAAAGAATTTAAAGTAGACGTGCATCATTGGCTGATACTGCACGGACGTTACACCTGCGTAGCACGTAAACCAAAGTGTGGCAGCTGTATTATTGAAGACTTGTGTGAGTTTAAAGAAAAAACGGAATAACGAGTTGAAAAGCTATAGTGGTAAAACTCAATTATACAATTTGCTTTTAGCAATTACTTCAGCCTTCTGTATCTGGCTTTCAAATGGCTTTATCACCTTTATTGCTTTTAACGAGTCTGTTGCGGGAGTAACATTTGAAGAACTTTTGATCATATTTTCAAATGTCGATCTTTTACAGGTTTTGACCTTTCCTGAGTTTTGGGAAGCTAATGAAAATCATTCTTTTATTGAGGCCCCAAGTTTTTGGTTTGAGCCGATGACTGTTTTATCTTCTATAAGCTCATTACTTCTTATAATTTTATTTTCAACGTATGTAACTAAGTTGAAGCCTGAAACGATATCTTTATCTCTACTCTTAATTGGATTTTTATACCTGGTTGTTTCATGGGGTGTTTTGCTAGATGTATCTGATGCAAAGATGATTGGGCCCTATTTAAGTATTGGTATTCAAGGTCTATTATTACATTCATTTATAAGTTGCCTAATTTGTGTTTCTACTTTATCAAAAAATGTATATTTTAAATTTAGCACTAATTAGCCTTTCTTTATTCAGTAGCTTTGCATTTCCAAGCGAAATAGATTGGCAAAACAAAGCGGCTGATCATATTAGGTTAAATATAATTCTGTTCATTAATCTTAGCCTTTTCATTCTAATTTTACTTTTCTCATTTCGACATATTAAAAGATTAAAACGACTAAATATAACCATCACTAATGAATCGTTAATCGACCCTTTGACAAAAGTATTAAATAGGAGAGGCTTCCATGAACAAGTTTCACGCTTAGATAAACAAAGCGGCTTTTTACTAATTGCAGATATAGATAACTTTAAACTCATCAATGATCAATTTGGACATAATGCTGGTGACAAAGTCCTTCAAAGAGTAGCCCATGCTCTAAAATTTCAAACTAGAGAGAAAGATATTGTAGGGCGATATGGCGGAGAAGAGTTTGTAGTTTTCTTTCCTAGCCATGATGTTGAAATTGTAAAAATGATTTCACAACGGCTTGTAGAGGCAATTGCGAGTCTTAATTTAACTGATATATCACCTGAATTACAAAGAGTTACAATTAGTGCTGGTGTAGATAAAGGCGATACAAAACACTGTAAGTTTGAAAAATTATATGAAAACGCAGATAAACTGTTATATCAAGCTAAAAGTGCTGGTAAAAATCAAGTTATCGTATTTGATAACTAACAGGTTAAACCTTGGCTAGCACACTTCTATTCGAACTCTAGTGATAAGATAGCTAATCGTTTAGCTGCCAGTCGATTCTATATTATTAATAAATTGCGCCGCATTAACTAAACGCTCACTAACAATAAATTGAGTCGTATTTTTAACCCAAGGCCTAGCAATATTTTTGTAATTTAATTTAGATAACCCGCAGAATGTGACTATTAATAGAACATTATCAAAGTATTAATTTCACAAGTCTCACTCCTTTGGTTATGCTAGTGAGCATTATAAAATTTTATTGTGAAACCCTCTATGCTACCTCTACTTCGTATCTTGATAATTGAGCAAGACCCAGCCACTTTACAAGGGCTTTCAACGAATCTGTCAAAGACCATTCCTAACTTTGAGCGAGACGATATTCATATCGATATTATTGAGTGCCTCGAGCTGAAGCACGCGCTGGAATGTGTAGAGGAAGATGGTGATATTCAAGCCGTGGTTCTAAGCTGGGATATGCACAACAAAGTGGGTGAGCGGATGTATAGCCGCTTTATTGAAGAGTTAAAGGCAATTCGCCTTGAATTGCCGGTTTATGTTATTGGCGACGACACAAAAGGGCTGGAGATCGTAAACGAATCAGAAGAAATCGAATCATTCTTTTTTAAAGATGAAGTGATTTCTGACCCAGAAGCTATTTTAGGTTATATGATTAACGATTTTGACGACCGCTCTGAAACACCATTTTGGACGGCATATCGTCGTTACGTTGGTGAAGCAAACGACTCTTGGCATACACCGGGTCATAGTGGGGGTTCTAGCTTTAGAAACTCACCTTACATCAAAGATTTTTATCAGTTTTACGGCCGCAATGTATTTGTTGGCGACCTGTCGGTTTCGGTAGACTCGCTAGGTTCATTGTCAGACAGCACTAATACCATTGGTCGCGCTCAAGAATCAGCGGCGGCGACGTTTGAAGTTAAGCACACCTACTTTGTTACAAATGGTTCATCTACCTCAAATAAAATCATTTTGCAGACACTCCTGCGCAAGGGAGATAAAGTAATTGTCGACCGTAATTGCCATAAATCAGTACACTATGGCATCTTGCAATCAGCTAGCTACCCCATTTATTTGGCGAGTATCTTAAATCCAAAATATGGTATTTTCGCGCCACCGTCGTTGGCCGACATCAAGTTAGCAATTGAAAACAATACTGATGCTAAATTACTAGTGCTTACCGGTTGTACCTACGATGGCCTACTTAGCGACCTGAAACAAGTCGTAGATTATGCTCATCAATATGGTATCAAGGTGTTTATAGATGAAGCCTGGTTTGCATACTCTTTGTTTCATCCTAGCTTTCGTCATTATTCTGCAATACATGCTGGGGCTGACTACATCACACATTCGGCGCATAAAGTAGTATCGGCGTTTTCTCAAGCGTCTTATATTCATATTAACGACCCCGATTTTGATGCTGATTTCTTTCGAGAGATTTATAGTATCTACGCTAGTACATCGCCTAAATATCAGCTTATTGCATCGCTTGACGTGTGCCAAAAGCAATTAGAGATGGAAGGTTATAAGCTGCTCAATGCGCTGCTAAATCATGTTGAAGAGTTTAAACAACAGATGGCCTCGCTTAAGCAAATTAAAGTATTAGCTAAGCAAGACTTTATGGAAATATTCCCGCATTTTAGTGGTGATAACATGGGTCACGATCCATTAAAAATCCTTATTGATATTAGTGAGCTACCTTACTCATTAAAAGATATTCATAAATATCTACTGGATGAAATTGGGCTAGAGATAGAAAAATACACACACAGCACCATCTTGGTTTTACTCACGCTTGGTGGCACGCGCTCAAAAATAATTCGTTTGTACAATGCATTGAAAAAACTAGATAGCGGTAAAGTAAAATTGTCGAAATCGACGCGCAGAGCTCGCTTACCTGAAAACTTACCAGCCATAGACTTGGCATGTATTCCAAGCGATGCTTTTTATGGCGACCGCGAATCTGTGCCTATTAGCAAAAGTAGCAACCGCATTTGTGCAGGTTTAGTTACTCCATACCCACCGGGCATTCCGCTTTTAGTCCCAGGCCAGCATATTACTGATGATCATGTTGAATATTTGCAAGAGTTGGCAAGCCAAGGGCTGACGATTCAAGGCAGTTTTGATGGTGAAATTTATGTTCTTAAGGGTAAGGTTAAAAAATAAAGGTATTGGTTTAATACTATCTCGATAATAATACCAATCTGCTTATATACGGGGTCTATTTAACGTTAAGAAAATTACGCTAGAACTAGGCAAAAATTTTTGTATCTAGTTGTTCTAAATAAAAAATTTTTAACGACGTTATAGTGCAATTTAATTCGTTAAATTGATCAAAGATTTATGCAGGTTGGTATAATTACTGCCGGCAGTGTCGCAAGACATTGCCGCTGTAACAGTATTTAGAAGTAAAATACAAAGTGGAATAAATCATTCTTATAAATATTAACTAGTTTTAGTTAAAAAAAAGCAAGCCAGGTGGCTTGCTTTTACCGTCTTTAAATACACACACTTATAGACTCGATTTAACTATAGCTTTTAAAATCTATAGCTTGCGCCAAATGTAATACGGCGGTCTGTAATACCTTGGAAACAAAGTAAAGCACCTTCGTTAACACAAGACTGGCTAACTTCTGATTCAGTTAAGTTAACGGCTTCAATACCGATATTTAGCTGATCGTTCACATCATAACTTATGCTGGCATTAAGCTGCCCTCTATCTTCTTGTACAACAGGGAAACCCCATGGGAAGCTCGAGGTGCTACCAAAATCAGTTGAACGGTACCCTTCGCGCCACGTATAACGCGCTCGAGCAGATAGACCGTATTTCTCATAGTAGAATGTGATGTTATATGCGTTTTCTGACAGATCAATGAGTGATTGCTTAGCACTTATGTCTGCATCAGGGTTACCAGTTGTTAATGCAAAAACAGCATTTGCACGACTCGTTGCGGTGTCAAATGATTCGCCACCAGAAAATTCTTGATAGGTATAGTTAGCAACCACACCAAAACCTGATGCCCATCCTAGTTCTTTTTCAAAATTTGATAAGTCGTATTGAGCCGCAAGCTCAATACCTTGCTGTGTTGTTTCCCCAGAATCATTAATAGTAGTTTGTGTTGGTACACATAACCCTACGCCAGCATCTGGACCAAATACGTTTATGTCAGCAATTGGGTTAAATATGCCGCCGCCTTCACATTCTGGACCAGTTGTATCGCGAAAGCCTGTGCTTGGGTCTTCAAATGGGTCAACTTGCTGTGTAACGTGCAAATCGCTACGTGTTTTATGAAAGTACCCCACACTTAACAAAGCAGCGGGTGCAAAATACCAATCTGTGGATATATCGAAAGAGGTTACTTCTTCTGGCGCTAAGCCTGAGTTACCAATTGAAACGGCACTATTAGGGCTGGTGCCAAACGTAACAGATGTAGATAGGTCATCAAAATCTGGGCGTCTAATATCTTTAGACCAACCTAAACGAACAATCACATCTTCACTTACATTCGCGGCTAAATTAAATCGTGGTAAAAAGAAATCGTAATCACCTTTTGACGTTAGCTGAGTAACCAGTTCGTTGCCACTTCCATCTTGAGTAACAGAGTTACCTAGCGATGTAACTTCAGTCTCTAAATAACGCAGGCCAAAGTTACCGCGAAACATGCCATACTCAAAATTTGCTTGTGCATATAAGGCATGTGTTTCTTCTTCAATATCAAAAAACGCATTTACTTGAGACGTTGGTGAACTTATTGGACCACGGTCAGAACCTGTTATTGCATTATTAGCTTCAATCGCTTGGTTAAGCGCTGCTAAAACGGCTTGTGGATCAGAGGATGCAAGCTCTGGGTTTATAAGTAAGAAATCACGAATATAGAGTGCTCGCCCATCACCATCGTTAAAGTTATCTGGGCCCGCTGTTAATAATTGTGCAAATAAATCACCCGTTGGGCTATCAGCCATATTCCTTAAACCAACGTTAGAACGAACTTGATCCGACACACTACTCGTTTTACTGTAGCGGTAACCGAAATCGACTGACGTTATTACATCATCTAAGTAATATGTAAAATCTGTACGAAACGCATCTTCTGTATTTTCTGACTCATCTTGCCCTTGGTTTACGTCACGTAGAACAACATTTGCAGGGTCAAGTAATTGAGCCATTGTTGGCGCGTTTGCCTCACCCGTCGCAATCCCAAACGTAAGTGCATCACCTGTAAGATCATACTCAAAAGGAGTCCCGTTTTCATTTGACGAATTAGTAGCAACATTTGGATTTATAAAATTAAGCGTTGTATTAAAGCTTGGTGTCGTTGAATCAGAACGCGAGGTTGAGGCTTCAACACTTGCAAATAATCTATCGCCTTGCCATTCCCCTCCTATTCTAAATATTTTGCTCTTTGTGATGCGTGAATTAGTATCGCTAGAAAAACGCAAGTTAGGATCGCCACCACCGTCTTCAACCGGAATAACGCCTCTTACAGCCGCTTGAATGCTGCCTAGGTTCTGTCCGTCAAGTGAACCAAAATTAACTGTTTCAAACTCACTCGGTATTGATACATTTCTAAGATCACTTAGGCCAGATGCTTGTACTCTAGAGCTTTCTTGGCGGCGCTCTTGATCGTTAACAACTGCATCAAAAAAGAATTTCATATTATCGTTTGGCGCATATTCAAATGTACCTGCGAAGTTTTTTGTCTCGTATTCGTAATTATCATAATCTTGAATTAAAAACTGTACTGGTAGGAAATCAAATGATTGTGCACTTGCTGCACCACTATCAGCGGCTACCGAATTATCTCTATCTGCGCGAGGGCGAAATGCGGTTACGTCTTGCTCACTGTAACTACCACTAAATACAACACCAAACTTACCGCCCGAATCAAGCTCCCAGTTATCCCCCCAGGCACCAGAAACTCGAGGAGTGACACCGTCTGTTGATAAGCTACTATCTTCACCTTGAACTCTAATTGAGCCTAGAGTTTCATTTAACTGTAACGGGCGAATTGTTTTCAAGTTTATTGTTGCGCCCACAGAGCCTTCGATTGTTTTTGCTTCAGGGGACTTAATTACTTCTACACCAGAGATAATTGCTGCTGATACATCTTCAAAACTAATACCACTTCGTCCAGAACCTGAGCCAACTGTTGATACGCCGTTCACTTCTGTACGATTAGCATTGGTACCACGAATTTGAACGCCCGTACCTACCCCTGCTTCACGAGTAATTTGAATCCCTGTTACGTTTTCAAGTACTTCTGCGAGGTTTTGATCTGGTAGCTTACCAATATCTACAGCCTCAATAATTTCAACAAGGCTGTCTGCTGAACGCTTTTGTGCAAGCGCATTTGTAAGCGATTGTCGAATACCTGAAACCTCGATAACCTCAAGATCATCTGCAGCTTTTTTTGGAGCTTCTTGCGCCTGTGTAGACAAAGACATACCAAGTGCAGTTGCCGATATAACTGCCAGTGTAATTTTAGATAACTTGTGACTCATAGTTTTTTTCCTGTGTGTGTGAAATGCTATGTTTAACCAGCTACTTTATTATTTTTATTAAAAGCCCTTAATTATTACAAAACCTTAACTTTATATTTACACTCAACTATAAAAAGGTCAACCTTTTGGTAATTAATTTAGATCAAATATCATGCAATATGTTATTACCAAAATAGAAAAACCTATCTAACCTTCAAGCTAATAGCAAAACTTACATTTTAAGTTAATGTTATTTATGGTTTTTAAGTTTCATTAGAAATAGGTCTATTAATAACAAGGGTTAGAAGAGTTATCGTTTTAAAAATGAAATAATTTAGGCAGGAAAAACCGATGATGTTAGGCGTACTGAACAAACAGCAACATTGGTTAACCAATTTAATTGTTTTAGTCAAGTAGCGTAATTCTGGAGTGAGTTTTTTTGAGTACTGTTAGCTAACGCTATCGAAAATATAAAATTGAAGAATTTGAGGATCAAAAAAGGCGGTAAAACCGCCTTTTTAATGTGATTAAGTGTTTAACTATTATAGCTTGTAGCTTAAGCCTAAGAATAAACGTGGGCCGTAGTCATTCACTTCACCTAGGTTACCTTCAACAAAGAAATCTTGTGATTTAGGAGCACTGAACAAGTTAATTGCTTCAGCTTTAACTCTAAAGTGCTCATCAATTTTGTATGATGCGCGCATTTCCCACACACCTACGCCATCAACATAACGAAGTCGAGTACCATTTGTAGTATATGGTTGGAAATACTCACTACGATATTTGTAAATAACGGCAGTATCAAATCCACCTATTTGGTAGTAAAGCTGGCTGCTAAATACATGCTTTGAGAAACCAGGTACTGAAGCCGACTCAATAATACCATCAGTTAATTGTGTAGTATTACCATCTACGTCAGTCTCAAACGTATCGCCGTACAAGCTATCTTGGAACTCAAAATCAGTGTCTGCATAGTTGTAACCAAATTTCATACCGATGCCATTATCCCAGCGGTAAGAAAATGAAGCTTCAAGACCTAATATTTCACTGTCCTCGTCTGATGTAACAGAGTTAGTAATTGGTAATGAAACAGTTTCACCGGCAACAGTAAAATCTTCAATTACTGTTTGTTGTTGAAAGCCACCGTTGAACTGTTTGTAGTATAAGCTTAACGCTAAGATTGAATCTTCGTTAGGGTACCATTCAAATGCAGCATCGTAGTTCCACGACATAAGCGGTTGAGTATCTGGGTTACCAGAACCATTTACACCCACTAATAAATCGCTAATTGAAGTTGCTGTACCTTCTGTATCTTCTTGGAATGTACGGCTGTAACCTAAATCAGATGGATCTGCGCGTGACATACCACGGTATATACCAGCTCGGAATAAAATATCTTCACTGTAATCAATAACTAGGTTAAAACTTGGTAAATACTTAGTGTAGTCACCACCACTTTTTATTTTATCCAATGAACCATTATCAGATTCAACCAGAGAAAGTACACCGGTATCACTTGTTACAACATCAAAGCTATTTCTAAAACCAATCGAAGTTACTTCTGTGTCTACAATACGAAGACCAAAGTTACCGCGAATGAATTTACCAAACATTTCTGTATCGTAATTAGCCATTAAGTACACTGATGTTGTTTTTTCTGTTACATCAATTGTACCTGCATTTTCATATTCAACTTCTGGGTAAGCAAACACACCATCAGCGTTAGAACCAGCTACAGCTTGTGAGAAACATACGTTGTCGTATGTAGCCCATGATGAACCTGTACCGCTATCTACAACGTTACCGTCACTATCAACATTTGTTACAATATCGCCATCAGATACACTCGATAAAAAGCCTGATTCTGGAAAGTCGATTTGACAACCTTGTAATACGTCAAGCGCTTCTGTACCAGAGTCTAGTGTAAATTCGTTTCTTGAACCGTTACCTTGGCTACCACCATACTGTAGGAACGTCATTTCAGATGTTCTAATACCACCTTGTACACTGGTGAAAACGTTACCATCTAGCGCATAGTCAAAATCTAATCGCGCTGAGATAACTTCGTTTTCACGAACATTTTCACGGTCAAGTCGCGTTCTTAGGCTATCTGTAAAGTTTGAAATATCCGTTACATCAAAATCTGTCAGTGTGAAATGAGGGATCTCATCACCCATATCCCAAGAAAAGAAATTACGACCTGATGTTCTACCACGGTTAGATATTTGAAGTTCTTCACGTTCAGTTTTTGAATATGCTAAATCTAGGTCAACAGTTAATCTATCAGTAACTGTATGTTCTATATTTATGCCGTAACCTTGGTAGTTTTCTTCACGAGAAAATTGCTCACCCGCTGATTCAATGCGCTCTTCACCTTCCCAGTGCAAAATACCGCCTACATCGTTAGTAACAAGTGTTGGACCTGTTACACCTGGTGTGGCACGTTTTTGTAAGAAGATTAAATCGTGGCGTGCTTCTTGTTGTGTTCTATCTGAAATTTGCGCATCAAAGTTAACATCCCAATCAGCTGAAGGTTGGTATTGCAGTGCAAAAAACATTGCATCACGCTCATCTGATGTCTCGTTTTGACGGTAGCTTCGGCTACTACCAGTCCAAGCATACGGAGTACCATCACTTACTGCTTTGCCCGTTTCAGGATCAATTTCTGTATCGTAACCTTGGTTGCTACTGCCACTAACTTGGTCTTCACAGTCGCCTGCGCTGCTACGGTAAAAACCTTCATTAGTATTATTTGGATCGTTTAAACAGGCCCATAATGAAGAACCTGATGGGCTAGAGCTTCTGTATTCAGCTTCTGGTTGGCTAATATCTTGGCGCTGTACACCAAAAGACACACCAACGGCTTGGCCGTTATCAAATTCAAACTGGTCAACATAACTAAACGTGCCACGGTAACCAGCGTCACTTTGAAGTGAGTTATCTACATTACCTTCATCAGGGTTGTAGTTTAATTTAACCTCTGCAGATACACGTTGTTTGCCAAAATCAAGTGGAGTTATAGTTTCAAGTGCAATAACACCTGCAACACCACCTTCAATCATTGAGGCATCTTGCGTTTTATATATCGCTACTTTTTTTACAAGTTCAGAAGGAAACTGCGAAAAGTTAACTGAGCGGTCACCACTACCATTAGTCGCTTCACGACCATTAATGTGTGTTGCGCTTAAAAATGGACCAAGTCCACGGATAGTTATTTCAGTTGCACCACCATTTTCACGGTGAGATGCAGCGCCTGTAATTGACTCAAGTGCTTCACCAATAGACAGTGCTGGTAAATCACCAATGTCTTCTGATGACAAGCCATCAACTACCGTTGTTGCTTCACGTTTAATTGCTATTTGGTCCTGTATTGTTCTACGAGTACCTGTAACACTAATTATTTCAACGTCTTCTTCAACTTCTGTCGCTTTTCCCTGATCTTCTTGTGCGCTTGCTGTAAATACGCAAGAACTTGCCATACCTGCGATGACCGCTGTTCTTACCCATTTTGCAACTGGGCGCATTGCAAACTGCCCTGTTGTAGAATTATTGCTATCTCGTGACTTCAACGACATTTGAATTCTCCGCTGGTTGTTGTTGTGTGATTTTAGTGTGTTAGCTTGTTATGCTTATGTATATTTTATGTGTCCTTTGACTTTAATATACTCAAACGCAGTCATATGATCAACCAATTTAGCGTTTTAATATTACCATAAGGTATACCAATTTTTACATAGCGGCATTACCAGCAGGTCAGGCAGGTTTTTTTACTAGAATATAAACACCTCTAAGCTAGTCCATAAATGAGTTATGTAGGCTAAATTAAAGTGTGGTGAAAAGTATAAACAATAAAAAAGCCCCAAATTTGGGGCTTTTAAAAGTTAACTGATTAATTGGTTATTTAATCGTTTTGTATTTCCCATGTAGATCCAACACCTACTTCAGATGATTGAATATAATGAAGCCCTTTAGCACCCGCCTCTGCCTGAAGGCCTGCAGGGTCAGTTTCTAATAACGTACTTGTTGCTGTAACGTACTCAAGTACTTCTTTACCATTCGTTGCTGGGTCTTGGTCAATTGCACCATCAGTATCGAATGCGCCATTACCGTTTAGTTTTCTAATTTCAACCCACTCACCGCTTGCATCGCCTGATACTCGACTATCCATATAACCAAAGTTGTTACTTAGCACCGAACTATCATGATTAATTAAGTCACAGTCATATTCAAAAGCATGGTCACTTTCAAGTGTATTTGGGTAAAATAAGCCTTGAGATGTAGCACTGCTATTTATTGTGCCTTCGTCTGTTTGATCACCTAAACCATTAGCGATTAAATTACCATTAAAGGTTATTTTAAATGCGTTTTTAGTTAAACCATAAAGCACTGGTGCATCAGCGGCTGTTAGATCATCACAGTCACTAACGGGTGCACGCGAACCTATTTCAGTACTAAATACGATAGGCTGCTGTGAGTTCAAAACCGTATTATTTGTTACATTTAGTGTAAAGTCACCAGCACTATCAAGCACAGCTTGGTTACCCGAGTTTGGCACACCGCCGTCAGCTTGAGAAAATGGGTTAGCTGTAAATACAATACCGCCCGCTTCTTTATTACCAGAACGAATACCTGCAATGTAGTTGTTACTTACGGTGTGACCAAGTGGTGTAATTAATATACCCGCTGGGCGATCATCAGAGCTTGCAATATCGGTAGTTCGAATAATAACGTTATCTGTAACACTGTTGAAGCCACCATCTTCTAGTGAAATACCACCATTAGGATTTACGATTGTATTGCCTTTGATGGTTGCACCCGATGTTTGCACTCGCATTAAACGACGACCCGTTACAAAGTTTTCTACTCGGTTGTATTGAATAGTAAAATTAGTGTTCTCTGCTGCGTCCGAGCCTGTAGTACTGCCAACATTAATTAAATGTAAGCTAGAATTGTCAAAGTTTGGATTGCTACTAGTGCCACTAAACAAGTTATATTCAATAACGTGATCCGAGCTTGCAGATGCCATTTTAATCACGGAGCCATTTTCAGCAAAATTACGATTAGAAAATGTATTACGTTCGATTAAAGCGCCTTTACCTTTTAGCATTAACCAATGATAAGTAGAGTTGTTTAGCGTTGCTTCATCGCCATCCATTGTGTTTTGCGAAAAAGTAAAGTTATCGCCTTCTGAGTAAATAACAGCATCTTCTTCGGCTTCACAAAATGCACCCGCTTTAGTATCTATATTCTTAAAGGTAAGCCCTGTTAATCCAGCGCCATCTACTCCAGCAGCTACATGTACACATACTTCACCGCTAAGTACAGGAGTTTGACCCTCTACAGCGCGAAGCGTTACTGCACTGGTTAATAAAATTGCATCCATATCAGCATAAACACCAGTGTTTAAGCCAATAACATCACCATCAGCTAAACCGCCGCTTAAAGCACCAAGGAGTGCTTCAGGGTTACTAACTAATTGTGTGTAAACCAATGTATCAAGTGAGTTTGTAACCTCACTCGCAAAGCCATCGTTATCTGTATACGTAGCTTTTACCGACATTATTGAGCCAGCGTAAGCAGCAGGTGTAAATGTTTTACTATTACTGTCGGCTACTTCAACGCCATCAGCAGACCAAGTATAAGTAACGTTTGCCTCTTCAACACCATTGTTATCGGTTATCTCAGCTGTTAACTCGCCACTTGTCAAATAAGGCGCTACGCCCATAATGGCGACGCTACCGGCTTCGTCAACCGCAACAGCAGAAACAGCAATTGTTTCCTCAGACGTATTATCCTCGATAAATCCATTATCATCTGTATAAGCAACTTGAACACTTATCTTTTGACCTAACAGTGATACATCAACCGTAAAGGTACTTTCTGTCTCGCCAACTATCTCTTGTGCATCAGCAAGCCACTGATAAGTTATATCTCCGGTTGCTCCATCGGTATCTGCAATTTCTGCTGTTAATGTATTGCCAACAGTTGGCGTGCCACTAATTGTAACTTGGCCTTCTGAATTTGTTCGTGCTACTACTTGTGTTCCAGTTGATGTAACAGATTCAGCAAACCCGCGGCTATCTTCAAAAGATGCACTAACTGTAATAACTGTACCAAACTGTGCGTCTGTTAACGTGAGCGTTGAAAGTGCTTCATCTGCAATCTCTACGTCATCAGCAAACCATTTATAAGTTACTGTATCGCCATCAAAACCGTTTTCGTCAGCTACATTGGCTGTTAGTTGCGAACCAACTAGCGCGTCACCCGTAATGGTTAAACTTGCAGGAAATGCGATTGCGGCAACATCTGCGGTTGGATCTGTAATATGTGATTCATTAATACCGCCATCATCGGTATAAAGCCCTTGAACAGTAATTGGTAAGCCTATCTGATCGTCAGTCAGTGTAAATGAAGCGATATTTGCACCTGCAATTGCCTCACCATCTGCATACCAATAGTAAGTCACGTCACCTGAGATGCCATCAGGGTCACTAACTTCTGCCGTTAATGTTTGTCCGCTTGTAACTGTTCCACTAAGAGCAATAGAGCCCAAGTTGTTGTCATTATTGTTTGAGTTTGTGTCACAACCAACTATTGCTGCTGCAATAGCGCATAGCGCAAAATGTTTTAATTTCATGGTGGCTCTATTCTCCAAATTTATGATTTTACTATTTGGTTATCTATTGTGTGTGTTACCAAATAATTCACTTGTGTATTACCAAATTTATTTGAGTTGCAAATAAATTGTTAACCAACTTGGTAATATAACCATAATAAAATAACTTTTTCCACTACACTCACTCAAATAAATAACAATAAATAAACATAAAGTTAACCGCGCACTGTTTCTCTGGTCAAAAATTGAATTCAATCATGTATAATTACTGCGAAAAAACATAACTTTAGAGCAAAAAATTGGTTTTACATGAGGTTAAGTAAATCAGATTTATCTAATATATATAAAGTATTCTTATTTAAAGACTATAAGAAAATTAAGAAATGAAGTGAGTTTGTATAGAAAGGATTATTGACAGAGAGAACGAAAAATAAGAGTAAAAAAGGGGCTATTTTTTTGCCCCTTTTTTATTAAGTACTGTTTTATAAAATAGCGTTATTATAAAACTCTACAGGCTCATTTGAGCCCAAAGCAACAGGCACGCGTTGATGCAAGCTCGTTGGCGCAATATCTAAAATACGCGTTCCTCTAGAGGTTGCTTTACCACCTGCGTTTTCAACTAAAAGTGCTAGTGGGTTTGCTTCATAAAGCAGTCTTATTTTTCCGTTATCGTTACCACTGCGTTTATCTTGTGGGTACAAAAATAAGCCACCTCGGCATAAAATACGATGAACGTCACCTACCATCGCTGCATTCCAGCGCATTGAGCTTTTTTCAAAGCTTTCACAGGTATATAGCAATTTATCAAAATACACTTGTGTCGGTTCGTCCCAATAACGGTAGTTTGCCATATTAACGGCAAATTCACGACTTTGCTCAGGCACATTCAATTGCTTATTTGTCAATAAGTAACCGCCATGTGTTGAGTCTAATGTATAGCAACGTGTTGGACCGCCAGTACTCATTACAAGTAATGATGAAGGGCCGTATAACACATAGCCTGCACATACTTGATTCACACCTGGCTGACTAAATTGCTCGTCACTGTCGAAAGCAACATCATCACGGGCTAAGTAAATAGTAAATATAGTGCCTATTTGACCATTAACATCAATATTAGAAGAGCCATCTAATGGGTCAAAGGCAACAATAAACTTACCTTCAGGATGACCACCTACTGCATGATCTTCTTCTTCTGATGCAACTGAGCGTACGCTGCTATCGTCAAGTAGTATGTCTTTAAGTAGTTGGTTTGCGATTACATCCAACTTTTTTTGAACTTCACCCTGAACATTTTCGTTAAGGGTTGAGCCTAAAACACCGGCTAATTCACCCTGACTTACTCGAAAAGCAATTTCTTTACTAGTCGCTAAAATTGTGCGAATAAGTAAAATAAGATCGGTATCTACACCGTCTTCTTTCAATACTGTATTTAATCTTTTCATGCGCTATACCTATTTACACAATTTAGATCGTCAAAGCATTGCTCTAGTCTTGCAACCATACTTTGCTCTGAATGACGCAGCCATACGCGAGGGTCGTAATATTTTTTGTTTGGCTTATCTTCCCCATCAGGGTTACCAATTTGCTCTTGTAGGTATGCTTGGTTATCTTTGTAGTAATCTAAAATACCTGTCCAACAAGCCCATTGCGTATCGGTATCAATATTCATCTTAACTACGCCATAGGTTAAAGACTCTGCAATTTTATTGTACTCAGAACCACTACCACCATGAAACACAAAATTAATTGAGTTGCTTGGTAGATTAAATTTCTCTGATACGTAAGCTTGTGAATCTTTTAAAATAGTGGGTGTAAGAACAACGTTACCCGGCTTATATACACCGTGAACATTGCCAAAAGACGCTGCAATTATAAAGTTAGGGCTAATACGGCTCAAACGTTCGTAAGCAAATGCAACATCTTCAGGCTGAGTATATAAAGAAGAGCTATCTAAGTGTGAGTTATCAACACCGTCTTCTTCGCCGCCCGTGCAACCAAGTTCAATTTCTAGAGTCATACCTATTTTTGCCATACGCGTTAAATAACGTTCACAAATTTCAATATTTTCTTCTAAAGACTCTTCGGAAAGATCAATCATATGCGAGCTAAACAGTGGTTTGCCCGTCAGTTCAAAGTGTCTTTCACCTTCATCAAGCAAACCATCAATCCAAGGTAGTAGCTTTTTAGCTGCATGATCAGTATGAAGCATTACTGCCACTTCATAATGTGCTGCCACTGAATGTACATATCTTGCAGCACTTACCGCCCCAAGCACTGCTGATTGTTGCTCTGGTAAAGATAAGCTTTTACCACAAAAAAATTGAGCTCCACCATTAGAAAGCTGAATAATAACGGGCGAGTTTTTCTTTTTAGCAGCTTCTAGCGTCGCATTTATAGATGTTGTACTAACAACATTTACCGCTGGCAAAGCATATTGATTAGTACGCGCATGCTCATACACAGCACTTACTTCATCGCCAACGATTACGCCTGGCAGTATTGTTGGGGCTAAATAATTCATTTATGCAATCCTTTCTATTTTAAAGCCTGGATACAAGAATCGGTAATTGCTTGCCAGTTTTCTTGCTCAACCCATTCTTTCTTCGCTATCCAAGTACCGCCAACGGCGAATACATTATTTAAAGAAAGATAGTCCATTTTGTTACTTTCGCTAACACCGCCTGTAGGGCAAAAGCTGACTGCTCTAAATACTGACGATACAGCTGATACAAAAGGTGCTCCACCGGCTAGCGATGCCGGGAATAATTTTTGCTCTTCAAAGCCATATTCAAGCGCCATTAAAATATCACCTGTGTTTGATACACCAGGAAGTACCGGTACATTACATTTAGCAAGTGCGGCAAGTAATACAGGAGACACAGCTGGCGTTACAATAAAGTCAGAACCCGCTTCTAGTGCTTGCTCTAAAATTTCAGTATTTATTACCGTACCCGCACCTACTTTTAGCTCAGGCACTTGTGCCTTAATAGCTTTTAATGCTTCTAAAGAAGCTTCTGTTCTTAGCACTACTTCAACTAAAGTAAGGCCGGCGTTAGCCATAGCTTTCGCTATTTGAACACCTTGCTCTGGCGTATCAGCTTGAATTATAGGTAGCAGTGTTTGTCCTGACATAAGTTCAGAAAAGCGAGTCATAACGTTGTTCCTTTATAAAAAAGTAATGCGGCCGAGGTATGGCGGCCTTTAATGTTTGATTAACCTGAACTCTAGATAATAAATCTATCTCAAGCAGCTATTTTCAGCGCTAACTGCGTTGAATTTACTTGCAATAGGCCCGCTATTGACGCGTAAATTCGCCTTGTTTTCACTGAAAATCTCTAGCTAGAGAAAATAATTTTAAATATCACCATGATTCAATATGTTAGTAAATCTCTTAACCAGAGTTCAGGTTAATTATTTTGTTATACCAATTGCATTAAATTATTGAGCTATTATAGCGACAAGAAAATAGCTCAATAACAAGGCTAAAATTATGATACATAGTTGTTCTATATAAATAATTTTTAACGTAGTTAGTGAGTTATTTAATACGCTAAGGTGATCATGTTTTTAATAAAATTGGTATCAGATCCCAGCTTTAACCATTGCTAGCTGAAATATATCTTTTGGAGCAATAGCGCCTGGCTGTTGTATAACAGCACCTGCTGCTTTTGCAGCAAGTTGTACAGCACTTGTAATTGATTTATCAGATAAACGAGCACCTAAATAAACACCGTTAAAAGCATCGCCTGCTGATGTAGTATCTACAACATTTGTTACCGGTATTATAGTGTGGCTTTGAAGGGTCTCGCCCTCTTTTGTCACTACCGATTCAGGGCCATTTTTAACAACAATTTCTTCTATTTGGTAAGGTTTTAAATATTCAACAACCGCTTCTACGCTATGTACGTCATAAAGTGTTGTTAAATCTTCAACGCCAGGTAGGGTAATATCTGCAAGCGTAAAGGCTAAATGATATTGCTCTTTAGTTTCCTCTACACTATTCCACAAACGCGCTCTGTAGTTAGGATCAAAAACTATTTTAACTCCAGCATCTTTGAGCTGCTTTACAACTTTCCAAAATTGCTCACGTGCACTTTCTTCAATTATTGCTAATGAAATTCCTGAAAAGAAAAACATATCACCTTGGCTAAGCTGCTCGAGTGCATCAGCATCTAAAAAATCAACAACCTTTTTAGCTGCAGAATCATTGCGCCAATAAATAAAGCTACGCTCACCATGCTCATCGGTTTCTATGTAATACATGCCAGGTACTTTGGTATCGTGAGCAAATACGTGTTGTGTATTTATTTCTTCACTTTCAAAGCGTTCTAGCATTTTTTTACTTAAATTATCTTGACCTAAAGCCGTAACAACCGAAGTAGTAACCTGTGGGAAGCAACGCTTTAAATACACTGCAGAATTATAAACATCGCCTGCAAATGATTGGTGTAGTGTTGCCGCGCTCATAGCCCTAAGCTCGACCATGCATTCACCGATAAAGTAAATATTTTTCATCTTGGAAGTTACCCTATGTAGTTAACTGCTATGCGCTTATACAAAACATGTTGGCATAGCAGTTATTATCTAGATTATTGAGGCTTTTTAAGAGGTTCTATTTTTGGAATTAAAATCCAAACAGCTGCCATTGCTATAATGGCTAAAGAAGCACCAATAACAAATGCTGGTGTATAGTTACCATCAGCAGTAAGAATAGGCACAAGCGATGTAAGGCCTACAGCACCAAGTTTTGCCGCCATACCTGAAAAACCTGATAATGTACCTACAGCTTTTTTGCCTAACAAATCACTTGGTAGTGTTTGCACATTACCAATTGCAGTTTGAAAACCAAATAAAATAACAGCCATAATTAGTACCGCTGTCGTTGGTCCGCCAGGGTTAGCCATTGCAAGTAACGCAGGTAGCATAATTAAACAGCCTAGCGTAATAGTTAACTTACGTGTTTTATCAGTGTTCCATCCGGCTTTAAGTCGATTTTGTGCCAGTAAGCCACCAAACCATGCACCAAACATAGCGCCAACATAAGGAACCCAACCGTATATACCAATAGACTTAACATCCATGCCGTATACTTCGTTTAGATAAATAGGTATCCAAAAAACAAATAACCACCAAATAGGGTCAATCGCAGCAGAGGCAATAATTACACCCCAGCTTTGTTTGCGAGAGAGTAACTCAGCAGTAGACGGGTTATATTCTTCTTCATCTTCGCCAGTCACATCGCCATTATCATCAACACGTCTTTGACCTGTTAAGATATATTCACGTTCTTCGGCAGTAAGCCAAGGGTGAGAGCTAGGCGGCGCTTTAACTAAAATTAACCAAGGCACTAACCAAAGAAAACCTAATACACCAACAAAAACAAACACCATTTGCCAGCTAAAGTAGATAGTTAAGTATGCAATTAAAGGAATCGCAATAATACCGCCGATAGCAGCGCCAGAGTTAAAAATACCCTGTGCTAATGCACGCTCTTTAGTTGGAAACCATTCAGCATTACCTTTAGCTGCGCCCGGCCAGTTACCAGCTTCGGCTACACCTAAGATTGCGCGAAAAATACTAAGGCTAAGTACACCTTGTGCAAATGCATGGGCAACGGTTGCAATAGACCAAACACCTATCGATAAAACAAAACCGAAGCGGGTACCCACCCAGTCAAATATTTTACCAAATATGGCCTGACCAAATGCATAAGCAAATACAAACACAATTGAAATATTAGCGTATATTTGTTTGCGTTCTAATGCTGATTCATCAGGGAATAAATCTTCAACAATATCAGGCCAAAGCACGCTAAGTGCTTGACGGTCGATATAGTTAATAATGGTAGCTAGCGCAATTAGCGCTATAACCCACCAACGTAAGCCTTTAAGTTGCATAATTAATCCTCAAGAAAGTCTTCACGCGCTGGGCTAAAGGTATCAATCAGGATTCCGCCTGTTGGGCAGGTAGCTCCATGATCAGCAAATGGTGGGATTAAGCAGCTATCACCCGGTTTTAAGATTTTAGTTACGCCATCAATGTTAAAGTGAAATTCACCTTCAACAACATACGTTACTTGAGAATGTCTGTGAGCATGGTTATAACCAATAGCCCCTTTCTCAAACCAAATTTTAACAGCCATTAGCTCTTCGTTATAACCTAGCATTTGACGTTTTAGACCATTTCCTAAATCTTCAATTTCAGTCTCGTTGCCAAATGAAAAGTTTGCGCTTTGCTTTTGCATCCTATTTACTCCTGATTATTGTTCATCATATAAACGGCTAATCGGCCATTTAAAGTGAACTCTTTATTTTGATAATTGAATGTGTTTTTAGCTGATGTTGGTGCTTTATTAATAGCCACTAAATATGACTTGCCTTTAATATCAAGTTCAACAAGTGTTAAATCGCCCTGCTGACTATATTCAAGCTTTGTAACTCTACTAACAGCTTCTAAGGTATATTCTTTACTTGGATTATATTCACCGTGAGGCTCTAATACTGATATAAATTTATGATGCTTTTGACCCTCAACGCGACGAATAAAACCGTTTTCGTTGCGTAAATTAAAATCAGGGTCGTTTGCGCCTATTTGGGTAAAAAAGAAAGACTCACCACCTTTAACTAAACTCGTTTGCGTATAAAAACGACCATTCTCGTTTAACCACGTTACTTTAGCTAAACCACTTTGAGGTTGCGCTTGAGCTTTAAGCCATAGATGCTGGTAGCCATTTTTAGTACCTAATGCAGCGAGTTGTGTTGCATTCGCTTTTAGCTCAAAGCTGGTATCTATAAGCTGACCTTTATAATGCAAAGGCAAGTCAAGCTGATGCGCTTTATTTGCTGCAACATCAAATATATCAAGTGCAACTGTGCTTTGTAGTTCAGGTAAGTTAATAAGTGCAAGCGTACGTTCAAGATCAACGCCTTTATAAGCTGTGCTTATTTCGCCACTTGAAACCGTGCCATATTCATTTGTTTCAAAGAAGTTAAGCGTTGGGTAGTTATTATTACCTACTTCAACATTTGCATTAAAATGTGTTGTTTCGTCAACCACTACCGTATTGTGCGCAACAGTGTGTTTAGCGTAAGTTTCGTTTTCTGGTAAGTAACGACCGCCGTATTTAGCTTCTACATTTAAAAAACGTGCTGCGCCATAATCAGATACAATTTCATTACCGTGGTCGTAAAACTGCCATGTTAGTTTATCAAAATGACCATGACCTAAACCTTGTGCAGCAGGTTTAAATAGTAGAGCTTGATCGCCACCTACCTGTGTTCTCATTACCACTAGAGAACCTTGTTTACCGTCATTACCATCGCCGAAAGCAACTGATTTAAACGAATAAGGTTTAGCCATGTTGTTATCAAGTGCTTGAGCTACTTTTAGTCCATCACCAGAGAGGATTATTTGGTCTTGTTGCTTAGCAATATCTAAATAACCTGCATCGTTGGTTAAACCGTATGCCGCAGTTACACCATTTACTAACTCAATGGTATCGATACCTTTACTTTTTATTGCATCGTTAATTGGGAAGAACAAACCGTTGTAGCTAAGTTGAATCGTCGTATCAATCGCTTTTAATAATATGCCATCGCGATATTCAAAGATTTTTCGTTGTGGTTCGTTGTTTTCAATCGCTTTAGCAAACGTTACAAATGGTAATAGTGCAAAGCGTTGATAGTAAGGACCTTCGTTATAGTAACCTTGTGGTGAAAACAGCATCTCTAGCTGCTTAATAAAGCCACCTTTACCCGACTTTTCTAAATCGTATAATGATTTTTCTACCCACTCAGGTTCACCTAATACATACCCTGCCATGCCAACACCCGCTGTTGCCCATGTTCCATGGTTATGTACTTTATTAAATGTAGAGGGTTGGCCTACTGATGTGAACAACGAAACAGGACGTAGTAAGTCATTTTCAATTTTTTTTATGTTATCGGCATTTAACGAGTCATGAATTAGATCATATGCTTGTATTGTGTACACAAGCCACATTGCTTCATTTAGGCTTTGCCAAAAAAACTTACCTGGATTTTGCGAATCCATTTTACGTTTTGGATGCAGACCAAGCGTTGGGTATAATTTTGCATACTCAAGCAACATATCACGTACATAATTTGCGTATTTATCATCTTGGCTTAATTGATAAATAATGCCCGCATTGTACATAAGTTGGTAATTTTTCTTATGACGCTCATGTGTATAACCACCACCGCCGTCTTTTGGAACTGGCACAGTGATAGGCTGTGCAATTTGCTCATCAACTTGTGCTTTTAGCGATTCAAACGCGTTAGCAAACTTTGTGCTACTGTTGCTACTAATTGCTTGGCGCATTTGCTTAACATCATCAGTAGTAATTACTAAGTTTGGGTGCGCTGCATGCGCACCCAATGATGTAAGTAATGTAAGTGCAGCTACAGCAGCTATTTTAAAACCTGTTTGGCATTTTAATAAGTGCATAGTATTTACCCTGCCTTATTTAAAATGTTGTTATTTTTTAATACTGCCGTATGCGGGCCTTTAACTCTTAGTTCTTTAACACTTGGTGCTTTAGTTTCATCAAATGTATTGTTTGAGATTTCAGTTTTAGGCTCGCCTACTGTGTGCTCTACAACAATAGGAGCAGATTTAACAAATTTATTATCTTTGATATTAGTAACCTGAACACCGTGAACATAAATGCTCGCTTGCTCTTTATTACGCTTACCAAAGCCAATATTATTAAGCGTGTTACTCGTCATTTCAAAATGAGGACCGAATGTACTTTCATCTGAACCACCACGGTAAAGCTTAACTATGCCGCCTTCTACATCGTTAAATGTATTATTATTTACAATGACGTATTCCGCGTTATAAACACCTAAGTCTTCAATTTCAGTATTTAGACGTAAAATGTCACCTGTTACTGTATTAAAGGTATTACCTGTAAGAATAATTTCATCAGCCATTGCACCTTTACCAGTGATAAAGAAATGGAATGAATGATTAATATCTAAAGCATTCAACTGTGAGTTGGTCATTACAAAGCGATAATTATCAACCATACCCCATTTTTGCGTACGAACAATGCTGTTCCCTATTGCATCTGGCGCGTTTTCACCTGAAATTGATAAGCCATCTAGTTTTAAGCTGCCGCCATCATGTATTTCAAATAATGTAGAGCGTTGAAAAGTAAGTTTAGACTTGCCACTTTGCTTCGCTTTAATTGTCAACGTTTTATCAATTTTAACCAGTTTAGAAACATCATACTGACCAGGTGCGAGTTCTAATACATCACCCGACTCTGCATTATCAATAGCGTCTAGTAATGCACTTACATCAGCTTTAACAGAATGTGTTTTACCAGAATCAAAATCAACTAAAGCAGGTACTTTTGCATACCAGCTAACACCGGTATCTTCTTTTTTCAGCACTTTCAAATCGCGCTTTGCACCTACATTTAAACTTTTAGATGTTGGGTAAAGTAGACCATTACTTGCTTTTTTAAGTGTGATTTTTTCTTTCTTTACACCGTACATTAACTCAGAAATCACTTTTGTATCAGCAATGTTGTTACTTAGTACCAACCCACTTACATCATCAAATGTTGTAAATGGCTGTTCGCCATCTTGATTTATGATTAAGTTGTTTTTCATTGTGCTGTTTTTAGGCGCCGCACTTCGTTCAGCATCGCTACCAGCTGCAAGTTGAATATGACGCACATTTATAAATGTGTTGTTTTCAATCGTCGCATTTTCAACTTGGTGATAACGATTAATAGATGAATTTGGTACGCCGTTCATCACAGTAAAACCACTGCCAAAACGATATCCTGTTAGACCTTGTAGGTAGTTGTTTCTTACAATTTGGTCTTTATTGATAACGCGTATACCACCTGTGTGATCAACACCATTACCAATGAAAATATTTTCTTCTATAAGGTTACCGTTACCGTGGCGCAGCGTTAATGTACCGCGCGCTTCATAAAATACATTATTACGAAGGATGTTTTTGCCTGACTTAACCGAAACAATTTCTACTTCACCATTGGTGCGTTCAAAGTAGTTATTCTCTACCAATGTATGCGAATCAGTTAATGAGTAATGGCTGGTGCCAATACGTAGGGTTTCACCACCGTTCGAACCAAAAGTAGGACGGTAACCAAAGTAGTTGTTATCTATACGATGATAATTTTCCTGACTTGCTTCAGTATTTAAACGCACAGCAACTGTCACGCCTTTATTTCGTTTTCCGACTAAATGGCTATGATCGAAGCGGTTATGTTGTCCATATAGTGCCACCCAATAATCAGACTCTCGTTTGTCTGGATTACTGTAATTATCGATTACTGTTTGTGTAACTCGTGAATTGTAGGCTAATTCATTTTTATTTTTACGAAACTCTATTACAGCTGAGCTCGGTGTATAGCCGTCTTTGAATACTAAACCTGAAGCTTCAAGGTATTTACCTGCAAGTCTTAGGTTAGATTGACCCGATAAAATTACTTTACCGTTAGTTTCAGCGGTCAATAAAATAGGAGAGTTTTTTGTGCCTTGGCCTTCAAGTAGGATTTCGAAGTCAGACCATGTACCGTTTTTAAGGATTACTTTGTCGCCAGCAACTAAGTTAGACGAAATATCACGGAAGGCTTGTTTATCATCTACAAAATAATCTTTGGCTGCTAATTGCGTAGATATACAACCAATCAGAACTAAACTTAGCTTTATAGTATTAATTAAACGCATAGTTAACTCTTTATATTGTGACTCGAATTAGGCTCTATGAATATTTAAAAGTGGTGTTGCACAAAGCAGGCTAAGTCTCGTCAATCGAAAGTGTGTGTGCTGGCGCTAAACTATAAAGCTAAGCGCCATTTGTCGTGTTTTTTACTTTTCTAACTTTTTGAAGTAATCAAAAATTTCAGGAACGTTACCTTGACCCATACCAGCGTCAAACGCTGCTTGTAGGTTAGCTGATGAACCTTCAGCGATTTTTGATTCAGTACCTAGGTCTTCTACCATTTGTAGGAAGTAGCCTAAATCTTTGTTTGCATTGGCAATTGAGAAACCAAGGTCGCTAACATTATCAACCGCATAGTTTTTACAAAATTGCATAAACGGTGAATTAGATGGACCAGTCGACATGATGTCGAAAAGTTGTTGACGGTCAACACCAGCAAGCTCTGCAACTGCAAACGCTTGTGACATAGCACATACTGTAGTCATGCCCATGAAGTTGTTGATTAGCTTAGTTGTATGACCAGCACCTAGCTCGCCAAGATGGAAAACATTTTCACCTTGATCTTCTAGTACTGGTTTAACTTTATTGAATGTATCAATATCGCCTGCAGCCATAATGTTTAAAAGACCGTCTTTAGCATGTGCTGGAGTACGACCAAGAGGAGCATCAATCATGCCTGCGCCTTTTGCTGCTAAATCAGCACCAATTTTTTTAGTAGATGATGGGATAGAAGTACCAAAATCAACTAATACTGCACCTTCTTTAATGCCTGCTAAGATACCGTCTTCTGCGTAAACAATTTTTTCTACAACTGCTGAAGTTGTAAGACAAAACATAACAATATCTGAACCTTCAGCTAGCTCTTTTGCAGTGCTTGCTGTTTTTGCGCCTCTAGCAACACATGCTGCAACCGCATCTTTGCTAAGGTCCATAACAATTAGCTCATAGCCTTTGTTTTGTAAATTTTCGGCCATGTTGCCGCCCATTAAGCCTAAGCCGATGAAACCGATGACTGGTTTTGACATGAATAACTCCTAAATATGTGGCGCATACTTTTATAAGAACAAGTAAAATCTACTCTATAAATACGCTGTGTCTTTTGTTTCAATTTGTAGAGTAACTTTAAGCTTGAGTTATTTATAAATTAACCTGTGCAAAACGTAACTCTGATTAATTACCAATACATTGTATTCACTCAAACCAAGCAACTTACCAATTGGTATGCAAAAACTGTATTACCATACGCCTTTTTTGTCAACCAATAAGTTAACCAAGTAAACCCCGCATTTTTACAAATTACATACAAAAAAATTTAATACAAAATAAAAACAATTAGTTAGGGAGAACTAACCCAATCAAACCCAGGTTAACTTTTGTTGAACAATCAGTAACTTTTTTTATACTAATAGGTTGACCAATAATTAAGTGTTCTTTATTTAAATATGCAAAATTCAATAAAACGGTTCATTAATTGGCAATTTACAATTGATGTTATTGGTAAATCATAAAGGCCATACATGAACAGCTTCCAAATCTCCATCGTATTGAGGTTGTGATCTATAAGTAACGCCTACATATATGGCTAATACACATAAAACCACAAAATGTGCTTAATAATAGTGCTTAGTTGAAAATATACTGAACTTTGAAAAAATCACTAAAGGAACTGAATAATGCGTTTATTACATACTATGCTGCGTGTAGCTAATTTAGACAAATCAATTGCTTTTTATACTGAAGTCTTGCGTATGAAAGAATTACGCAGAGCCGACAATGACGAGTATCGGTATACATTAGCTTTTATTGGGTATGGAAATGAAAAGGACACGACGGTCCTCGAATTGACATATAACTGGGATGAAGATAGCTACGACCTGGGTAATGCTTATGGACATATAGCTATTGAATTTGAAGATATTTACAAGGCCTGTGCTGATATTAAGGCTGCCGGTGGCAATGTTAGCCGTGAACCAGGACCTGTAAAAGGCGGTACCACTGAAATTGCTTTTGTAAAAGACCCTGATGGTTACTCAATAGAGCTAATTCAGAAAAAAGAAGACATGAGTAACTTTTAAATTACTCACTAACAAATTCAAGTGATAACAATTTGCTTAGTCATGTGGGGCCTAATTGAGGGTGTAACAAATTTTATGAATTGTTCAGATACTTGTGTAGATTGGTATTAAATAAAAGGTGCTTTTTAGCACCTTTTTAACGCAACTGACTATCTTTACTACCACGTCTATTGAATGATTTTGCGCTAGCACCATTACCTTCTATTGCAGCTTGGCATGCAACACAATAACGCACTCCAGGTAACGCAAGCCTTCTTGCTTGTGGGATTTTCTCGTCGCACTCATCACATAGTTCTGCACTTGCGCCAGATATTAAATTGCTTCTTGCATACTGTACGGCGTCATTAACACTCGCATCAATTTGATCTTGAATTGCACCGTCTCGTGCCCATCCACTTGCCATAAATCCTCCTAATAAAGTTGGATGTTTAAATTTATGCTACCAAATCGAATCTTTATAAGTACTGAATAAAAAAGCTAGGAATGTGATGTTCTTTGAAGGCTTAAGCTACGAAACTATATTTTATACTTGGAGAAAAGATGCTGTAGTTGTTCTTTGTGAACCCTTTTTCAAAAAAGATCAACACTCTACAATTAGGCAAAAAAAAGCAGCTAAAAAAGCTGCTTTATAATTCAAATTATTTATTTAAATATTAAAGGCTGTAATCAACAACCTTCATACCTAATTTTTCGAGCTCTGGGCGGAGTGTTTTAGCATCACCCACAACTAAATAAATCATGTCTTTAGTATTTAAGTGTTTTTTAGCTAAGGCGTTAACTTCTTCTTTGCTAATATTGCTAACAATCTCATTTCTTTCTTTTACAAAGCTAGGTTTTAAATCAAATTCTAATATTTGTGCTAAAAAGCCAAGTTTTGCATTAGGCGTTTCGTATTTAAGCGCATCTTTTTGATTGATAGCTTTACGCATAAACATAAGCTCTTCGTCAGTGACACCGTTTTGAGCATAGTTATTAAGCTCATTAGTAAACTCTGTAATAGACGCTGCAGTAGAGTCGGCTCTCACCGCTGCAGAAGCAGTAAAGCCACCCGATGTTTTATCACCCCAAAAACGAGAGCGAGCACCGTAAGTGTAGCCTTTATCTTCGCGTAAATTTAAATTGATACGGCTGTTAAACGTGCCGCCCAGTGCAAAGTTCATCAAGTTAGCTTTAAAAAACTCACCTGTAATATCTTCAACCATATCGCGTTTACCAATACGAATTTCTGATTGAGGAGCATCAGGTTTATCAACCAAATAAATCACATTAGTTTCTACTTTAGGTTCACTGAAATCAACCGCTACTGAGCTCGATTTACCTTTCCAGTTTGTAAGTGTAGCTTTAACTTTTGGTTCAATTGTTGACTCTTTTAAATCAGAAACAATAATGACTTGAGCGCCCTGCGGTTTAAAGTTTGCGCTATAAAAAGCTTTAACGTCAGCAAGTGTAATAGCCTCTATACTATTAAGCGTTCCAGTGCTTGGAAGTGCGGCTATATTGTTTCCATATAGTAATTTACTATATGTATTAGATGCTAAATACCCAGCATCCTTCATTGAATGTTGAATATTTTGAATGATTTGCTTTTTATTACGCTCAAAGTCATCTGCATTAAATGCTGGTTTAAATAACTTTTCTTCGACAAGCTTTAGCGTTGCATCGACATTTTTGGTTAAGCTAGAAACATACACATTTGTATGTGTTTTATCTGAGTAGATATTTACCTGGCTACCTAGCTTTTCAAGCGCGTTACTCATCTGCTCTGTAGTGTAGTTTTGCGTTGACTCGCTCATTAACGATGCAGTTATTGATGATAAACCAACTTTACTAGCTTGCTCACTGTACAGGCCACCGGGAACTTTAATGAAAATAGCGGTAGTTGGTGTTTCTGTACTTTGAGTACCTAATATTTTAATACCGTTTTCGGTCTTAGTTTGCCAAAGAGTAGGAACATCAACAGCAGGATTTGCGCCGGCCTCTGGATGAACACTTCGATCAAATGTATCAACAGCTCTTCGTGCCACTAAATCATCAGCTGAAGTTGTAGATGGACCTCCAAAATCATGCGTTTTAGGAGTAAAGTTGTCTGGTGCAGCTATAAGCTGTGTCTGCCCTTCTGGCACAACACTCATAATAACGGCAGATTTATCTTTGATATATTGATTAAAAACACGCATAACATCAGCTTTTGTAACTTTGTTATAACGTGCAATCTCATCTTTAGCTGAGTTTGGATTACCAGTAAATGTTTCTGACGCGGCTAGTTGAGAGACTTTACCTGATACGCTTTGCAGACCAAAAATTGCACCCGATTCTATTTTAGCTTTTACTTTATCTAAATCATCTTGTGTAACGCCTCGCTCTTCAAATTCAACAAATGAATCACGAATGATTTTTTCCATATCAGCTAACGTTTTCCCAGCTGTAGGATTTGGTAAAGCATAAAGACTAATTGAACACGCTAACTCTTGGCATGGGTGATTTGCACTTGCTTGAACAGCAAGTTGAGTTTTAACTAAGTTTTTGTATAGTAGTGAATTATTACCACCACCTAATATTTCAGCAAGTATATCCAGTGGTGCTTCATCTTCAGAGCGAGCGTAAGTCGTTGGGAAGCTCATGCTTAATAAAGGTAAATGAACTTTATCTTCCATTGAAATATATCTATCAGCATCTAGTGTTACAGCTGTTTTTTCTACTGTAGGAATTTCAGGGCCTTTTGGGATTGGCGCAAAGTATTTAGTAACTAAAGGCAGTATTTCATTAGCGTTGATGTCGCCACCAATAGTAAGCGTTGCATTATTAGGACCATACCACTTTAAAAAGAATGCTTTTAAATCATTTACATTTACGCGATTAAGATCGTCCATAAAACCAATTACAGGCCATGAATATGGATGACTATCTGGGTACATTGCTTGAGCAACACGCTCACCTAAGCGACCATAGGGGCGATTATCAACGCGTTGGCCGCGCTCATTTTTTACTGTTTCGCGTTGTACTTCAAATTTTTCTTGGGTTACAGCATCGAGTAAAAAGCCCATTCGATCAGCTTCTAGCCACAACATCTTTTCTAATTGATTTACAGGTACTGTTTCAAAATAATTTGTTCTATCTGAGTTAGTAGTACCATTTAAAGTACCGCCTGCTTCAGATATTATTTTAAAATGTTCCTCATCAGCAACATTTTCTGAACCTTGAAACATCATATGCTCAAAAAAGTGAGCGAAGCCTGACTTACCCAACTCTTCGCGAGCAGAACCAACATGGTATGTTACATCAACGTGTACTAAGGGGTCTGAATGATCCTCATGCACAATTACTGTTAAACCGTTATCTAGTTTATATTTTTTATACGGTATGTTGATTTCACCTGCATTAGATTTCACTGATTCAATAAGTGTAACGCCAGGAATTGATGTTTCTGTAACAATATTTTTATCAACAGCTTGAGTTGAGCTATTACATGCAGCTAACCCTGATGCAAGTAAAACAGCGAGTGCAATTTTTGTGAGTTTCATTTTTTAGTCCATATTTAAATTAACTCAATGAGTTTAAAGACTAATTAAAAGTACAACAAGGAATATGGAGCGATTATCGGTTTGGTTTTGTAACGAAGTGTAAATAGATTGATATAAAAATACAAAGTTGGGGTAAAATGAGGATATTTATTTTTGAGTTTTATTCTAATAACACTGCACTTCCCTATTAAAAAATAAGTAAATGACATACCTAAGAGATTAGTACTCTTGATAACGTCGTGCATAGAGAGTGCGATGTCACACTGCTTTATACATTACTTAAAATAAGTAAATGGCATCCCCAAAAGATTAGTACTCTTGATAACGTCGTGTATAGAGAGTGCGGTGTCACACTGCTTTATACAGTACTTAAAATAGTAAGTGGCGTCCCCAAGGGGATTCGAACCCCTGTTACCGCCGTGAAAGGGCGGTGTCCTAGGCCTCTAGACGATGGGGACACATAAATGTGTCACTAGGACAACTGAATTTTTAGACTCGTTTCAGGCGAGCTTTCTTAATAACACTACATTCACTATAAAAATAGTAAGTGGCGTCCCCAAGGGGATTCGAACCCCTGTTACCGCCGTGAAAGGGCGGTGTCCTAGGCCTCTAGACGATGGGGACACAGAAAACTGCTACCCTAGGACAAAACACTAATTTTTGGTGGAGCCATGCGGGATCGAACCGCAGACCTCTTCACTGCCAGCGAAGCGCTCTCCCAGCTGAGCTATGGCCCCAACTTAATCAATACCCGTCGTGATAAACACATCGTGTATCGCTTAGTGCGGGGCGCATTCTATGCACCACCCAAAATAAAGTCAACAGTTTTTTACCTAGCTTTATTTAAATGGTTTAATTTTCAACAAACTGGCTATCAAGCGTGCTAAAAAATACAATTTGAATAATATTCTAGCCCTACTGCTTATAATAACATCACTATATCGCAGCGAATACTCAACAACACCCTACTCCCCCTAATTAATGCAACAAAACTACATCAAAGCAAAGGTATACATTTATATGCAAATTGAATTTATCTAAAAACTACCAATTAAGGCCTCGCCAATAGCCTTAATCTTTTAAAAGTTATAATTACTTATAATAACCAAAGTTTAAATGTGGGTTTGAGAGTACCCACAACTTTCACTCGCTTAATAGCCAGCGTAGCTCGTACTGAGAAAAGTCGATTATTGTTTGAAGAACATTTTTTAAAGAACATTGTAGCTTCGTAATTCTATGTACAAAACTTTAGCTATGTGTGATTTATTTAGGGCATGTTGACCTTTGTGGATTGAAATTTGTTCAATCTAGGGGCGATTTAATCGCGGCGCGAGGTTTGTAACCTAGTGGGCTAACTAAAAACCGAGCAACAAAGAGTAATTCCCTCTGGGCAGAACCCTTCGGGCAGCGCATGTCTGGTCTTTATTCTGCGTTATCGCCTATTTATCGGGAATAACCACACGAATAGGCTCTGCCTTGTCTAAACACCTAACATACTGCTGCAAATTTAACCTCGAAAGATCAACACGCCCTAGCCTTAACCCGAAAGGCTGTTAGTGAGGAGTGCGTCTTTCGAATTGGCTAGGTTGGCTTATAAAAAATAAAAAAAGTACAAAAATAAAGTTTAGAGTACTGTAAATATCATTCGTTTGGGGAAGTTTAAATTAAATTCATTTTTAAAGGCCAGCTCTATTCACTAAATAACTCGCCCTAATATTAATCCATCTGGATTATAATCATAAAAACGACTCCAATAAAAAAACAATGAGTATCGTAAAACTAAATTTAAGATTAATAGAGTTATAATTCCTGCTCTCTTTTAGGTGCTTAATTGAACTGCCATCTTGAATTTGATGATAAAATAGACTTCCAAAGTATCCTATTGTTTATAAAAGCTTCACTCAGTACATTTTTATCATTCAAGTGTTGACACATTTCCAACTCTATCTATAATAGCGCCCCACAACAACGCAGCAATGTGATGTTGTTTAGATGTGGGTGATTAGCTCAGTTGGGAGAGCATCGCCCTTACAAGGCGAGGGTCACTGGTTCAAGTCCAGTATCACCCACCACATATAAAACCTATTATTATTTAATAGTCGCGTTATAAAATTGTAATATGGGTCGTTAGCTCAGTTGGGAGAGCATCGCCCTTACAAGGCGAGGGTCACTGGTTCAAGTCCAGTACGACCCACCATTTTTTTTAAAATGGTGTATATTACAAAAATCTAAATGGGTGATTAGCTCAGTTAGAAAAAAGAGAGCATCACCGCTATTTACAAGTAACGGCGAGGTTCACTGGTTAAAGTCCAGTACTATTTATTTTAATAGTAGCGTTTTAATTTATATGTGGGTGATTAGCTCAGTTGGGAGAGCATCGCCCTTACAAGGCGAGGGTCACTGGTTCAAGTCCAGTATCACCCACCACATATAAACCTATTATTATATCAATAGTCGCGTTTTAAAATTTAATATGGGTCGTTAGCTCAGTTGGGAGAGCATCGCCCTTACAAGGCGAGGGTCACTGGTTCAAGTCCAGTACGACCCACCACTATTTACAGTGGTGCATATTAAAATGTAATTTGGGTGATTAGCTCAGTTGGGAGAGCATCGCCCTTACAAGGCGAGGGTCACTGGTTCAAGTCCAGTATCACCCACCAAATTACATTAAGCGGTTAATTGATAACAAAGAATTAAATAACAGGCATACCTATTATATGTGGGTGATTAGCTCAGTTGGGAGAGCATCGCCCTTACAAGGCGAGGGTCACTGGTTCAAGTCCAGTATCACCCACCACATATAAATACCATCAGACAACTCTTTATATGATAACTTCTCTAGTAATAAATCCTCTTTCCTATGTTAAAAGTATTTAATAACTTTATAAAAACTCAATATATAAATCGTATGTAATTAACTTAGCCTTAAGAAAAAGAGCATCGCCACCCTTTACAAGTAATGGCGAGGGTCACTGGTATCAAGCCAAGTAATCACCCACCACATATAAGCACCATCAGATAATTTCTCTAATAACTCCTTTAATGATAACTTCTCTAGTAATAACTCTTTCTTTCCATATTAAATACATTTCATATTTTTATTAAAATCTAAGTTTCTATATCAAAGCACTCATCAAATTAGAGTTATCCATTTTGCTTATGTAGTTTTTAATTATGTTATTCGGCTCAGTACTTTCGTAGTTAGATAAACGTATTAGGCAAAGTTAAGTACCTAATAAATACAGCTATCATTTAAATTCCCTTGTAAGCAGTTAAACTGTTGATTATAGTCTGTGTTAAATACAATTACGCTTAAGCCAATGCCAACTAAGATTTATTCAAAAGCCAAAATACTTATAGTCGAGGAGCAACCACTTGCCCAAAGCTATATGAAACAATCGTTAGAAAGGCTTGGCTTTCGGCAGTTGCGCTTTGCCGATCATGCAAACTCTGCAAAAGATCAGTGTTTAAGTGAAGAGTTTGATCTAATAGTTTGTTCATTTAACTTAAATAAACACCAAGATGGCTACCAACTTTATGAAGAGCTACGTGTAAAACATCTTATAAAAAGCTCGACTGGCTTTATCTTCATCTCAGCAGAAACAAGTGGTTCACTAGTTCATAGTGTTCTTGAACTCCAACCTGATGACTTTTTAGTTAAACCTTTTACAGTGCAAGAGCTCAAAACACGCATTGAACGAATTTTAAAGCGTAAACACGACTTACAAACAGTGTATTCATTAATTGATGATGGTAACGATTCAAAAGCTATTAAATTTATTGATACCGCTCTAGATAAAAAAAACAGTAATTACAGCCCTATATTACTTCGCCTAAAAGGTGATGCCTTACTTCGTTTAAAACGAGCTCAGGATGCAAAAGACTTTTTTAAGTCTGTTCTCGACATTCAAAAATTTGCTTGGGCAAAAGTAGGCTTAGTAGAGGCACTTATAGCGAATAACGAACATATTTTGGCGCAGCGAATGCTCAAAACAATGTTAGAGCGCCAAGAAACTCGTTTAGTAGCCTTGGATTTGTTGGGCCGATTAGAAATAAAGCTAAATCAGTTTGAGCTAGCACAAGAGTTTTTGAGCCAAGCCGCGGAAATTGCACCGCGAAATATCACACGTCAAAAATCGCTAAGTAATGTCTCGCTAATTAATCACGACTATGAAAAAAGCTATTTAACTCAAAAAGATATTGCCACCTTCGCAAAGCACTCCATACACGACCACCCCGATGTATATTTAAATGCAGCACGTGCAGGTATCGACTTTGCGCTAACAACTGATCAAACCGATCAAATTCAACGAATTTCTAGGCAAACTAATCAATACATTAATGATTTAAAAAAACAGTTTCCTAATAATACAAACCAAGCTCAAATTGATGTACTTAATGCACGGCTTCATTATTTAAAAGATGAGCACCAAAAAGCGAAAAAGCTAATTGAACAGCTTGATGATGACGATACTCATATCCGATCGGTTGATGGCGCACTTGATAAGGCAAAAGCATTTCATGAACTGGGGTTTCATCAAAAGGCGCAAACCTTATTTACACAAATAATTACCCACTGTGAAAGACACCCTGCAGTTAGCGACACAACCTACTTGCGTTATATTCAGCAGCAACAAAGTGAGCGACGCGATATTAAAATGGGGCCGAAAGAGCTTAATAACCATGCAGTTAATCAATTTAATAAAGGCCAATTAAATACTGCGCTAGAAGCTTTTACACAAGCGTTTAGAGTCATGCCTCGTAATCAAAGTATCGCACTTAATTTATTACAGTGCCTATTTGATTCAACTAAGCAATCAGGTAGTTCATTTAATATGGAACTTGCGAAAAGATGCTACGTCCTTCTTGATAAAGCTAAATTACAAGCAGATCAGACGCAGCGTTTAGATAAGATTTTGCACATAGCAAAAGAAATGAATTTAGATATTCAAAGCGCTAGTAAATAAAATATTAGAGCTTTTTCATTGATGCGGCATTAACGCAATAACGTAAACCCGTTGGTAATGGACCATCTGGAAAAATATGGCCTAAGTGCGAATCGCACACGTTACAAACCACCTCTATGCGCTCCATACCATGGCTTGTATCGCTTACATAGCCAATCGCTTCAATTGTCGCAGGTTGCGTAAATGACGGCCAACCAGTACCGCTATCAAACTTCTCATCAGCATCAAACAATAGATTATCACAGCAAATACACACATACTTACCAGGCTCAAGTAATGTACAACTACCCGAGCTATCTGGGCGCTCTGTTCCCTTTTTACGTGTTACGTAATATTCATCTTCTGATAATTGCATCCGCCACTGCTCGTCAGTTTTGACTACTTTTTTACTTGGGGTAGGATTGCCGTTGGTGGCAAAGTTAATAACATCATTCCACTTCAACATAATAGCCTCATTGAATAGTTGATTAACCATACTTAATAAATTTATAAAAAGTACGGTTAATTATTACGTTATTGAATACTCTAAAGATCAGCTAAAGAGTGTTGACCGTTTAAGGCTGAAATTGCCCAGCCGCAAAGCTAAATCGCCTTAGCTAAAGGTAATATTTTGCTTTTCTGAGTCGGTAAGTATTCGTTTAATAAAACTATCTAGTTCTGCTTTTTTTGCAGGTAAACTAACACTTATTTGGCGCTCGTTATTACTGTAAATTATTAGCTCGTCATCCTTTGTCGTTATGCGTTCAATACTCTCAATAAATAACCAATCTGGACCGTGCTTTTTATCAAAAAACCCCATCAAACTAAAAAGTAATAGGTGTTGGGCGTCTCGCTGAATAAAATCCTCTAACCTGTTCCTTGATTTAAATAAAGGCGTTAGCCTATAAACGCTTGAGCAAAAAACAAATACCCACAACCCAAATAGCGCTTTAAACCACATAAACTCTAAAAAATCAGTGCTAATCATTAAAATAATAAGCACTAAGCCTATTAGCGATATAGCTATCGCTATTTTTTTATTTACAGCGTCCACAACTAATCCTTTTTAAGTCGCTTTTTTTCTTCTGATGCTTTTTCTGTCGGCTCAGGCCAATCATTAAAGAAAACAGTTAAATAGCGGCTTTTCATCAAATACCACAGCACCCATAAAACAATCATCATTTGTACTGCTAAAAAAGATGAAAACCGATAATGACTATGTGCAGCTTGAATACTTAACCATGTTAAATCAACAACGGCACATAAAATAAGGGGCCAACGCATATGTCGCCATATTTTTGCTAACCTGTCGCTCGCACTGTGTGAATCTCGCGGCCTGCGTAAGCAAAATAAAATAGTCGGTATTATTGCAACGCTTCCAATTGCTATTGCGATAAAAAAATCATTTTTATTTTTAAAAAATAACGACATTAAATCCAGTTCAGGTCTGCGGCTTAAAGCCGCTATAACCCAAATAAAATAGCCACGTAAAAGCACAATCACACTTAAATGAAATGCAATAGGCGTACGGTAACTTCCGTACTTATCCCAGTATTCAGGCCCATATCGGCTCATTATCGTTTTCCTAACCGTTATGCTTTATAAGTAACTCAATTAATTCATCTTCAGTTAGTATGTCTATGCCTAGGTCTTGTGCTTTTGTGAGTTTTGAACCTGCTTTTTCACCCGCCACTAACGCATCTGTTTTAGCCGATACGCTACCAGACACCTTAGCGCCCAATTGTTGTAATCGTGCTTTTGCATCATTGCGATTAAGTGTATTAAGCGTACCTGTAAGCACATATGTAAGCCCAGCAAGCGGTTGTTCTTCCTCAGAAGGTGCGCTCAACGCTGGCCAGTTTACGCCTTGATCTATAAGCGCATTAACAACCGCTAAATTATGCTCCTCATCGAAAAAACCACGAACATGAGCAGCTACTATTTCGCCCACATCACTTACTTGCGTTAAACTATCAATGCTGGCATTTATTACATTTTCAAGGGTTAGAAAGTGATTAGCTAAATTTTGTGCCGTCGCCTCGCCCGCCTCACGAATACCCAGTGAATATAAAAACTTAGCAAGCGTAGTGCCTTTAGCCTCTTCAAGTGCTGTTACTAAGTTTTTAGCTGACTTAGGTCCCATACGTTCAAGCGACTCAAAATGTCCTTGCTTTAAAATAAACAAATCCGCAGGTGTTTTTATAAGTTCTCTATCTACTAGCTGATCAACAATTTTATCGCCAAGACCGTCTATATCAAGCGCTTTGCGCGAAGCAAAGTGCTTAATAGCTTGCTTTCGCTGTGCAGGACATACAAGCCCACCCGTACACCGGGCTACAGCTTCGCCTTCAACCTTTTCAACATGAGAATCACAGATTGGGCAAGTCGTCGGGAATTCAATGTCTCTAGCATCATCAGGGCGACGCTCAAGTACAACTTGTGTTATTTGCGGGATCACGTCCCCAGCGCGGCGAATAATAACTGTATCACCTACTTTGACGCCCAAACGTGCAACTTCATCACTGTTATGAAGCGTTGCATTTGATACGGTAACTCCCCCCACAAAAACAGGCTTCAAACGTGCAACCGGTGTAATGGCGCCAGTACGACCGACTTGAAAATCAACATCAAGTAATTGGGTTATTTCCTCTTGCGCCGGGAACTTATATGCAATGGCCCAACGAGGAGCACGTGCTACAAAGCCTAAACGCTCTTGTAAGGTCTTTTGATTGATTTTTATTACTACACCATCAATTTCATATTTAAGCTCACTGCGACGCGTTAAAATATCGCTGTAGTACGCAAGCGCGGCTTTTGGACCTTCAACTAATTTTGTTTCTGGGCACAAAGGTAGCCCCCAATCAGTCAGTTTTTCTAATTGCTGATAATGATCCTCAGGAATATTGCCATCAGCCACAAGCCCAGTACTGTAGGCATAAAACATGAGTGGGCGTTTAGCGGTAATTTTAGAGTCGAGTTGGCGTAAACTACCTGCCGCTGCGTTACGCGGATTAACAAATACTTTTTCACCGCGTTTTTCTGCTTCAGTATTCAATTTATCAAAGCCAGCGCTGTCCATAAATACTTCACCGCGCACTTCTAGCTCTTTCGGGTAATCACCACGCAGCTTAAGCGGTACATTACGAATGGTTTTAACATTTTGAGTAATGTTTTCACCGGTAAAACCATCACCTCGCGTAGCCGCTTGTACAAGTACACCATCACGATAAATAATTGATACAGCTAAACCATCAAGTTTTGGCTCACAACAAAAAGTAAGCTCATCGGTACTCATTAAACGCTCTTTTATACGGCGATTAAACGCTGTGAACTCTTCTTCACTAAAGGCGTTATCAAGTGACAGCATGGGTACTTGGTGCGCGACTTGCTCAAATTTACTCAGTGCTGCACCGCCTACTTTTTGTGTGGGCGAGTCGGCGGTTAAAAATTCTGGATGCTCGGTTTCCAATGCACTTAGTTCGCGTAACAACCTATCATACTCAGAATCAGGAATACTGGGGGTGTCGAGCACATAATAGTTATAGTTGTGTTGCTCTAATATAGTACGAAGATGATTAACTTGCTCACTAATGCTGCTAGACATTTAAACCTCAATAAACATAAAAAAAGCCACTTTGACGATTCACCGTCCAGTGGCTTATAAAAATATAATGTGTGCGTTATTTACGCTGAAAAAGAACGGACCTGCTCAACATATTGTCTTACGCGATCTACGGTCATTTCATTTCGCTCAGCATCTAAAATTTGTGCACCAAATTCATCCGCTAACTTTTTAGCTGCGCTGTGCAACATATTAAATGCAGCTAGGCCATCGCCGTCGCACGGTAACGTCATAAATAAGCTTACCCCAGCGGTACTAAATTGTTCCATATTATCAATATCAAACGTACCTGGGTTGTACATATTTACTAATCTAAATAAAACAGGGCCTTGACCAGCCGGATCTAAGTGGCGATTAAAAAAACCTTCCTCAGAATATTTAAAACCTAAAGTATTAACTGCTGGCAATAATTTACTACCCTGCATGCTAAGCTCTTCTGGCATTTGAATATGTACAATAACAAAGTCAGACATTTGAGCTGGTGCATCTTCAGCGCTTTGCTCTTTTTCTTCTTGGTCATCCACTATTTCTAGGTCATCTTCAATCGGCACTTCTGGCACGCTTGTATCAATTTGCGGCTCATTTGCATCAAAGTTAAGCTCACCAAATTGTGGCTCATCTCGTTCGTTTTGCATTGGCTCTGTTGGCTCAGCCTCAGTACGAAACGGTTTAGATGAAGCTGATGCGCTTTCTTGTAATGGCTCAACCCGTTCGTTATCAGATACTTCTGGGCGGTCTTTTTTTCTAACAGACCACAATCCATGTATTAATAAACCACCAATGACAACTACACTGATAATGATTAAAACCCATCTTAATTGTTCGGCCATCCCCTCACCTTTTATTATTTGATATGCCTAAAACCTGTATATTAATCAAAAACTAATATACTTGTTATAAAAATTTATGCATGTGCAAGTTGCACAGCTTGCTCTATATCTACAGCAACCATTCGCGATACGCCAGGTTCTGCCATAGTAACACCTGTTAATCTACCTGCCATTTCCATCGCAATTTTATTATGACTAATATAAATAAACTGCACTGATTGTGACATTTCTTCAACCAAACGGCAAAAACGCACAACGTTGGCATCATCCAATGGGGCATCTACTTCGTCCAGCATACAGAAAGGAGCTGGATTGAGCCTGAATATAGAAAACACTAATGATAATGCGGTCAGCGCTTTTTCTCCACCACTTAACAAATGAATTGTTGAATTTTTCTTACCAGGTGGTCGTGCCATTATACTAACACCACTTTCGAGTAAATCGTCACTGGTTAATTCTAAATACGCACTACCACCACCAAAAACTTTAGGAAATAGTTCAGCGAAGTCTTCGTTAACTTGATCGAACGTCGCTTTAAAGCGTGTTTTGGTTTCAATATCAATTTTACGAATTGCACCTTCAAGGGTACTTAACGCTTTTGTTAAATCATCTAATTGATTATCAAGATAATCACTACGAGCTTTGGCTAAATCAAACTCTTCTATTGCCGCTAAGTTTACTGCACCTAATTTATTTAACTGATTAGTGAATCCGGTTAACTGATTTTGCGCCGCACTTAAATTCAATGAATCTGGTAATTCATCAAGTATTGCTTTTAAGCTTTGTTTCAATTCTTCTAATGGCTCGAGCGCAACTTGCGCTTTTATTAGCAAGCTTTGCTCTTCAATTGTTAACTTTTGATGCTGCTCTTGCAAGCCCGCCAGCTCGCTTTGCGAACTTTTAAGGCTTGCCTGTTTGGTATTTAAGCTTTCTTTAGCCTGAGCTAATTCTTTTTGTAGTAATATCAGCGCCTGCTCACCTTTTTGATGTTGCGCTAAAAGCTGCGTTATTTTATCGTCCAGTTCTTGCTCTGGTATAAGCAGCTCTTCTATTTCATTAAGTAGTTCTTGCGCACCTTCAGATGCACTAATGTGCTCCTGCTCTGCATGGCTCAATTTGGTTTGGCTTAACTGCCATTCACTGCGTGCCTTTTGCTCTAAGAGCGTTGCCTTATGCGCTTGCGTTTTATATTGCTCAAGCATGCTTACTGCTTCGCTATAACTTTTATCACTTTGTGAGCGCAGGCTATTTGCAGTGTCTACCTCATCCGTTAAGTTGAGTTGCTGCTCATTTAACACTTCAAATTGCTCTGTTTGCTCATCAAGCACGGTATTTAATTGCAAAAGCACAGTGGTTAATTGCTGTTTTTGTTGCTGTAGCTTTTCTAGTTGCAGCTTAAAGTGCGCTACTTGCTGTTTAAGCATATCACTGCGAGTACCGGCTACTGCTATATTTTGCGCAAGCTCATGTATGCCTTCTTTAAGCTCGTTTTGGTCGTTAATTAACTTTACTTGCTCGGCTGTATGTTCATCACGAGTACGCGTTACTTGTTTTAGCTCATCCTCGGTATTGGTTAACTGCTGAGCTTTATCCTGCAATTGCTTATGTTTTAAAAGCAATGAGTTTTCTGCACTTCGATCAGCACTTACATGCCAGTTACGACCATATAGAGCACCGTTTTTATCCATAACGGCTGTATAAAAAGCATCGTTTAAGAGCGTTAAATCACCGCTCTCGCTATAAGCAATACGCGTTAAATGTTCTGGATAAACACCGCTTGTTATGAGTGCCGCTAAGCTATTTTCAGCAATATGCTTACCACTCATTGGCCACACACTATTATCAGCTTGCTGCTCACTGACATTTAAGTGCTCTAGCGATTTAAGTGCTTGCTCTATTAAGGGCTCAAAGCCTTCTTTAACACTTAGCTGATTAAACAAACAATGAGTACTTTCACTTTCTTCATCAAGCCCTAATGTACTTTTAAGCCCCGTTATACTGGCTTTTAACTCATTTATTGTTTGAGTAAGCGTCGAATATTGCTTCTGTGAGTTATTAACAAGCTCATTTTGTAATTCAAGCTTAGCACTGCACTGCGTGTGCGCTGTTTGTTTAACGGCAAGTTCTTGAGTTAATGTTTGTGTTTGCTGTTTTTGCTCTGTTAATTGTTGCTCTACATCACTACTTTGTAAGTCAGTAAGCTGCGCATTTGACTGATCAACTTGCTCGTTAACGTGACTTATTTTCTGCTGAGTTTGTTTGATGTGACTGCTATGCAGTTGTGCATTATTATTAAGTTGTTGCTGTTGCTCACACAAAGTTTGCCAGTGTGTATTGTGGCGCAGTTTCAGTGCTAATAAGTCTTCAAGTTCATGTGTTAACGTCCTAACTTGCTCTTCGCAAATTAAAGCGTTTTCACTTGCTTCTTGCAGGGTTTCATTTAGTTGTTCACACACAATCTGCTGCTGCGTTTTAATCTCCGTACTATGAGTTTGGCGCTGCTGTAATTTAATTAAATTTTGTTTAAGCGTTTGAGTTTGTTGCTTTACATTTATTTGTTGTTGCTCAGCGCGGGTAAGCTCGGTGTGTATTACATGTTGCTGATGCTGTGCATCGCTTAATTTGTCTTGCTGAGCTTGTACTTGACCTTCTAAGCTTGCAAGTACATCGTCATGCCCTGAGTTAGCGGTTTTAAAAAACGAAACTTGGTCGTTCAGTTTTTTAATTTGAGTACTTTTTTCTAATTGCTGCTGGTGTAACTTTTGCCATTTTAAAACCGCAATTTGCCCTTTTAGCATGCGTTCTTGCGCTTTTAGCTCCCGGTATTTTTTTGCATCAACCGACTGCACAGCTAATTTATCTAACTGGCTTTGCAGCTCTTTACGCACATCAAGTAAACGCTCAAGGTTTTCGCGGGTGCTTTTAATACGTGTTTGGGTTTCGCGGCGGCGTTCTTTGTATTTAGAAACGCCGGCGGCTTCTTCTAAAAATACGCGTAATTCTTGTGGTTTACTTTCTATTAAGCGCGAGATCATCCCTTGCTCAATAATTGCGTAACTTCGCGGACCAAGACCGGTACCTAAAAATATATCGGTAATATCGCGCTTACGACATTTACTACCGTTTAAAAAATACAGTGACTGTCCGTCGCGCGTTACTAGACGCTTAATGGCAATTTGGTTTCGATCGGCAAATGTATTTGAAGGGCTACCTTTATCGTTATCAAAAACAAGCTCTACAGAGGCTTGCGATATGGCTTTTCGATTAGTTGAACCATTAAAAATAACGTCGGTCATGGCATCGCCACGCAGATTTTTAGCAGAGCTTTCACCTAGCACCCATCGCACTGCATCAATAACGTTAGATTTGCCACAGCCATTAGGGCCTACAACACATGTCATTTGATCAGGAAATGGAATTTTAGTGGGCTCTACAAACGATTTGAAGCCCGCTAATTTAATAGTGCTTAAGCGCATCTTATTGTTATTACCAATTTATTATTGTTATTGACTACAAACAATTTAACTCATAAATAGTTAAATTGTTAAGCTTGGCGTTTAAAGTTATCTAAAATAATACCGGTGGCCATTGCCACATTTAGCGACTCTGCACCGCCAAAAGCAGGTATGGTTATTTTGTCGCTCACTAATTTTGCACACTGCTCGCGTATTCCATGCGATTCACTGCCCATTAGTAAAACGCCTGAGCCCGTAAATTGGGTTTTATGTACACTTTGTCCATCTAAAAAAGCACCGTAAACAGGTAACTTTAAAGAGCGTAAGTAATCAGGTAAATCTACTTGGCTTACCGATACCCTTACAAATGAGCCCATTGTGGCGCTAATTGTTTTAGGGTTGTAAGCGTCAGCGCTGTCGGTGCTAGTTACTATATGTTTAATACCGTACCAGTCTGCCACTCTAATTATTGTGCCTAAGTTACCAGGGTCTGATACGCCATCAAGCGCGAGTATTAAGCCACTTGCTTTAGGTAGCTCTGCATTTGGCATATCAACTATAGCAATGGCTGCATTATTGCTAACTAGCGTGCTGGCTTTAGTGAGGGTCTCTTCATCCGCTTCAATAAAATTAGCGTGCTGATACTCACCTTGATACGCATTTATAAATTCGTTTGTAGCAAAAATATTAACCGCATTTAATGGGCTGTTTAATAACTCAAGTACGTTTTTTTCACCCTGTACAAGGTATTGATTATATTGCTTTCGGTACTTTTTTTGGCCAAGTTGGCGAATAAGTTTGAGTTGGTTTTTTGAAATCATAACAGCCCCATAAAATTGTCCATTAAGTATAACAGATTTCGTTATAACATCTGAACTCGAAAAGCAGCGAATAGGGTTAATTAATCTTGCTGGCACTTCTTTCAAAGGTCAGGTTAATACGAATAAACATACCTTTAATTGCTTCTAATTGGTTTGAATCATCAACGGTTGCTGCTAATTCGTTATAAAGATTATCAGACGCTTGCTTAAAGTTTTCATCAAACTTGCCTTTGGTTGCCAACATAAATGCACTAGCCAACGTGCGTTGCCACTCATTTAAATATTTGAGTGTGGTACCACCAGCAAGGTTCTCGCAAATTGAGTTTAATCGTATTGAAGCATGCCCTAAGTTTAAACCTGTTAATGCAAGGTCAGTAATGGCCCGTGTGTGTGAGCCCTGATCATAATTAGTTAAGCGTATTAATCTATCTGCCATGCGGCGGTTATACCAAATAGTAGGAGTTTGATGAGTATTTATTTCGAGTAAATCTTTGTAAGTTGCTTTAAAAACACGATGAACAAGTAACTGAACACTGGGGCCGGTAAATAACTGAAAAATCCAAAATAAAATACTCACGCCAGCAAAAATAGCGATTGCAGAGCTTAATGTATAATCAATTGAAAACGCTAGGCTCATATCCGTGCTGGGTCTAACCAAAATAGTAAATGGAATACAAAACCCTAAGCCGTATGGCAATGTTTGTTGCTCAGCTAAAAGCAGTAAACCAAGAAAATACGGACCCGCTAATACAAGTAATAATATTTCTAGTTGCCCACCACTTTGCGACAGTAAATTTAGCGCATAAAAAACAGTCACAAAAGTAGCAACAATTATACCTGCCAATAAACGTTTTATTACCACCTGCAAAATAGCTAACGGTATTCGCGCTAACATTATCGAAAAAATCACCGGTAAAATCATTATTAATAATGCAGCTGAAGACCCTGTATTAACCCAAATAAATGCGCCGATAGAAAAGACCAAAGCAGTTCTAAACCCTACTATAATGCCAGCCAATGGGTCGCGATATGTAAGCATACTAGGTGCATTTAACAATGTTTTATCGCGTTGTTCTAAAGCTCTGTAAGCCCGCAGTAAAATTGTTAAATCGTTAGCCACTTCCATGCTCACATTGAGCATGTGAGATTCAAATGGCGAATCACACACCGTATTTGCTCTATAGTCGGTTAGCTCTTTGCGCAGGACTTTAATCTGCTCGGCGCAGTAATCAAAATCGTCAGATTCTTTAATTTGTGCGAATACGTTTTTAAGTTTACTTATTAATTTGTCTAATGTAGGAGTAATGAGGTCTGAGTGGTTTCGTTGCAAGCGACCAATTATTTGAATTGAAGCCAGTAAAGAAAGTACTTTTTGCGACAATTGATTTGCCGCACGCGAGCGTCCGGGGCCTTTCGGTCCTTCGTACCTCACTGCGCTAGAGTCTTCATTTATAGACCCTAACGTTGCCATAATGCCATCTATTTGGTGATGGCGATTTTCGTGCGATCCTTTAGAATCAAGTTCCGTTACTAAATAATCTAAAGTTTGATTTATAACCGACCGTGCTTGTGCTTGCAGTAAATGTTTAACTTTTACTGGCCAAAATAAATGGCTAACAATGCCCGCACAAATCGACCCAATCACTATTTCGCTTACTCGCGCCTGAGCAATATCAAATATACTTTGACTGCTCACCATTGCCGGTGTAACCATAACTAAAAGTACGATAATAGCGGCGGTAACCCCTGCCATAGCAAATGCATAAATAAAGTTTGCTTGGCGCACCATTGCCGATAAGGCAGAGTTTACCCCTAACCATAAAGCAAGTGCACTTAACGCTAAATAAGGATAAAGAATTAACTGGGTTAAAAGCAGTATGCCAAATAAACCACCTATTATGGTGCCTATTATTTGGCATATTGCTTTTTCAATAACGAGTCCGCTTTGTGGGCGTAATTGCAAAAATATAGCTGATACTAGCGCCCAATAAGGTCTATCAAGATTAAGTGACATAGCAATAGTCAGCGCCATTACCATCGCAATAACGCCCTTAACAGCAAAAATAATTGCCTGTTTTTTAGGAAAAAACAAATTCCTCAATACATCACCCAAAGCATTCTCCCTATTGAGTATTTAGATGTATTGTGGCGGTCATTCCGGCGCTAAGTTGTATATCCTCTGGCACCGAATCTAGCTTTATATCAACAGGAATTCGCTGAGATAAACGCACCCAATTAAATGTTTGCTGCACCACGGGTAAAAGTTGTGTATTACTTTGTGTGTTTGTATTTGCAATAGCTTTACCCACACTAATCACATGGCCGGTTAAAGCCTTGCCACCGCTTAACAGTGATATTTTAGCTTTTTGATTATCATGTATTAAAGGGATTTTAGTTTCTTCAAAGTAACCCGTAACGTAAAACGAGCCTGATTTTACAATGGCAAATACTGATGTGCCTTGAGCTACGTAATTACCTTGGCGTAAGTTTAAATTAATAATTTGCCCACTAACGGGGGCATACACTTTTGTTCTATCAAAGTTAAGTTGAGCTATAGCTTGATCTGTTTTTGCAAGTTCATAATTGGCTTTTGCTATTTTTGAATTAATGCGTGTTGACTCAAGCCCTTCTTCACTAATTGCTTGCTGAGTGTTTAAACCTTTTCGGCGCTCTAGTTTATGTTTTGCCAACTCCCAGGTGTATAAAGCATTTTCAGTAGTCGCTTTACTCCTATCAAGTGCCGCTTGGTAGCGTTTGTTGTCAACACTAAAAAGTAAGTCACCTTTTTTTATATTTTGACCATCTTTAATGTTTAGCCCAGTTACCCATCCCGACACATCGGGCGAAACGGTGACTACTTCAGCTCGAATACGGCCGTCTCGAGTCCAAGGAGTATGCATGTAATCAGTCCATACCCATCGTCCAGCAAATACAGCGGCTATAACAACGATTATGGTTAAAAGTGTACGTAGATATTTTGTCATCTAATTTATCTTCCACTGAGTAGGTAAACGGTTAAGGCCAAATAACAAATAAATAAAGACACCTCAAACCAAGCCACCTTCCAAATACGGTCGTGCCAATCTAAACGATGTAATATAAAACGTGTAATGGCTGTTAAAATAAAAGCGATAGGAAAGTAAATAATCAAAGGGCTAAACTCGACCCCGCCTAAAACAACAGCTTGCAGCATAATAAAAGTCCATACGTGTTTAAAAACGGTTAAAAGTAGAGTGCGATAAAGCAGATAACTGATTATATTAATTTTGTGCTTAATTTAAAATTAATAGCCACACAGTTTTAAGCCTAATGGTATTACTTATAGTCTTTTAATCAGCCACTTGCAAAACTGTGGTGTAATTATAAACATTGAATTTTGCACCAAATTTAGGTAAGTTAACAAAAAAACAACATGGATATAATTTTAATGGAATCAATACACCCTACTCCCCCTAAAACAAACCCTCCAGTAAATGAACCCGCTGAACCAATTTTTAGCGGTAAAGTGCAATTTAGCGGTAAAGGTGGTGAGTTTTTTGGCATTTGGATTGTAAATATATTACTTAGTGTTATTACTCTCGGCATATACTCAGCGTGGGCTAAAGTACGTACACACCGATACTTCTACGGCCATATTCGTATAGATGGACATAGCTTTGACTATCTAGCAACGCCAATACAAATTTTAAAAGGCCGGATTTTAGCGGTTATTGTGTTTTTTATTTACACATTCTCTATCAGCTTTATGCCTATACTAGGCCTGTTTATTGCGATTGGTTTTATCTTTTTAATGCCATGGATTATTAACCAAGGTTTACGTTTTAATCTACGTATGACGCGCCATCGTAATGTTCGCTTTGCTTTTAAAGGCAGTTATGGCGAAGCTTTTGTTAACTTTATACTTTTACCTATTGCCAGCGTATTTACACTTTATTTATTAATGCCTTATGTTATAAAACGTATTGATAGCTATATCCATAGCAACATTAGTTACGGTGACAAACCACTTACTGTAAATCTAAAAGGCGAAACCTATTACCTAACAGCGCTTATTTGCTTTGTAGTGAGCTCTATCACTATGGTGGTATTTATGGGGATTTTAGGATTATTTGGCCTCAATTTAATAGATATTGAAAATCAACAAAATTTAGAAAACTCTGCAGCTATGGTTATGCTTCCTATATTTATGACTATTGCCTACGTGCTGATGATTGCTATTGTTTCAGCTGTATGGCACGCCGCTATTCGTAATCACATTTTTGATAACAGCCATTTTGAAGGCGTTGCTACATTTAAATCAGAGCTAAAACCAATTCCTTTCGCAGTTTTATTACTCACTAATATGTTGGCTATTGTATTTTCTTTAGGGCTTGCATACCCATGGACAAAAGTACGCACATCAAAAATGCTTGCAGATGTAACTAACGTCACTATTTATCCTGGTGCATTGAATCTGATTGATACCGAGCAGGATCAGCAATCATCATTTGCTGAAGAAGCTGCAAACGTATTCGATATTGACCTTTCTTTAACTTAAGAGCTCACCATGCATGTAAAGGGGCATTTTTTTCCCAAAGCATCGAGTAATTATCAGGTGTGTGTGGCAACTATTAGCGACACACACATTGAAATTATTGACGATGAATATGTTATTGCTCGCCACGCAATCACAAGTCTTAACTTAAGTTCGGGAATGGCTGGACTTGCTGACGAACTAGACTTCGAAGATGGCAGTCGTTTTATTCCACTTGATGTAAATTACAGATGGCCATTTAAAGAAAATAACCATCACGTAATGGAACGCCTCGAAAAAAGTAAATGGACCATTTTAGCCGCTGTCATATTTACACCATTGTTTATGTGGTTAGTGCTTTATAAAGCCGTACCGGCCATTGCTGTTTACAGTGTTGATACCCTGCCACGTAATGTTGTAGAGCAAATGGGTGAGCAGAGCTTTACATTAATTAAAAAGATTGCGCTTGACCCAAGTGAGCTGCCCGCAGAGCAGCAAGCTAAAGTACAAGCGCATTTCAAAAGTATGCTTAAGGCGTTATCGCTTGATCAATCGGTTTATAGATTATCATTTTATAAGTCAGACAGCTTTGGCGCTAATGCATTTGCACTGCCCCATGGTCGTATCGTGGTCACCGATGAGTTAGCTAATCTACTTGCCGATAAACCCAATGCGCTAAAAGCGGTATTGCTACACGAAATGGGCCATGTAGTGCATCAACATAGCGTACGTATTACAGCACAATCTGCCGCAAGTACGATTGTATTAGCGGTTGTATTTGGTGATTTAGAGGGTGTTGCAGAGGTTGCGCTAGGTACCGGTGCATCGTTTGCTCAGCAAGGGTTTTCACGTGATATGGAACGCGAAGCCGACAGCTTTGCACTTACCCAATTAGAATCATTGGGGTATTCGAGCAATGACTTTGCTGATGCAATAGAAGCCCTGCAAGAAAGCCATACCAGCGAAAACGAACACCTAGAAAAAGTGAATAACTTATTAGAATATTTATCTAGCCATCCAAGTGCACAAGAGCGTATTGACAATGCTAGGAAATAATCGTGGTTATATTCAACTTGCTCGCTACATAGTGAGTTTAAGTTGGATATACCACGGTTTTTTTCCAAAGCTTTATCACGTAGCGCCACTTGAAAAGTTAATGACGGGCAGTGCTGGCTTTTCAGCAGAAGTGTCTGACTTAATTACACGCTCGGCGGGTGTTGGCGAAATTATATTTGGACTGTGTTTATTTGTGTTTTATAAAAATAAACATCTAGTCACTTTAAATATATTAGCGCTTATTGGGCTTTTATTCGCTGTAGTTGTTATGCAGCCACAATTACTTATTGAAGCATTTAACCCTGTAACCACCAACTTGCCGCTTATTGGGCTAAGCTTTATTTGGTTAAAAGAGATTAAGCTGTTGAATAATCGATATCTCTAAATAAAAAAGGGTGTGCAAATGCATACCCTTTTTTGTAGTACTTAATTTGTAAAATTAGTACTTATTTTTATGCGTCCACAAATGTAATAATTCACTGGCAATTGTTGCTGCGGCAATGGCGGTAAGCTCGCTTTGGTCATACGAAGGTGATACCTCTACCACATCCATACCCACCATATTTATGCCTTTTAGCGCACGCAGTACTTTAAGTACTTTATCTGACGTTAAACCACCACACACAGGAGTGCCTGTACCAGGCGCAAACGCAGGGTCTAAACAATCTATATCAAACGTTAAGTAAACCGGTAGGTCACCTACTCGTTCAAGTATTTGCGCTGCAATATCATTTGCATGTAAATCGTTGGCTTGCATTGCATCAATCACGGCAAACTCATGTTTGCTTTGATCAAAGTCGGTACGAATACCTATTTGGATACTGTGCTCAACATCTATAAGCCCTTCCATTGGTGCATGATAAAACATAGTGCCATGATCAAATCGCGATCCATTACTGTAGGTATCAGTGTGCGCATCAAAATGCACTAACGCCATTTTGCCATGTATTTTTGCATGAGCACGTAATAGCGGAAGCGTCACAAAGTGATCCCCCCCTAAACCTAATAGCGTTTTACCTTGACGAAGTATTTGCTCAGCAGCCATTTCTAATTGCGCAGTAAAATACTCAGGGTCGCCAACAGGGTAAGTAAAGTCCCCTGCATCGGCCACTTTTAAGCGCTCAAACAACGGAAACGTCCACGGGTATTTAGTGTCTTCCCATGCTAAATGAACCGATGCACGACGAATTGCATCAGGGCCTAAGCGCGCACCTGGACGGCCCGATGTCGCTAAATCAAATGGTAAGCCTAAAACCACTACGTCTGCATCAATTACATTAATGTTTTGCACCATAGGACGACGTAAAAACGTCATCCCATTTGAGTACAATGAGTGATCTGCGTGACCAAACAAAGTTGACATTGCTTATAACTCTTCTAAATAAGTGTAGCCGTCAAGGCCGCTTTGCAACTCGTCTAAAACGCTTTGCTGTTCGTGTTTTTCAATTTTAGTGCTTACTAACTGCTCGTATGATTGCTGAAAACTTTCAACATCTAAATGTACATAGCGCATCATATCGGCAACAGTGTCACCTTGGTTTATTTCGGTAATACTTGCAACGCCTTGCTCATCCATATTAACAATCGCGCTGTGCGTATCACCAAACAAGTTATGCATATCACCTAAAATTTCTTGATAAGCACCCACCAAGAAAAAGCCCATTAAATAAGGTTTGTCAGCACTAAACTCTGGTACAGGTAATGTGCTTTCAATACCTTGTCCATCTACGTAATGCTCAAGTGCGCCGTCTGAATCACAGGTTATATCAAGTAATACAGCACGTTTTTTTGGTGCTTCAGTTAAGCCACTTAATGGCAGTACCGGAAACACTTGATCAATGCCCCATGCGTCTGGAAGCGATTGAAATAACGAGAAGTTTACAAAAAACTTATCGGCTAAACGTACGTTTAACTCGTCAATAATAGGACGATGAAAACGGTTTTTATTATCCATGTGCTTGTTAAGTTCATAACAAATACGGATATTAATTTGCTCAGCCCATGCACGTTGCGATAAATCAAGTAAACCTAGTGCAAATTGGTTATGCGCTTCAGCTAAATCACCTTGGCTGTCGTGATAAATCTCAATTAATGCACGGTCATCCGTTAAATCAGTTAACTGTACAAACGACGCCCACATGTTTTTTAATAACAGGGGTGCATCTGCTGCTGGCGCTACTAACTCTTCTGGCGTGTAACTTTCAGTACCAATAACATTAGAAATAAGCACAGCATGATGCGCCGTAAGCGCACGACCTGACTCAGAAATAATAGTCGGCATTGGTTGCTCATATTGCTTACATGTATCACCAATGGTGTACACAATGTTATTTGCGTACTCAGCTAAGCTGTAATTCATAGAGTTATGCGATTGGCTACGTGTGCCGTCGTAATCAACAGCTAAGCCACCACCTACATCAAGGCAATCAATTTCTGCGCCTAATTTGCGTAACTCACAGTAAAAACGCGCAGCTTCGCTTACACCTAAACGTACGTCACGAATGTTCGCCATTTGCGACCCTAAGTGAAAATGTACTAGCTGTAATAAATCAAGTTGACCTGCGTCTTTTAAACGATTAACTACATGCAAAACTTGCGATGCAGATAAACCAAATTTTGATTTTTCGCCGCCACTCGCTTGCCATTTACCTTTACCTTGCGACGCTAAACGTACGCGAATACCAATGCGCGGTTTTACGTTAAGCTCTTTTGCTTGGCTAAGCACCATATCTAGCTCAGAAAGCTTTTCAAGTACGATATACACTTTATGACCTAGCTTTTCGCCAATAAGTGCTAAACGTACGTATTCTTTATCTTTGTAGCCATTACATACAATTACGGCGCTGGTTTTTTCAGCCAATGCTAATACTGTAAGTAGTTCAGGCTTGCTGCCGGCTTCTAAACCAAGTTGCTTTTTTTCAACTTGTGCTTGGCTTGCTACTATTTCTTCAACTACTTCACGTTGTTGATTTACTTTTATTGGATAAACTAATAAGTAGTCTTTAGGGTAACCATAGTTTTCAATCGCAGTATTAAATGCGCCGCATAAGCTGTGTACACGGTGGTGTAAAATTTGCGGAAAACGAACTAAAGCAGGTAAGCTTAAACCTTTATCTTGTAGTTGCTTTGCGATATCTGTTAATGCAATGGTTTGCTCTGGGGCATGAGCCTTGGGCGCCACATACACATCACCTTGATCATTAATACCAAAAAAACCTTGGCTCCAATGACGAACATTGTAGCTCGTACGAGCTTGTTCTAGTGATGTTGTTTCTTTCATTTATCTTTCTCTTTTATTTGATGAATGCCAATAGTGAGTATCGGCTGATTGCGCGCATTAAAAGAAAAATAGGGATTCAAGTCCAACAAGTATTTTTACTCGTAACGAGTAATTTTTAAGATTACAAATACCCATTTTATTACACAGCCAACGAGCCCTTAATTAATAAGGCTTAGCTGCTAATTAACTTTATGATTTAGCAGTATATAGTGGACTATGCAGGTGAGTTTCACTTCCAGAACTATATAAGTTTTTGTTCAATTGATTACTACTTTGGTTATTGAGTCTGCTTTTGAAGATGTAGATCCAAGTTTGCGCCATGCTTCGTACTTTTCACTTTTGAGCCATGTAATACCTATGTACTCTTCCCAATTAACAAAATCGAGAGTTTTATAGCGCTCATCTGCGCAGCCACCAGCGCCAAATGCAACTCTGCAAAGCGTTAATGTAAGATACGTGCCATCGTATTTAAGGCGTTTATTGCTTTGATTTTCTGGGCAACTAGACAATAACCGAGTTGGGATATTTAAAACAATGCTTGCTGTTTTTATACTGCCTTCACTAGCAACTCGAGTGATGGACGAGCAACCTTGTAAATAAAATTCATAGTTATTAATAACAACATCAGGCGTTAATGGCTCCCACCAAGGCGTAGGTAGCGAGGTAGTAACATTGGTTTTTAAAGGATTTTTGCTACAAGCAGCTATCAAAACAAGGCAGCCAAAGAGTAAAAGCAGTGATTTGTAAATATTCATAATTGGCTTCCTATCTCTGCAGTTTAATTTATTTGAGTATAGGATATTTTAACAAAAGGAAATTGGACGAGATTAAACACTTTTAGGTGCAAAAATAATAATGGCCATACCAAGTAAAGCAACAGCTCCACCAATAACATCCCACATAGTGAGCTTTACGCCATCAACAACCCATAACCACAATAGCGCAACGCAAATATATACGCCGCCATAAGCTGCATATACACGACCAGCTGCATCAGGGTGAAGAGATAATAGCCAAGCAAATAAACCTAAACTTAAAGCCGCAGGAATTAAAAGTAATATACTTTTATCCTCTTTAAGCCAAAGATAAGGAAGGTAACAGCCAATAATTTCGGCAAGAGCGGTTATGACAAATAGCGCGATAGTTTTTACTTCAAACATAACGTTCTCACGTAATTTAATTAGCTAAGTAACATACAAATGTTGTTACTTAGCTATTTTACTTATTCAGCTAATGCCATTGCGGCAAGCTTCATTGTACTCTCAAACGATTTAGTACCCGCTATAAACAAACCATTGTGACAGAATACGGCATCATCAATACCTGTTTCATCTACAAACGCTTCATCAGATAAGCCTGACCACGCTTTAGGAAGCGATTTTCTATCCTCAAACGATCCTGGCTCAACTGGCACAGTCTGTAATATCCATTGCCCAGAATGCGATGGGTAAACCATGTATAGTGCATCGCTTGATAAAATATGCACTGTTTTTTTCCACGGAGTGTATTTTTCAAGCACTATAACTCTGGCATCTTCTGCACTTTCAATTGCTTTGGCAACAATCTCTTTTGCATTTACACTTCCGTGAGCTGATGCGATAAAACGAATGAGCATGCGAGCTGCAAATTCAACAGCTTCATCAAAGCAAGTATCAAAGTTACTTTCTTCTTCCCATGTAGGATTAAACATTGAGATTGTTTGGCTCAAGCTTATTCCTTTTGACACACCTTCAACATGACCACAATCAATGGCGTCAATTGTTGAAACTAAGCCCGAATCAACTCTATCAGCAACGGCTTGGTTATCATCACACAGCGCTAAGCCATATTTTTTCCACACTAAGCCAAATGATGAAAAAGGAATGCCATTTTCTCGTTCGCCTGCACCACCACGTTGATGATGATCGAAGCGATTAGTTTCGGGGTCGTATTCGCCACCTACATCAATTACAAAGTCGGCACCCTCTATAAGCGCTTTATCGCGAGTACGTACCAGTTTAAACGTTGGCAAAACATGTTTAAGTACCGCAATACTAAAAACGTCATCTGCATGAAAATTACCATTGTGGGTTACTACTGTTATTTCGCTCATTTGTTTATTGCTACTTTTAGAAAAGATAAAAATTCTCGCTTTGTAAGTTAGTCACTAATTATCGAGGCAGATTTTATACGAAGACAGATGTGAAAAACAGTGAAGTATTTTTTGCATCACTATAAAAGACTTTCTTAAAGTGATTAGCGTGGTTATGCCGTTTATTGCAAAGCAATAATAAGTAGCTTCTTAAAACTACTCTAAATTAGAATAAAACGAATGATCATGGACCTGATATTTACGACATATTGAGGTTTAACATGTCGTAGCGTTAAAAAGCTTATTGGCTAAGCCCTAACTCCATAAATACACTTTGTGGATTATCTATATATGAGCCAAAACTGCTACAGCGTTTAAAGCCTAAATTTTCATATAAATTGATTGATTTTATTTGTTTTGGACCTGTTTCTAAACGTATTAACGGGATTTTCTTTTCGCCAGCTTGATGTAATAAAATCTGCATAATACGTCTTGATAGCCCTTTACCACGATGACTTGGTTTTACGTATAAACGTCTTATTTCGCCATAAGGTTGAGTATCAAATTTCTCTACGATCGCACCACAGGCAATAATACCTTCATCAGTTTTTAAACCAATAGCATACACATTAGGTAAGGTTAATTCGTTTAGCTCCAGAGACTGCGCTGTAGCAACAGGATATAAAGAATTTATAAGTCGGTCTATATCGTCAAATACATTTACTACATCGGGATCATTAGGGTTCAAATCAACTAACTGCATAAAGCTTCCATTCATTGTTATAAGTTTATTAAGCTTTAAATAATATATTCAAGCGGGCATAGCTTAGCATTATTTAACCAAAAAATCTTTAGTCCTTATTTAGCATATAGTTTGGGGAATTTTAACAGCTAGAAAATGCAAAATGTCCTTGTATATAGAGATTTTCTATTTGGTTATTACCAATTAGCTTAATTAAATGATCTATTTTGAGGTAAGAAAGTCGTGTCGATAACAAGGCAGAATTTTTAACATAGTTACCGCCAGGTTTAATCCCTCTAAACGATTAAGTATTATTGCGGATTGCTATTAGCCCTATGCCATTTTAAATAACGTTCTTTATCCATAGGCTTTGCAACTAAGTAGCCTTGCATAGTATCAATATTCATTTTTGTAAGTAAGTCATACTGCTCTATTGTTTCTACGCCTTCTGCAACGACCACTAAGTTTAAGCTTTTACCTAAACTGATAATTGTTTGTGCGATATTAAAGCCAATCTCATTATCTAAAATCTTATCAACAAAGCTCTTATCTATTTTTAATTCTTTAACAGGAAACGCACTTAAGTAAGCTAAGCAGGAATACCCTGTTCCAAAGTCGTCAATCGAAAATAAAAAGTCAGCAGCAATGAGCTCTTTCATTTGCCTAATTGTATAATCTATATCGCTAGAGAGCATTGACTCAGTTATTTCTAACTTAATTTGTGATGCTCGAATATCAAATTTATTAATAATGTTAAACAACTCACCTTTTAAATTTGATGAATTGAACTGACTTTGACTAATATTAATTGAAACACTAAACGAGTTGTCAATTATAGCGTTTGCTTTAAGTTCATTAATTAAAATACATATATCATGCAAAACAATATTTTGTAGTTTTTGAATAAGACCGTATTGCTCAGCTATAGGTATAAATTCGTTTGCCGCTATCAGCCCTCTTTGAGGATGGTTCCACCTAATGAGTGCTTCAGCACCAACAACGTTACCTTGCGTATTTACTTGTGGCTGAAAGTAAGCACAAAACTCATTAGACGCAATTGCCCTCACTATATCGGTTTCTAGTTCTGCTTGCTTTTCGAGCAGTGTTTGCAAGGCTGGATCGTAAAAGCTACTGCTATTCCCCCCCTTATTTTTAGAATGATACATAGCTGTATCTGCAAATTTTAATATATTTCCAGCCTGTGCATTTACGCTATCAATTAGGCAAATACCTATGCTACAACTTACTTGGAATGCAAGGTTTCCCAATTCGAATTTATCATGAAAAGCCCTTTGAATTTCTTGAGCAACTGATTTACATTCTAGCATTGCTTGCTTTGTGTCTTGCCCTATGTGTTTAAGTAAAATAATAAACTCATCACCACCTGCTCTGGCTAGTGTATCTGAGCCTTTTATTATTGCACTTAACCTTTTTGATAGCTCCACAAGTACTTCATCCCCGGCACTGTGCCCAAGTGAATCATTAATACGCTTGAAGTTATCTAGGTCTAAAAACAATAACGCCCCTATATTTTTATTGCGCTTGATACTCTCTACACACGCGCTTAATCTGTCACTAAGCATTCTTCTATTTGGAAGTTTAGTTAATGGATCGTAAAAGGCGAGTTTGTGGACTTCTTGCTCAGCTTTTTTCTTTATTGAAATATCTCTGGCCATCCATATTACATGTCTTTTTGTAGGGCTATTGGGATTGTAATGATCTAAAACCGCAGCCCGTCCCTCAAAAACTATATTTCCTTTTGGTACATCTAATTCGTACTCAAAAATTTGCATCTCGTTAGTCGAAAGTGTTTTTTCAATAACGTCAATTATCATCTGCGCATCTTTTTGAGGAAGCAGGTCTTTAACATTTTGACCAATAAGATCCGTCGACGAATCAAGCAGCAACTCATTAGAGGTACCATAAACATCGGTATATGTGCCATCTTCACTTAAAATGAGGATGAGATCGGGCATTACTTTGGTGAAGGCTTTAAATTTTTCATTACTGTGCTGTAAATTAACGACAAGCTGTTTTGCCTTCGCAAATTCGTTACTTTTCTCAAGAGCGATACTTGAAAAGTGTACAAAAAAATCTATTAATTCTAAATCTTGCTCTGATGGGGTTTTAGGTGTGCTGTGATAAATAGCAAAGGTGCCTAACAAATCAGCTTGAGTCGAAAAAATAGGTGTTGACCAACATGACCTAAGATCAAACTTTAGCGCTAAATCTTTAAAGTCCTCCCACAGCGGTGAGGTTTCAATATTTTCTACAATTGTGCGCGTCTTCGAGAATGCGGCAGTACCACATGAGCCGACTTTTGGCCCTATGTAAATACCATTAAGCAATTCACAGTACTCTGGGTGAATATTAGGGGCTGCGCAATGAAAGAGCTGCTGGCCTTTAATTGATAAAATGGAACACCTTGCAGACTCATCATCAATAATCTGCTCTATTGATAAACAAATTTCAGTAAGCACCACATTTAAGGGTACCCCTAATGCAATTTTAGATAAAATGCCTTGCTGGTGAGATAATAACTTTTTTAACCGATCCGTACCCATTTCCACTCGCTCGCATTATTTATACATATTGATACAACAAAAAGTCTCATGCAGATGCTTTTTTCTATGTAGTAAAGTTCAGTATAGTCATGATTAGTAAGTTTATTCTTTTATTAATAAAAAACTAACCTGATCTACATTGATTAATCATAATTGCATATTACTAAACACCTGTAGGTACTATATAACCAAAACCGCAACATTAAAGCTAACACTTTGTTACTTAAAAATACTGTTCAAAATTATTAAGCTATTTATACTGTAGCTAGTGATAAATATTTTTTGAGGTTACAGTGCAGATCACACAAGGTATGGAATATTTTTTTTCGGGGTTTAAATTAATTAGCCAAAAAGGGTTAAAGCGTTTTGTACTTATCCCACTTTTAATTAATGTTTTACTATTTGGTAGCTCGTTGTTTTTCTTATTTGGATGGCTAAGTGATAGCTTTAGCTACATTAATAATATGCTGCCAGAGTGGTTAAGCTGGCTTGAATGGCTAATGTGGCCAATTGCAGTTTTAGTCGTATTATTTAGCTACAGCATGCTCTTTACTGTCATCACTAATTTTATTGCGGCACCCTTTAATGCTTTATTAAGTGAAAAAGTTGAGCTCTATTTAACGGGTCAAAAAATTAATGATGACGGTTTTTCCGAATTAGTTAAAGATGTACCTAGAATGCTTGCCCGTGAGTGGACAAAGCTGTGCTATTACCTTCCTCGCGCTATTGGCTTTTTTATACTTCTTTGGATTTTACCTGTTATAGGTCAAATACTATGGGTTTTATTTACCTGCTGGATGTATGCGGTGCAGTATGAAGACTATGCATTTGATAACCATAAAATTGGCTTTAAGCAGATGAAAGACGATTTAAAATCTAAGCAAGGTTTATCATATGGGTTTGGTTTTGCCGTTATGTTATTAACCGCTATACCCTTTGTAAACTTAATAGTTATGCCTGTAGCTGTGTGTGGTGCAACACGTTTGTGGGTCGATAATTATCGGTCAAAATACCGCAATTAATTAATAGGTTGCTGACTTTTCAATATTCAAAGGTCACCGCACCCGAGATAAAAAAGCACCTAAGGTGCTTTTTTTAATCTATTTTTAAAGCAATAAACTCAAGCGATGCACGCCTTGGTAATGCAACGCTTTGTTTATCTACTTCTTCGAAGTTTTTAATCAAAATATTAAAGCGCTGATTGTTAAAATTAACGGCTGTAACTTCACCAATTTTTATACTGTAGTTTTGCTGCTGATTAAACAGCGTTAGTGTTCGCCCGTTTATACGCTCTACGAATAAGTAAGGTGTTTGATCTGGCATCTTTAAACGGATAACATTGATTTTACTTAACTCATGTACCGCCACCCAATTTTGACTCTGCATTAACGTATTATAACTACTAATGCCTTCAGGCTGATAAACAACATCTTGGCTTATCACGCATGTCTTACAGCCCTCTACTGATTCAACTCGCCAGTCAATAGCTGTATTTTTATAATATAAATTGTCATTTTTTAGTAACCATTCACGTGCATTGCTAGTATCGCTACACGCTATGAGTAAGCTTAAAAAACTACTACAAACAATAAACTTAATACTTAACCCTAGTTTCATATTAATGCTCTTTAATTGCTTTTAACTCAGCAATAATTGCACTACTTGGTTGCGCTTCTTTTATATAACTGGGCAGCGTTTCAATATACGTAGGCGAGCTTTGTAAATTACTTTGTAAATTATACACCTTACTATTATTGGTATTTGGCACGCCAAATCGATTACCTGCACTTTGCATATAAAACTGCAAATTAAGCATACTCCACTCATCTACATCACTAAGTATTGATATTGTATTATCTTGGTTAGTATCAAAGCCAGTTAAGCTTTCTGTGCTAATTGCATTACAGTTAAAATCAACAGGTAGTGATCCATTTCGATTTAACCCCTGTGCTTCAAGTATTGTGCTCTCATTTAAATCTGCTGAACTACCACTTGAATAATCAATAATAAAATCATCTGTAGAGCCTAAATGACTATTAGTATTTGGTGTAATATCACAACTAACATTGCCTGGATAAAAGCGCTCATAATAACGATCGCCTTCGTTATTACCTATTGTTGATAAACCCGCTAATTGATATAAATAATTCATAGAGCTTAAATGATTAGGCTTAAAGTTAACCTCTTCATCTCCACCATGGTATAAGCCTAAGTTATGGCCTAGCTCATGAAAGATAGTTGATGCTTGATAATTATAAGTTACATTGGTTGCTGTTTGTGTATCCAAAGTTAAGCCCCACCCTCCCATAGTTACCATTAAATCATTACCGCTGATCTCAGCAATACCCGACCCACTAATACTGCCATCTTCATTTCCACTACTTGCCATTAATAAGTAATGAAAAATGGGTCTGCGGGTTATATCGGTATATTCCATTTTATAAGTAAATAAATTAGGGCTACTTAAATCGTACTCAAACGGAGTATAGCTATTAAAAGGGACAACATTTCCGCCACCTAAATCAAAGTTTTCCGGCGCAATATCGCTATTTTGATCAAATAAATCACCTACATCAAAATGAACGGTGTAGCCTTTATTTGCAAATACACTAACAATTTTTTCAAGTGCAGTTCGATGAGGCGTTATTCCAACATCACTACTATCCATATAATCTATTTCAATAAATATATCTTTTTGTGAAGTACGCGCCCCCCATTCATACAGAGGCAGCCCAGCAAATGTTGCTCCCTCTACCTCTGCGCAATCTGGAATACCGTCTTTATCATCATCTATTGAGCAAGTTATATCGTTAGGCCCTGCCGGAGTGTTGAATACTGAGTAGTTCCAGTCTGTATTTTGGTTGGTATCGGTTGCGCCGAGCGTACGCTTTAAGCTGGCGCCCTGCTCTGGCAGTATTTGTGCAGCATTTTCTCCTTGCCACTGCGAGGCTGTTACTGGCTCTTGGGTTGAATTTCCAAACTTAACAAAATCGATAGTTTGTGTACTCGCACTATTAAGTAATTCTGCAAAACCATTTATGTACCAATAAGGCCTAATTTGATCATTCGCGTTACCAACAAGTACAAGCTTTGTATTATTTAATGACGCACTTGCTAAAAAGTCATCACCAAAGCGACTTTGTAAAATAATATAGGCGCCATTTAAAAGCTCTTTATCAGGCAGCGCAAATACTTGCTCTTCACTCAGCGTACTATCAGACATATTAATACTGCGAGCTTTAAGAGAGTAGTCTTGTAAATTTACTGTTGCACCGGTGCCATTATAAAGTTCAACCCAAGGTAAGTCGTTACTAAATTGCACAGATGAAAGCTCTGTTATTTTTATATTTTGGCTAGAAGTTGTAAAGGAGGTGGCAGTTTGCGCCAAAATAGTTGTGCTATCAAAATTAGCTAAATCAGCTGTAACACGAATAATATATTGAGTGTCTTCATCAAAGCTTGCGCTTAAATTTACAGTATGAAAATAAGTACTTGTGTCGCTGGTAGTACCCGACAAACTTTCAATAGTTAAAGCCAAGCAAGTAGTAAAGTTATCTGCTGACACTTGTATGCTTCCAGTACAAGTACCATTACTAGAATTAACGGCTAAAGTACTCACAAGCATAATATCTGAAAATGTAATGCTAACAGGGCTATCTACAAATACTGGTTCATTACTATTTTGTGGTGTTACATTACTAATCGTAGCGGGCGTTGAATCAATAACGGTAATACTTAGTACAAATTCGGTTGTGTCTTTGGTATCAGTCGCCGTTAACGTATAGCTTTGTGGAGTGATACTATTTGCGGGAGGTGTGTAACTAAAACGTAAGGCTTGGGCATCAATAACACTAATTTGCGCACCATTTAAATCATCACCAAAGTCAATCTGTACGCTATCGTTATCAGCATCGCTAACAACTAAACTAAATTCAGTGGCTTGATTATATTGCACGCTAATACTTACATCATCTGCAGTTGGTGGATTGTTTGGTGCTAATATCATAACTGTTTTTTGAGCGTTATTTGTTGCGTTATCGTCATCAGTTACAGTTACTACAAAGGTAACATTGGTGTTTTGTGCAACAGTAGGCGCGTTAAAGCTAATACTTGTTTCTGCTTGAGTAAGTTCAACTACAGGGCCACTTATTTGCTGCCAAGTTATGCTGTTAATACTCCCATCACTATCTTGTGCATCTGCAACTAAAGTTACACTAACGCCTTTTTCAGCTTCTTCAGGGCCTGTAACAATAACTGTTGGCGCGCTATTTACTTGATTAATTAAAACCGTTTTACTCGCTTGAGTGCTTTTACCGGCATTGTCAGTTACGGTTACGCTAAAACCTAACGTTGTATTTTCAGATACATTAGGGGCAGTAAAACTAAGGACTCCATCTGCTTGTGTAAACTCAACATTGTCCCCAGCAGACTGAATCCAATTAATATTACTTATTGTTCCATCTGTATCTTGAGCGTTAGCAACCAAACTAACCTGTGCGTTAGCAAGTGCACTACTTGGGCCTGTAATATTAACTGTAGGAGCATTATTTTGAGAAGTGATAATACCTGAAAATACCTGTTGTGCAGTAGCACCTGAATTATCAGTAACAGTAACTGAAAAACTAAAGGTCGTGTCAGTGGTTACACTTGGTGCAGTGGCGGTAAGCGTGTTACCGTTAGAGGTGAACGTAAACTCAGGGCCGCTAAGTTGTTGCCATTGATAGCTGGCTATTTGTCCGTCACTATCACTTGCAAGCGCAGTAATAGTAAATGATTGGTTAGAAGCAATAACGTTACTACTAACAGAGAGCGTAACACTGGGCGCAGCGTTACCAGAGGGCGTAGTTGAATCACTACCTTCTCCGCCGCCGCCACAACCTGTGATTAAAAGTGATAAAAAAAGTAAACTTAGCCATTTATTAATATTGTTTTTTACCACTTTTAGCCTCTACATATTAACTATACAAATTTTGTGGCACCTTAGTAACGTTTAAATGAACGGTTATTTCCTCACGATCATGATATAGATGTTTAGCTTGTAACTCGTAATTAATACCTTGTTTCTCAAGCTCTTTTCTTATCATCGAAAGACATTCATAAACACTATCAAAGCGTTTTTTCATAGGGAGTTTTAAGTTAAATATAAACTCTTTTGCGTATGCATTTACTGCCCAGTCAATCATTAGCGTAGTCACTTTGGTTGGTTTTTCCACCATATCGCACACTAACCAAGTAATATTTCTTTTTTCTGGACGATATTTAAAACCATCGGCTCTAAAATGTTTAACTTGCCCAGTTTGCATTAAATCGTCATTCATTGGACCGTTATCAATCGCGCTTACAAACATACCACGGCGTACAAGCTGATAAGTCCAACCACCCGGGCATGCACCTAAATCAACACTGCGCATACCTGCTGCCACACGTGATTCACGTTGCTGTTCAGGAATAAATACATTAAACGCTTCATCGAGTTTTAACGTTGAACGACTCGGTGCATCGCTTGGCATACGAAGGCGTAAAATACCCATGAAAAATGGAGAATTATTAAAGCTATACGAGTAACCCACATAAGCCGTATTGTTTGTTAAAAACATGACATGCATTACTGGGCGGTTTGCTTTTGGCTCACGCAGTACTGTATTTTGTTTTTCGAGGGCCTTTTTAAGCGGCGTTGAGATTTTTTTACAGAACGTTAAAAGCTCTTTGCCTTCATTGGTATCTGGCGTTTCAACGCGCAGCTCTGAGCACAATGTAAAATCTTTAGCAGCTTCAACTACTGCACTTACACGGTCTTCTACTGGCATGTTTTCAAGCAATGTACCGGCAAACCATTGGCGTGCGAACACCATATTTTTAAAATCGACTTTTTTGATTATTTCGTCGCTGTGATGCGCTTCAAAACATTCGTAAACAACATAACCTGTATTTGGCTTTGCTTTTACATACCCTGCAAAACCCTGCTCTGCAGCATGAAACGTTATTTCAGCAGCGGCATCGTTTTCAAAACCACTACGACAATAAATCACAACACTAGACATATTAACCCTTAAACTCTTTAAAACTTAAATCGTGCAACTTGCACTAAAATAACAATCCAACCAATAATAAAGCACAATCCACCAAGCGGTGTTATCGGCCCTAGCCACTTCATATCTGTTAGAGCGAGTAAATATAAACTGCCACTAAAAAGTAGTGTGCCAGTTATGAAAAAGCCACCAGCCCAACTCAGATTTATGCCCCATTTAATTAAAATAGCCACCGCAATAAGTGCAAGGCCATGCAACATTTGATACTCAGCAGCTGTTTTAAAAACCCCTAATGAATACTCCGATAAACGGCTTTTTAAACCATGGGCAGCAAATGCACCTAACATAACCGAGAGCATACAAAAAACACTGCCGGTCATTAAAAATAATTTAATCATTTAACCCCCCTAATCGAGTTTTAACACATCTCAACTTGTTGCTTAATAAATTCAACGGCACTTAACGCTGCTGTTTCTCTATTTTGCAGTTCAGTTACACCACTTTTTTTACGTGGTTTTAATGAATGATCGCCATCAGGCAGCCATGTGAGTAAAGGCTGTTTTGGCATTTCCATAGTAAGCAGTTCTTCACGTGTACCAAATGTATCTCGCTCGCCCTGTAATACTAAAAAAGGGCAAACAATATCAGCAAAATGATCGGTGCGTAACTTTTCTGGCTTACCCGGCGGATGAAATGGATAACCAAATGCAATAACACCCGAAAGTTTTTGCTCGGTGCTGCACGCAAGCATTGATGCCATGCGTCCGCCCATCGATTTACCGCCTATAAATAACGGTAAATCTGGCTGCGCCTTCGTAAGCACTTGCTCATAATAAATAAGTAGTTTTGGCGCTCGCTCGGGAGGCCTACGTTTATTGGTTTGTTTAGCAACTTGCATATATTCAAAATCAAATAAACCTACATCAACACCTTGCTCGCTTATTAATTTTGCCATGTGTTGCATAAAGTCAGAATCGCTACCGGCACCTGCACCATGTGCAAATATAAACTGTGCAATTGCAGGTTGTGCGGTGCTTTTAAACCATTCAATCATTATTAATACTCATGTTCTTGCTCATGCTCTACTAAGCTCAGCATCCACTCTTTAAACGAAACTATTTTACCAAGCTCTGTTTGCGATTCGCGAAGCACTAAGTAATATGCATTCTTGCTTTCTAAACTGTGATTAAACGGAATAACCAAACGCCCTGCATCTATGTCGGGTTTAGCTAATACACTATTACCAATTGCCACACCTTGCCCATGTACTGCAGCTTGTAACACCATTGATGAGTGACTAAAAATAGGCCCTTGATTTACCTGGATGTTACGCACACCTGCAGTTTTCATCCACGTTTTCCAGTTTTTACGTGTGGTGTCATGCAATAAGGTGTGATGCGCTAAATCACTTGGTTGGTCAAGCGGCTTTGGCCCACTTAATAACATAGGGCTACAAAGTGGTACTAAATATTCAGTATGAAGTTTGTACGCTTGTACGCCATTCCAATGACCTCTTCCATAGTAAATAGCAATATCTACGTCATCAGTCAGTGAGTTTTCATCTTGATCTTGCGCTTTTATTCGCACATCTATCTCAGGGTGCAACTCATTAAACAAACTCAAACGAGGCACTAACCACTGAATAGCAAAGCTTGGCGTTAGGCTTACTGTTAATGAGCCTTTTGCACCACGGGCTAATAGCTTTTCAGTGGCATCAATAAGCTGAGTAAAAATCTCTTTTATATCTAAAAAATAGCCTTGGCCTTCTTCAGTTAATAATAATGAGCGGTTTTTACGTAAAAACAACTTTAAACCTAAATGCTCTTCAAGTGTTTTTATTTGATGACTTACTGCCGCCTGCGTTACATAAAGCTCTTCTGCTGCCTTAGTAAAACTTAAATGACGCGCAGCCGCTTCAAAGGCCTTTAATGCGTTTAGTGGAGGTACCCGTCTTGACATAATAACCAAGCTTAGAATTAGTTTTTCTTATGCGTGAGATTATATACATCATATAAGTTTGTGTATATTAAAGGCATAAAAAAAGCGACCTGAGTCGCTTTTTAATAAACATCATGCTTAATTATAAATCGCTTGCACTTGTATCAAGTGGAGCAAAGCTTTTAATTAAATCATCAACCGCTTTCATTTGCGTTAAGTACCCCTCTAACTTACTAAGCGCTAGCGCACATGGGCCATCACATTTAGCTTCGTTAGGGTTTGGATGCGCCTCAATAAATAAACCTGCAATACCTAGCGCCATACCGCTGCGTGCAAGCTCTGCTGCTTGTGCACGACGACCATCAGCAGAATCAGCTCGGCCACCAGGGCGCTGAAGTGCATGTGTTGCATCAAAAATAACAGGCGCCATTGCTTTCATGTCATCCATACCCAGCATATCAACCACTAGGTTGTTATAACCAAAGCTAGAGCCACGCTCACAAAGTGCGATGTTATTATTACCCGCTTCATTAAATTTAGTAATGATATGGCGCATTTCATGTGGCGCTAAAAACTGTGGTTTTTTCACGTTAATAATTGCACCTGTTTTAGCCATCGCCACAACTAAATCTGTTTGACGTGCTAAAAAAGCGGGTAACTGAATTACATCAACAACTTCAGCAACAGGCGCTGCTTGATGCGGTTCATGTACATCAGTAATAAGTGGAATTTTAAACGTGTTTTTAATCTCTTCAAATATTTTTAAACCTTCTTCCATACCAGGACCACGGTACGAATTGATTGAAGAACGGTTAGCCTTATCAAATGACGCTTTAAATACATAAGGAATATTTAATTTAGTCGTTACTTCTACGTAATGCTCTGCAACACGCATAGCTAAATCGCGAGATTCTAATACGTTAATACCACCAAACAATACAAACGGTTTGTTGTTTGCTAGCTCAATTTCATTAATTTTAATAATTTGGTCTTTCATTTAAATTCCTTACGGTGCAACTGCTTGCATCATTAATCCACAAATATAAGCCATATAAGTACCCACACCATAGCCAAGTACAGCTAGCAGAACGCCAACTGGCGCTAATGACGGGTGAAACGCTGATGCTACAACAGGTGCAGACGCTGCGCCGCCCACATTAGCCTGAGAGCCTACGGCCATATAAAATAACGGAGCTTTAATAAGTTTAGCCACGAGTAACATTATACTTGCATGCACTAACATCCAAATTGCGCCAACTAAAAATAACCCAGGGTTATTGAAGATAGCGGTTACGTTCATGTGCAAACCAATTGATGCGACTAAAATATATAAAAAGCTAGAGGCTACCTTTGAAGCGCCAAACGCTTCTATTTGTCTAACTTTAGTAAACGATAAGCCTATACCAATCGTTGTCGATATAACTATTAGCCAAAAGAACTTACTGTTTAAGCTATATTCTTTTGCCCATTCATAAGTAGTGCCAAAGTACGGACCTAAAAAGTCAGCACAAAAATGTGCTAAACCTGTTATACCAAATGCAATTGCAAGCAGCGTCATATAATCGTTAAGAGTAGGAATGCGTGCATGTTCTGCGTGATAGGCTTCAACCCGTTTTTTCAGATCTTCAATTGCGCTCGTGTCGGCACCCGTAGCTGCATCAATCTTTTTGTGGTTTGCTGCCATTAGCAATAAAACAGCCATCCAAATATTCGCGACTATTACATCGACTGTAATCATTACAGAAAATATATCACCGCCAACTTCAAACATTTCTTTCATTGATGCTTGGTTAGCACCACCGCCGATCCAGCTACCCGCAACGGTTGTCATACCGCGCCATACGGCATCAGGTCCATGCCCGCCAACAATACTTGGATCAAATGCACTCACTACTAAAATAGCTAATGGCCCACCGATAACAATACCTAATGTCCCCACTAAAAACATAATGAGCGCTTTAGGACCTAAATTAATAATCGCTTTTAAATCAATACTAATGGTGAGCAGTATTAAACAAGCAGGCAGTAAGTAGCGTGAAGCCACATAATAAACATTGGATTTGTTACCATCTACAATACCAAATGTATTTAATAACGAAGGTAAAAAGTAACACAGTAGTAAAGCTGGTACATATTTATAAAATCGTTTTAAAGCTGGACGTTCACTGTTTGAGGTTTTAAAAATAAACCCCAAAATAACAGCAAGTAAACCAAGCACAACGGCATCATTTGTAATTAATGCGCTTTGAGTTTCAACCATAATTATTCCTATTCTTAATGGTGCGTTTTATTATTATCTTCTAGTTCTTCTATCTGGTGTTGAATTATCTCTATTGCAGGATCGTCCGGACACTCATCGACAAAAAACTGTAAATCATCACGTGCCATTTTAGGGCAACCGAGCTGATTTAATAAGTAACCTCTGTCGCGTCTCTCATACGGGTCGTCGCCTATTAGCTCCATTAGCATCTCTACACAGGTCAAAGCATGACCAAATTTGTTTTCGCTAATGAAAGACCATTTTTGTTGAGCTAAAAATAACTTATATACCTCGTCATCAAAAATGAGCTCTAGAGGCTCTTGTTCTTGGCCATCATCTTCATCTGCATTTTCAGGGATGATATACCAGCTTTGTTGTCCACTGCTTGGCTCTATTATGTAGCCTTCTTCATCACTAATCGCCACATGTACACCAACATCACCCTGCGTAAGACTAAGATTTGCGTCAAAGTTAGCTTGTTGTAAAAAATGACAAAGTATAATTGCCAGTGTGGTAGGTGAGCCACTGCGCATAGAAAGCGTATAACTTAATGTATTTAATTTATATTCAGGCACTTTTAAGCCTGAGGCACTAAATAGCCAATCGCTGTAAAACATATCTAATAATTTTTCGAGACGATCGTGCTCATCACTCACTTTTAGACACAGCGCTGAGATTTGCTCTTCAAAGTCAGTTAAAGTCTCATAACATGGTGTTAAATCTATTTGAGGGTCCCATTTTGATTCTGCTTTAATACAGCGGTAAATTGCTGGAGGTGTAAATTCATCGTAAGCATCATCAAGATAAGATTCATCGTGTTCGTCAAACCCGAGGGTAGTCATTAATACTGCAACATTTTAGAAAACGAAGGCGTAGTTTACCTAACTTTAAAGCTATATACCAATATAGAGGAGTTTTTGAATATTTTCTGAAAAGGAGTCTTATTTGAGCTTTATAAAATAATTATAAAGCTCAAATAGTCAGGTATTTTAAAGCAAAAAAGCTGATTTAGACGTCGCTAAATAACCTATCGCTAAAATAACAGCGGTATTAACCAAAATGTAAGCAATTTTAGCCGTCATTTTAGTTTGTCTGGCGCTTTTAGCCCCAATACCAATATATATAACCACTAAAACTATTTTTTCCAATAGCCAATATTGTTCAAATGGGTTTATTTTAGCCATAAATATAAGCGTAAGTGCAGACACTAATAACAAAGTATCTATACTGTGACTGCCAATCATTACCACTTTATTTTTTGCTATATTGCCACTACCCATTCGCGAAAAAGCGCGAACATAAAATAAAATTACACTCAACATCGCAATTGCCATGTGTGAATGCTTTACTGCTAAATAATCCATATGCCCCTGTACTTCTGTTTTATAAAAATTTAATCAGGAAAACGGCTAAGAACCGCTTCTAACTCATCAAGCTTCTCGTTAAATACTTCAACCAATTTTGGTTCAAAATGAGTACCTTTTTGAGCGTTAATTTCATCAACTACATTTTGCAAAGTCCAAGGCTCTTTATAGCATCGTTTATGGCGAAGTGCATCGTATACATCAGCAAGTGCGACTATACGACCAAATACATTGATTGCATTACCGCTTAAACCTTCTGGGTAACCAGAACCATCCCATTTTTCATGATGTTCTTTAGCGATAATTGCACCTGTACTCACAATTTCATGAGGCGAGTCTTTTAAAATAGTATAGCCTTTATCAGTGTGGGTTTTCATCACTTCCCATTCTTGGGCGTCTAACTTTGCTGGTTTATTTAATACCGCATCAGGAATGCCCACTTTACCTACATCATGAAGAGGCGACGCCAATCTTATTAAATCAGCATCATGCTTAGATAAACCATAACCCTGAGCTAAAATATGACAAATATGGGCTACACGCTTAACATGATTGCCTGTCTCGGTTGATCGTTGCTCTACCGCTTCACTTAACCTATAAACAAGCTCTTGTTGCGTTGCTTCTATTTCAGACTGGAGTTGTACATTTTCAAACGCAAGTTGCACGTTTTGAGAAAAAATCTTGATTAAATGACGCTGAGTATCTGTCAAATCCTTTGGGATCCCCGATATAAACAGCATCGAATTATGATTGTACTCACTGCTACAATACGCAAATAAGTAATTATCTTTATAAATAATACTTTTTTCATTAAGCGCCTGATGGCACGCACTTAACTGTTCAGCTTGTAATACCTCATCGAGCTCTTTACCTTCACTTTTTTCAAAATCACCGGTACCCGAGCAAACAATTAGCTTTTTATTATTTTGTGCTTCAGGGTTTTGTGCAACTAAAGTAGTTGCATACATAGCTTGATCAGCAATACCCAATAAAGATGTTAATTGCTGCATAACGCCTTCAATAAAGTGCTCTATTGAATGCGCAGAAAAAATATCACGAGACGCTATAATTATCTTCTCAAGCCCTTCGCGTGACTGCTCTATTGAAATAATATCGCGGTACGAGCGAAGACTTGACATAATGACTGTAAATAATTTTTGAGCCGTTAGCTCCGTTTTCGATTTGTAATCGTTAATATCATAATTAATAATTACTTGTCGTTCAGGGGCTTGACCAGGTTGACCTGTCCTTAAAATAATTCGAATATGATTATTTTTAGCTTCTTCACGAATAAACTTAGCAACTTGCAAACCAGCGTCGTCGGTTTCCATTACAACATCAAGTAACACAATTGCGGCATCCGGATGCTCTTTTATAAGCTCTTTGGCTTCAGCTCCCGAATAAGCACTGATAAATTCTAAACGTTTATTTTGAAACTCAAAATCACTCAACGCTAGTTTTGTAACAGCATGAACTTCAGGTTCGTCATCAACGATTAAGACTTTCCAGGTACCAAGTTCAATCTCATTGATTGGTTCTTCTGGCTCATCTGAAAATAAAAAATCACCCATCATAGTCGAAATTCCTTCATGGCATTATTTAACGCACTAGTAAGCAATTATTATTCTTTAGGGCCACTGTGCAAACGTTACACGGTCATTATTACCAAAGTCTTTCACTGTTTTAATATTAACAAATGCCATTTTTTTGAAAAAATGACGAACAGCTTCACCTTGCTCAAAACCGTGTTCTATTAAAAGATAGCCACTAGATAACAAATAGTCACGTGATTGTGTAATTATTTGTTTAATATCAGACATTCCGCAATCATCAGCCACTAATGCCGACAAAGGCTCAAAGCGCACATCGCCCTGATTTAAATGTATATCACTGCTTTCAATATAAGGTGGGTTAGTGACAATTAGGTTGAATTTTTCACCGTGCAACTCACTAAACCAGTTGCTTTGCTTAACGTGTACGTTGTTAATCGCCAATCGCTGCTGGTTACGTGTAGCAAGTGCAACAGCATCGCTTACTCTATCTACTGCAGTAATTTGCCAATTAGGCATTTCACTACCCAGTGCCAACGCAATTGCACCAGTACCGGTGCCTAAATCAAGCACTTTAGCTGTAGCAGGTACAGCCATTTCAAGTGCTTGTTCTACTAACGTTTCGGTATCTGGTCGAGGTATTAAGGTTGTTGCGTTAACTTCAAGCGATAAACTCCAAAACTCACGCTGCCCCGTAATATGTGCAACAGGTTCACCATTTAAACGCCTTTGGCAAAATGTATTAAATTGCTGTTGTTGCTCAGCGTTAAGTTCATGCTCTGGCCAAGTGAAAAGGTAACTGTGAGGTTTTTGAAGAATATGTAAAAGTAAAACTTGTGCATCTAATTTAGCACTTTCGCTGCTAGGTGCTAATAAATTAGCGCCTGCAGCAATAGCTTGTTCAAGAGTTTGGCTCACGACTACTCGTCGCCCATAGCCGCTAATAAGTCAGCTTGATGTTCTTGCATTAATGGGTCAATAACACAGCCTAAATCACCCGCTACCACTTCATTTAAACGATAAAGTGTTAAGTTAATACGGTGATCGGTAATACGACCTTGTGGGTAGTTATAAGTACGGATACGCTCAGAACGGTCGCCACTACCTACTAAATCACGACGCTCAGATGCTTCTGCCGCATGGCGTTTCTCATCTTCAGCTTGTTGCAAGCGTGCTGCAAGTACCGACATCGCTTTAGCGCGGTTTTTATGCTGTGAACGCTGATCCTGACACTCAACTACAACACCGGTAGGTATATGTGTAAGTCGAATAGCAGAATCTGTTTTATTAACGTGCTGACCACCTGCGCCCGATGCACGAAATGTATCAACTTTTAAATCTGCTGTGTTAATTTGTATCGCTTCGGCTTCTGGTACTTCCGCCATTACCGCAACAGTACATGCAGAGGTATGAACTCGCCCTTGTGACTCGGTTTCTGGCACACGTTGTACGCGGTGTACACCTGATTCAAACTTTAATTGACCGTAAACGCCTTCGCCACTAATATTTGCAATAACTTCTTTGTAACCACCGTGCTCACCTTCATTGGTGCTCACAACTTCTACTTTCCATTTTTTAGTTTCTGCATAACGACTGTACATACGAAATAAATCGCCAGCAAAAATAGCCGCTTCATCACCGCCTGTTCCAGCACGTACTTCAACAAATACGTTGTTATTATCTCGTGGATCTTTTGGCAACATTAATACTTGAATTTGATCTTCAATTACCAAAATTTGCGCTTTAGCTTCTTTATATTCTTCTTGCGCCATTTCACGCATTTCAGGGTCAGAATCTTTAAGCATTTCTTCTGCACTGGCTAAATCATCTTGCGTTTCTTTGTAAGTTAAAAACGTTTTTACAATCTCTTCAAGCTCAGAATATTCTTTTGAAAGCCCACGAAAACGATTTTGATCACTAATGACCGACGGGTCGCTTAGCAGCGCTTGTACTTCTTCGTAACGCTCTACTAAGGTTTCTAATTTATTATAAACAGACTCTTTCATTTAACGGTTATTCCTGATCAATACCTAACATTTTTTTCAACTGGTTTAGCTGCGCCACTTCACCTTTTTTCGCTGCGTCTTGTATTGCACGGGTAGGCGCGTGCATTAAGCGATTGGTTAATTTATTGGCGAGCTCTAATATAATTTTTTCTGCATCTTTACCTGTATTAAGCTGACTAACAGCACGCTCTACAAGTTCTGACTTAATTGTTTGTACATCATTTCGATAATGGCGGATTAAATCTACCGAATCGAGTGAGCGCATCCACATTGCAAATTCTTTGGTGCGTTCAGTGATAATTATTTGCGCTTGCTGTGCAGCTTGCTCACGCGCTGCCATATTCTCGCTTACAATGGTTTGTAAGTCATCAACGGAATATAAATAGGCAGCATCTAGCTCACCTACTTGGCTTTCTATGTCGCGCGGAACCGCAATATCTATAAATAGCATGGGCTTGTGACGGCGCTGCTTAAGCGCTTGCTCAACCACCCCTTTACCAATAATAGGCAAAGTACTGGCGGTAGAACTAATCACTATATCGGCTTTATGTAAACGCTCTGGCAATTGCGCTAAAGCAATTACATCCGCCGACACTTCGTCAGCTAAGCTTCGAGCTCGCTCAATAGTTCGGTTCGCAACGGTAATGTTTTGTGGCTCATTTTGATATAAATGCTTGGCCACCAGTTCAATAGTTTCACCCGCACCAATTAATAAAACGTTTGTTTTATCAAGCTTGCCGTAAATATGTTTTGCTAAATTAACAGCTGCAAATGCAACCGATACAGCACTTGCGCCAATATTTGTTTCGGTTCTAACTTGTTTAGCCACCGAAAATGTTTTTTGAAACAATCTATCAAAAGTAACACCTACAGCATCGTGGGTTTTAGCGCTAAAAAACGATTGTTTTATTTGCCCTAAAATTTGCGGCTCCCCTAACACCAAAGAATCCAACCCACACGCTACGCGCATTAAGTGGTTAATAGCGTCATTACCTTCGTGACAATAAATATTATTACTCAGTTCATGTTCATCCAAACCATGGAAACTGGCAAGCCAAGTCAACAGTGTTTGGGAATTTTGCTGAGCGAGGCTACAATAGATCTCGGTTCGATTGCAGGTAGATACAATAACCGCTTCATTAAAGTCGGCATGGCCGCTTAATTGTTGCAACGCCTCTGAAATTTGCTCAGGCGAAAAAGCCACTTTTTCACGTAATTCTACGGATGCGGTTTTGTGATTTATACCTAGTGCTATTATGGTCATATTTGCCAAATATTGCTGAGCCCTACTTCAAAGGCGGTAATTTTACCAAAAATCAGCGGAATATGGAAAGTAAGGAACAACATTTGATTCGACAATATTTGATTTTATTCATGTTTTTTTTGTTTTTAGGTGGCTGTGCTCATCAAATTGATACAAAAACAACACTTTATGATGATTGGAAACCACGTTTAGCTGCTCAAAAAACTTGGCAGGTCGAGGGTAAACTCGCGTTTATTAGTCCACAAGAGCGTCAATCTGCAAACTTAAATTGGCAGCAAACAGCAAATTCCAATAATTTAATACTAACTACCTTTATTGGTACGCGTATTTTGTCGCTTAAACAAACAGCAAATGGTGCTGAATTAGAGTTTGACGGCGATGAGTACTTTGATACTAATGCTGCAGAGCTTTTAAAGCGTTTAACGGGTTTTACACTCCCGGTTGATAACGCCGACAATTGGCTTAAAGGCACCATTGACGATCAAAGCTTAGTCGTTGATGAGCTAGGCCGTGCAAAGCAAGTGTTATGGTTTGATAACACAGGTAAAAAATGGCAAATAGATTACGGCACTTATATACAAAACGCAGGCTATTGGTTACCAACCAAACTAACGTTAAAGCATCAACAAATAAAAATAAAAATTCAACTCTACGATTGGCAATTTAAATAAATATGAATAACAAAACCTCTTTTTCACTGATCGCTCCGGCAAAACTCAATTTATTTTTACATATTAATGCTCGCCGAGAAGATGGCTATCATGAACTCGAAACCTTATTTACTTTTTTAAATTTTGGTGATGAGCTTTATTTTGAACTAACAACGGATGGCAGTATTTCTGTCGGTGGTGATACTAAAGACATACCCCTAAACGATAATCTCATCTATAAAGCGGCTTTATTATTACAAACACACAGTAAAACCTCTTTGGGTGTAAAAATAAATTTAATTAAACGCTTACCGATGGGCGGAGGTGTTGGAGGTGGCTCATCCGACGCTGCAAGTACTTTATTAGCCCTAAATAAATTATGGAAATTAGAACTAAATTTAGAAATCCTAGCCCAATTAGGACTTAAATTAGGCGCTGATGTTCCGGTGTTCATACAAGGGCAAAGCGCCATAGCGCAAGGTATTGGCGAGAAATTACACCAAGTAAAACTTGAACAAAAATGGTACTGCGTTGTACACCCAAACCAACATGTAAGTACCGCAAAAATATTTACACATCCCGATTTAAAACGCGACACACCAAAAATAATAGGCGATTGGAAACACCATACTTTAACCAACGATTGTGAGCCTTTAGTTAAAAAGCTTTGCCCCGAGGTTGAAAAAACCCTCCAGTGGTTGCTAAAATACGCACCGTCGAAGATGACCGGAACAGGTTCATGTTGTTTTGTCGAATTTGCTAGTCAAGTTCAAGCACAAGATGTACTTGAAAATCTCCCCCATAATTGGCAGGGTTTTGTGGCTTCAAGCGCAAATGTCTCACCTGCTCATACGGAGTTAACCGCCATATTCGATCAATGAAGTAACGTACAAGTAATCATAAGTTAACCCGCAGTGGTATTTATCATTGCCCGTTAGTCCAAATATTCAGTGCCTGAGGAACCCTACCGTGCCTGACATGAAGCTCTTCGCTGGTAACGCAACACCTGAGTTAGCTCAAAAAGTTGCAAAACGTTTATATATTGAATTAGGCGATGCTGTTGTTGGCCGTTTTAGCGACGGTGAGATCAGTGTTCAAATAAATGAAAATGTTCGTGGCTCGGACGTTTTTATATTGCAATCAACCTGTGCCCCTACAAACGATAACCTAATGGAACTTATCGTTATGGTTGATGCTCTACGTCGTGCGTCTGCAGGTCGTATTACTGCCGTCATTCCTTATTTTGGTTATGCGCGCCAAGACCGTCGTGTACGCTCTGCCCGTGTTCCAATTACCGCTAAAGTTGTTGCCGATTTCTTATCAAGTGTGGGTGTTGACCGTGTTCTTACGGTTGATTTACACGCTGAACAAATCCAAGGCTTCTTTGATGTACCAGTAGACAACGTATTTGGCAGCCCTGTATTACTTGAAGATATGAAAGAACGCGACTTTGAAGACGTCGTTGTTGTATCTCCAGATATTGGTGGTGTTGTACGCGCACGTGCAATTGCAAAACTACTAAACGATACCGATTTAGCAATCATTGACAAACGCCGCCCTCAAGCAAACGTTTCTCAAGTAATGCACATTATTGGTGACGTGGAAGGTCGAGATTGTATTATCGTAGATGATATGATTGATACCGGTGGTACGTTATGTAAAGCCGCAGAAGCACTTAAAGAACATGGCGCTAAGCGCGTATTTGCATACGCAACGCACCCTATTCTTTCGGGTAAAGCAGCAGAAAACTTACGTGACTCGATGATTGACGAAGTAATTGTAACTGACTCGATTCCGCTATCTGACGAGCTTAAAGCCCTTGATAAAATTAAGGTACTTACGCTTGCTGACATGTTAGCAGAGACTATTCGTCGTATTAGTAACGAAGAATCTATCTCAGCGATGTTTGAACACTAAAATTAAGCATTCCTGAGTATAAAAGCGCCTTTTGGCGCTTTTTTTGTAAGCGATGTTTATTTTGTCTGGGCGTGGTGGTATGATAGCGCGCCTTTTGGCTAGGGACCTTGGTCGCAAAGGCCCTACACATTTTAATAACTGGAGACATCATGTCTAACAAAACTTATACATATAACGCTGAACTTCGCGTAGAAACTGGTACTGGTGCGAGCCGCCGCCTACGTCGCGAAGACAAAGTTCCTGCAATCCTTTACGGAGCTGACAAAGAAGCTTTATCTCTTACTTTTGCTCATAAAGATATGATCAAAGCACAAGAAGACGAAGGTTTTTACACGCATATCCTTACGCTTAACGTAGATGGCGAAGCTGTTGAAGTAATCTTAAAAGATATCCAACGTCACCCATTCAAGCCTAAGCTTACTCACCTTGATTTCCAACGTGTAGATGCTACTCATAAATTTCAAACTAAAGTTCCTCTTCACTTCATCGGTGAAGATATTGTAACTAAAGCTGGCGCAACTGTTGTTCACCAGTTAACTGAAGTTGAAATTACGTGTCTTCCAAAAGCACTTCCAGAATTCATTGAAGTAGATGTTTCTAAGTTTGTTGTTGGCGATTCTGTTCATATTTCTGACCTTACTTTCCCTAAAGGCGTTAGCTCTGTAGATTTAGGTAAAGGCGAAGGCCATGATCAGTCTATCCTGACTATCAAAGCAAACAAAGCAGCTCCAGTTGAAGACGACGCTGCAGCAGCAGAATAATTTTTAAGGTCTCGCAACCTTGAATTCTATTCAAATGCTTGTGGGCCTGGCTAATCCAGGCCCCGAATACGCAAACACACGCCACAATGCAGGTGCTTGGTTCATCGAGCAAATCGCTGCACGCTACAACTGCACCCTAAAATACGATCCTAAATATCACGGCCTTACAGGCAAAGTGATCATTCAAGGCCAAGAATTCAAATTATTGATCCCCACTACTTACATGAATTTAAGTGGTAAAGCGGTCAGTAGTTTAGCTAATTTTTTCAAAATCCCTGTCGAGGACATTTTAGTTGCCCATGACGAATTGGATTTAGACCCAGGCGTTGCCAAATTAAAAAAAGGCGGCGGGCATGGCGGTCATAATGGTTTAAAAGACATTATTGCAAAAATGGCAAATCAAAAAGACTTTATGCGCTTGCGCATTGGTGTAGGTCATCCAGGGCATCGTGAAATGGTTACTGGTTGGGTGCTTGGAAAAGCGGCCAAAGCAGACCAAGAAAAGATGGATGCTGCTGTTGATGAAGCAGTTCGTTGTATGGAAATACTTGCAAAAGATGGTGTGTTAAAAGCACAAAACAGACTACATTCGTTTAAACCCTAATAACTTGGGTTCAAGCACATCGTTTAAACGAATCTAAACAAGGTATCTTACTATGGGTTTTAAATGTGGCATCGTTGGCTTGCCTAACGTTGGTAAATCAACGCTTTTCAATGCACTAACTAAAGCGGGTATTGAAGCCGCTAACTTTCCTTTTTGTACCATTGAGCCTAATACAGGTGTGGTACCTGTGCCAGATCCTCGTCTAGACGAACTTGCTAAAATAGTAAACCCTCAACGAGTTCTTACCACCAGTATGGAATTTGTAGACATTGCTGGCTTAGTAAAAGGCGCATCTAAAGGTGAAGGCCTTGGTAACCAGTTTTTAGCTAACATTCGTGAAACCGATGCAATTGGCCACGTAGTTCGCTGTTTTGAAGATGAAAACATCATCCACGTAGCAGGCACTATTGACCCTGCTGACGATATTGACGTAATCAACACTGAGTTAGTACTTGCTGATATGGATAGCGCTGAAAAAGCCCTTTTCCGTAATTCAAAAAAAGCAAAAGGTGGCGATAAAGACGCTAAAGAGCAAAATGCTGTACTTGAAAAAGTAAAAGTGCATCTTGACGAAGGCTTAACTTTACGTGGTCTAGCACTAACTAAAGAAGAAAAAGCAGCAATCAGTTCTATTAACTTCTTAACGATTAAACCAACAATGTATATTGCAAACGTTGCTGAAGATGGTTTTGAAAATAACCCATACCTTGACCGCGTACGCGCTATTGCCGCAGCTGAAGATGCGATTGTAGTTCCTGTATGTGCCGCTATCGAATCTGAGCTTTCAGAACTAGATGACGAAGACAAGCTTGAGTTTATGGCTGATCTTGGTTTAGAAGAGCCGGGTCTTAACCTTGTTATTCGTGGTGGTTATGAATTACTACAATTACAAACTTATTTCACAGCTGGCGTAAAAGAAGTACGCGCATGGACAATCCCTGTAGGTGCAACAGCACCACAAGCAGCGGGTAAAATCCATACCGACTTCGAGCGTGGCTTTATTCGTGCGCAAACTATTGCTTTTGACGACTTTGTTGCCTTTAAAGGTGAGAGTGGCGCAAAAGAAGCAGGTAAGATGCGTCAAGAAGGTAAAGAGTACATTGTTAAAGATGGCGATGTAATGAACTTCTTGTTCAACGTATAAGTACAAATTAAACCAATTTAACTTGGTAATAATTTTTAAAGGCTCGTTTTTACGAGCCTTTTTTGTATTTAAGCATTATAAAAATAATAATTAACCTCAACTAGTCTATCTTTGTAATATCGCTTAATGAAAGAAGTACAGGGTTAATTAAGATTCCGCGCCTTAAAGGCAGCTAAAAAAACAGCATTTTTATTAAATTTTAGCCTGTTAGCTTAATTTTCCTGCAAACAAACACAGTTAAGTGTTTTTTTGCAAAAAAGGTGTTGACGAATTTGGGTCATATCAGCATAATACGCCCCGCACTCAGCGATGAAGTGCTAACAAAAAAAGATGGCTAAGTAGCTCAGCTGGTTAGAGCACATCACTCATAATGATGGGGTCACAGGTTCAAATCCCGTCTTAGCCACCATTATTTTTTGTTGCTCAATGAAGAGTTTAAAATAACTACCTTGTGTGCGGGAGTGGCGGAATTGGTAGACGCGCTGGATTTAGGTTCCAGTATCTTAGGATGTGAGAGTTCAAGTCTCTCCTTCCGCACCATAATTCTTGATAAGAATTAAAACTATCAATTGTTATTGTTGGGATATCGCCAAGCGGTAAGGCACCAGGTTTTGATCCTGGCATTCCCAGGTTCAAATCCTGGTATCCCAGCCAACAATGGCTAAGTAGCTCAGCTGGTTAGAGCACATCACTCATAATGATGGGGTCACAGGTTCAAATCCCGTCTTAGCCACCATTTCTTCTTTTAGAAATGGCTCTGCAAGAGTTAAATTGCAGCTCAATGAAGAGTTTAAAATAACTACCTGTACTTTATTGTACAAACGATGCGGGAGTGGCGGAATTGGTAGACGCGCTGGATTTAGGTTCCAGTAACTTCGGTTGTGAGAGTTCAAGTCTCTCTTTCCGCACCATGTTCTTATAAGAAATAAAATTATCATTAATTCTTTGTTGGGATATCGCCAAGCGGTAAGGCACCAGGTTTTGATCCTGGCATTCCCAGGTTCAAATCCTGGTATCCCAGCCAACTTCTTCTACCAAGGAAAGTTGGATAAAAGAATTGCTCTAGCTTAGAGTTTAAATTGGCAAATTGTTGATGCGGGAGTGGCGGAATTGGTAGACGCGCTGGATTTAGGTTCCAGTAACTTAGGTTGTGAGAGTTCAAGTCTCTCCTTCCGCACCATGTTCTTATTAAGAACTAAAATTAATATCAAATTTATAGTTGGGATATCGCCAAGCGGTAAGGCACCAGGTTTTGATCCTGGCATTCCCAGGTTCAAATCCTGGTATCCCAGCCAATTTGACTCCCCTGTCTAAAACTTCTCAAAACTCATTAACTTCAACTTACCTTCTCTGCATTTAAATAAACACTTATAAACTCATCTATTGTTATTGGTTTACTATATAAATACCCTTGTAAATAATCACAGTTAAGATTCAACAACGCCTGTTCTACTTCTTTAGTTTCTATTCCCTCAGCAACTACATCGCAATTTAATCGACCCGCTAAAAACAATGTAGATTCTACAATGGCGTAATCAGGCGAGTTAGTAAGCATATCTTTGACAAACGACTGATCAATTTTTATTTGATTAATTGGCAGCTCTCTTAATAACGACAGCGACGAGAAGCCTGTACCAAAGTCATCAACACTAAATTTAAACCCGCGCATACTCAACTGTTGCATCATTTTTCTAGCAGCCGGTATATTTGTCATCATTGCACCTTCAGTAATTTCAAAAATTAACGAGTCGCTTAATGTAGGATCCGTTGCGAGTAAACTAATTATAAAATCGTAAAACTCGCTGCTCTCAATATCTTTCGTCGATAAGTTGACATGTATGGTACCGGTGAAGCCAAATAGTTTTAGCTTTCTAATGTGATTAACGGCTTCTTGTACAACCCATTTCGATAAAGGAAAAATAAGCCCTGTACGCTCAGCTACGGTTATAAACTTTTCAGGACTAATAAAGCTACCATCATCTTGCGGCCACCGTATAAGCGCTTCTAGGCCATGTAATTGCAGATCTTTAGAGTCCATTATGGGTTGTAAATAAAGCTCAAACTCATCTTTATGTAATGCCACTTTAATTTTGGCTGATAAATCAAAAAAGTCCTCAGCTCGTTTACCTATTGCAGATGAGTAATTTACCAAAGGTTGAAATGTTTTTTTAGCTTCATGCAGTGCCAAGTCAGCTTTTTTTAATAGCTGATCGGGCAATCGGCTATCATCAGGAAAACGGCTTACGCCTATACTTAACTGTATTTTAACCATTTGCTCATTCGTACAAAACGGACTTTTGACGGCTGAGTTTATAATGTTTACACAATAATTCATGCTTTCATCTGTATCGGTATGCAGTAAAAATGCGAACTCATCACCTCCAATCCGATATAACTTAGCAATTCCGCATAATTCTTTATTTAGTTTATTGGCAAATGCAGCCAAGAGTTGGTCACCACACTGATGCCCAAACGCATCATTAATTTGTTTAAAGTTATTTAAGTCGATATAAAATAGTGAAAATGGGGAAGGATATTCAACTTGTTTACTCAGAGATTTAAAAAACTTATCGCGGTTAGGTAGAGTTGTTAAGTTATCGTGCTCAGTTTGATATTTTTGATACTGCGTTGCTTGCTCTATTTTAAGAATACTTTTTAAGCTCAGTTTAATAACTAAAAAAACAAACCCACCACCGCCAAGTAACAACATAGCCACCATATTCATAACGACGGGTGCAATGTCGTGATTTGAAAAATAATAAAGTACCCACCAATACCCTATAATAAAAAAAATGATAGCGCATAGCAGTACACTCCATGCTCTTTGCGATGTTTTTTTACAAACTTTAACGGTCGTTTTTAAGCTAGCAACAAGCAGTAGCGCACCTAAAATAATTATTACTGTAAAAAAATTATCCACACACAAGCTCTTTAAAGTTATTAAACTGTGACTTAATGATGTAACACCAGTTAAATTAAAACCGTGTTCAATATAGCCGAGTCACTATTTGCTGACTTAAAAACAGGCATAAAAAAAGGCTCATAAATGAGCCTTTTAAATATCTACTTTAAATTTAGCCTAAATCACCGCTAATTGCGTATTTTAAAACCCAGTTTTTTATTGGCCCCGTATTATTAGCCATTTTTAAAAACTGGCTACGTGCCCATTTAAGTGGCGTAATTTGATTTGAAAACCCAAAGTAACACGCGTCCATCATGCTCATCATTAATAAATTAGCCCTGCGGCGAGCTCGTTCGTATTCTTTAAGTTTCAGAGGGCAACCTATATCTCCTGCTTCGTTTAAAACTTCAGCAAGTGCCACTACGTCCTGAAAACCTAAATTAACGCCCTGCCCTGCAAGCGGGTTAATTGTATGCGCTGCATCGCCCACTAAAACCAAACGCCCTTGCGAATAGCTATTTGCATGTTGGCGAGTTAGCGGAAATATCGCATGGGTTTGTACTTCAAAGTCTCCAGCAAGTTCTGGGAATTTATTCAGTATGTGTGTTTTTAACTGAGTTGGGTTTAGCCCTTTAAATGCTTGTAGTGTATTTGCATTGTCGTACCAAATTAAATTAGCGTACGGTGCCTGCATTGGTAAAAATGCTAATGGCCCGGTTGGTGTAAACTGTTGCCATGTTTTAATTTGTTGCGGGGCATCGAGTTTAATTAATACCCCCATGCAATGCTGTTGGTACTGCCATCCCGTAATACCAATATTCGCCTTATCACGCAATTGCGATTGCCCGCCATCGGCGGCAATTACTAAATCAGCCGTATAGGTTTGATCTCCATACACAAGCGTAATTAAATCATCCGTTTGCTCTATTTTAGTTACCGGTAATGATTGCTCAATAACCTCAATCTTGTAATGCTCAAATTGCTGCCACAAACTTGCTTGTATTAAACTATTTTCAATCAAATGACCTAAATGTGTCGTGTTTATGTCGGCGCAATCAAATAATAAATTGTCACCACCGCGCTCAAAAGCCTCTAATTGTTGATAAGGTGCTATGCGGTTTTGCCTTAAAAGCGGCATTGCGCCTAATTCATCAAGTAAATTTTCTGAAAAACGATTAATAGCAGACACTCTAATATCCACCTTATCGCTACTAAGAATGTGCGATGGGTCAATTAGGTGTTTTTCAATTATACGCACGCCAAAGCCTTGTTGAGCCAGCTTTATCGCCATAGCCGCGCCAACCATGCCTCCGCCAACTACTATCACATTATTTTTAGTCATGTTTTTCATCATTTTATTATTACTTGAGTCTGTTTTGATTGTATCAAAATTAATTTGTTTTATACCAGAGGATATCCCTAACAGCTGATTAAACTCGCCCTGTATTGATTTGAGATCACAAACATGAAAACTATACTTGGATCTGGGCGGGTATCCAGCTAAAATACGCCTCCTTTAAGTGAGCATGCTTGCTCCTTAATCCTGTTTCTAGCACATTTTTGTGCCACTATCGAATTGAACACGAGGCAATATTTCAATGAGCAAAAAGCTGCATATTAAAACCTGGGGTTGTCAGATGAACGAATACGACTCTCAGAAAATGGCTGAACTTTTAGATGCCACCAACGGCTACCAGCTAACTGATGATGCAACAGATGCCGACGTAATCTTACTCAACACCTGTTCAATTCGTGAAAAAGCACAAGAAAAAGTATTTCACCAGTTAGGTCGTTGGAAGTTGTTAAAAGACGACAAGCCAGATTTAATAATTGGTGTAGGTGGTTGTGTTGCCTCACAAGAAGGTGACTCTATTCGCCAACGTGCACCATTTGTAGATGTTATTTTTGGCCCGCAAACGCTACACCGTTTACCAGAAATGATTAAACAAGTGCAAGGCGATAAAGGCTCATCGGTTGTTGATATTTCATTCCCAGAGATTGAAAAGTTTGACCGCCTGCCAGAGCCAAAAGCGGATGGCCCATCTGCGTTTGTATCAATTATGGAAGGCTGTTCTAAATACTGTACTTTTTGTGTTGTACCGTATACTCGCGGCGAAGAAGTTAGCCGCCCAGTAGATGACGTATTACTAGAAATTGCACAGCTTGCTGAGCAAAACGTACGTGAAGTAAATCTACTAGGGCAAAACGTAAACGCATACCGCGGCGACACGCACGATGGCGAAATATGTTATTTCTCAGATTTAATTCGTCTTATTGCTGCTATTGATGGTATTGACCGTATTCGTTACACCACATCGCACCCGGTAGAATTTACGCCAGACATCATTGACGTTTACGCTGATGTACCAGAGCTTGTAGATCACCTACACCTACCAGTACAAAGTGGTTCAGACCGTATATTAAACTTAATGAAACGTGGCCATACGGCAATTGAATATAAATCGACAATTCGTAAGTTACGCAAAATTCGCCCTAACTTAAGCATGTCGTCAGATTTCATTATTGGTTTCCCAGGCGAAAGTAAAGAAGATTTTGAAGCAACCATGAAGCTTATTAGCGACATTGGTTTTGATATGAGCTTTAGCTTTATTTACAGTGCACGCCCAGGTACGCCAGCAGCAGATTTGCCAGATGACGTAACAGAGCAAGAGAAAAAAGAACGCTTATACCTACTACAAAACCGTATTACACAAATGGCACAGCAAATTAGCCGTCAGATGTTCGATACAGAGCAACGTATACTTGTTGAAGGTCCTTCTAAAAAGAACCCAATGGAATTACGTGGCCGTACCGAAAATAACCGTGTAGTAAATTTTGTTGGCCCGCACACAGTGATCGGACAGTTTGTTGACGTACGTATTACCGAAGCACTACCTAACTCTTTACGTGGTGACTTAATTCGTACAGAATCAGAAATGAACTTACGACGTGAAATCGCTCCTTCAGCTATTTTAACTAAAGCTGCAGCTGCAGAGCCAAAACCAGACACTGTTAACGAAATTGGCGTAGCTACTTTCGTTCCTTAGTCAAAATTATTAGCGCCAGTTAACGCTGGCGCAGTACTATAGGAAGCAATTTTGAGTAATCAGTTAAAAACATTAGAGATTTATTTAGAACCTGCCGATAACAAACGCCTTTCTTCTTTATGTGGCCCGTTTGACGAAAACATCAAACAAATTGAGCGCCACCTGGCTGTTGAAATAATTCACCGTGACAACTTCTTTAAAGTAACCGGTAAACTACACAACTGCGCCGGCGCTGTAGAAATCTTAAAAAACCTTTATGTTGATACTCAGCCAGTTCGTGGTGTTTTAGGCGAAATAGAACCCGAAGCCGTTCATTTAGCTATTACCGAATCAAAAGCCCTAGAGCAAGATGCATCAAGCAGCGCTTACGGCAAAGAAATGGTGATTAAAATGCGCCGTGGTGTTATTAAACCACGTAACGATAACCAAGGTGTTTATTTGGCTAATATTTTAAACCACGACATTACCTTTGGTATTGGCCCTGCTGGTACTGGTAAAACCTACCTTGCAGTTGCTGCCGCCGTTGACGCCCTTGAGCGCCAAGAAATACGCCGTATATTATTAACGCGTCCTGCTGTAGAAGCGGGCGAAAAGCTTGGCTTTTTACCCGGTGATTTAAGTCAAAAAATAGACCCGTACCTACGTCCTCTTTACGACGCTCTTTTTGAAATGCTAGGTTTTGAAAAAGTAGAAAAACTCATCGAAAAAAATATCATTGAAGTCGCCCCGCTTGCTTATATGCGCGGACGCACTTTAAACGATGCCTTTATTATTTTAGATGAAAGCCAAAATACCACCGCCGAGCAAATGAAAATGTTTTTAACCCGTATAGGGTTTAACTCAAAAGCGGTTATTACAGGCGATATAACACAGGTCGATTTACCGCGTGGCACACGTTCAGGCCTTCGCCATGCAATGGAAGTACTTGATGGCGTAAACGAAATTAGCTTTAACTACTTTAAAGCCCAAGACGTAGTACGCCACCCTGTTGTAGCACGCATAGTTGAAGCCTACGAGCGTAACGACGAAAGCGAGCGACTAAAGCGCATTGAAAAGCAAAATGCAAAAGACGCACTTGCAGCTCTTCAACAGCCTACCACTAAAGAGTAATACTTTGACAACCGAACTTGATTTACAAATAGCCTGTGAGTTTGACAACCTCCCAAGCGAAGAGCAATTTGCACTGTGGGCCGACAAAGCCCTTAGCCAATACCGTGATGAGTCTGAGCTCAGTATCGTTATTAGCGACGAAGCGCAATCGCAACAACTTAATAACGACTATCGCGGTAAAAATAAACCGACCAACGTACTGTCGTTCGAATTTGAAGCACCACCAGGAATAGATATTCCCTTGGTTGGTGATTTAATTATTTGCCCAGCCATTGTATTAGCTGAAGCAATTGAGCAAGAGAAGTCATTTCATGACCACTTTGCTCACATGGTTATTCACGGATGCTTGCATTTGCTTGGATTTGACCATATAAAGAGTGACGATGCTTTAGAGATGGAAAGCATCGAAAAGCAATTACTTGCAGAGCTAAACATAGCAGACCCATACCGGGACGATATTTAAATTAACGGAGCAATTAGACGCAATGAGCGACGGTAACTCGCAATCTAGCCAGGGTTCTTCTGGCAAAACGTGGTTGGGCAGAATAGCCCAAATGTTGCAAGGGGAACCCCAGAATAGAGAAGAGCTGGTCGAAGTTATTGCCGATGCGCAAGAACGAGACGTAATCGATCCTGAAACAAAAGAGATGATAGAAGGTGTGCTTGGCGTGTCTGAGCTTAAAGTGCGAGACATAATGGTTCCGCGCTCACAAATGATCACTCTTGAGATCGACAGCCCGCTTGAAGAGCTAATTCCAATGATGGTTGACTCAACTCACTCACGTTTTCCAGTGGTGATTGAAGACAAAGACCATGTAGAAGGTTTTTTACTCGCTAAAGATTTATTGCCACTGATCTTAAATAAAGACGAGCATTTACCATCAATACGCGATTATTTACGTCCAGCAATGGTAGTACCTGAGAGCAAACGTGTTGATACATTGCTAAACGAATTCCGTCAGCAACGCTACCATATGGCTGTTGTTATTGACGAATACGGCGGCGTATCGGGCTTGGTAACGATTGAAGATATTCTTGAAATAATTGTTGGCGAAATCGAAGATGAGCACGACGAAGAAGAAGAACATCAAGATATTCGTCGACTTGCGAAACATGTTCACGTAGTGCAAGCACTCACACCTGTAGATGACTTTAACGAGCATTTTAAAACAGGCTACAGCACAGACGAAGCCGATACTATTGGCGGAACTGTACTGCACGCATTTGGCCATATGCCAAGCCGTGGTGAAACGATTGACATAGAAGGTTACCAATTTAAAGTAACCAACGCCGACAATCGTCGTATTTTGCAACTGCAAGTCACCGTTCCTAAGGCTGATGATAACGACAGTGAAGAAACTGCTAACTAGACTTACCTTATTAGCAAAAGATAAAAAAGCATGGCTCGCACTCGTTGCGGGCCTTGTTTTAACTTTTGGCTATGCCCCCTTTGAAATTTGGCCCATCGTATTTATTAGCCTTGGTGCCATAATTTTTTGCGTTAATCCCAATAATACCGGTAAAGCACACGCAAAAACCGCTGCTAAATATGGCTTTATATTTGGCTTAGGCTGGTTTGGTGCAGGTATAAGCTGGGTACATGTTTCTATTGCCACCTTTGGCGGTATGCCGCTTATTGCGTCACTCTCGTTAATGGCATTTTTGTGCGCCTACTTAGCATTATTTCCCGCACTTGCCTTTTGGGCAACTACACGCTTTGCCACTGGCCCTAAAAGCTTTGGCGCATTACTAATTGCCTGCTTTGCAATTAGTGAGTATTTACGTGGCACCGTACTTACCGGTTTCCCATGGTTAAGTTTTGGCTACACACAAACCGACGGACCTTTAAGGCTGCTTGCCCCTTATATTGGCGAGTTTGGCTTAACTCTTACCTGTGTCGCTATTGGCTTTGCACTGTATAGACTTATCCAAAAAGATTTTAAAACCCCGGCGGTTACGGCTACAGCTGTTGCGCTTATTTTTGCAGGTGCAAACACCACAGGCAGTATTCATTACACAGATAAAAACATGTCAGTATTGCTCGTACAAGGCAACATACAGCAACACCTGCGCTTTGAGCCAAGTGAGTTTTGGACCACAATGAGCAAATACCAAGACCTGACACGCCCACATTGGGATGCCGACTTAATAGTATGGCCCGAAGCCGCAGTGCCTGAAATAGAAATGCTTGCCGATTCCTACCTAGCCAATTTAGACAGTGCCGCCTCGTTTAATAAAACCGCCCTTGTAACCGGTATTGTTGACTATCAGCGAGACACCAAAAATATATTCAACACGCTTATCGTGGTTGGTAATAAAGAACGCGGCGACGAGCACGGGCATTATCATTACCTTGATAAAAACCGCTATCAAAAACACCAGCTGTTACCTATTGGCGAATTTGTACCCTTTCAAGATTTTTTGCGCCCTATTGCTCCGTTATTCGATTTACCTATGTCGTCGTTTACGCGTGGCGACAAAGTGCAAAACAACTTACGCGCCAATGGCTATAACTTACTCCCCGCTATTTGCTACGAAATTGTTTTTGCCGACTTAGTACGCGGAAATTACAAAAGTGATTCTGATCTACTCTTTACGGTAAGTAACGATGCCTGGTTTGGCGACTCCATTGGGCCATTGCAACACATGCAAATAGCCCGCATGCGCGCGCTCGAACTACAACGCCCTCTTGTGCGCGTTACCAACAATGGGGTAAGCGCCGTATACGACCCTATAAGCCACACACAACAAACCATGCCTCAGTTTGAAGCTACCATATTGAGAGCCAACATTAAGCTTATAAAAGGCGACAGCGTGTACAGCCAATACGGCAACATGTTTGTGTGGGGATTTGTGTTGTTGATGGGTGTTGTCGGGTTTGGGGTTAGGTTCAAAAGTTAAGCTCGCTATTTAAGATGTAGGGCCTACATATTTAGCTCTACATTTTTAAATGTGTTTAATTAGCTTCTAAAGCCATTTCTTCTAAAGATAATCTTAGTAAGTAGCTACACCATTCCCTTAAATTTAGCAGACTAACTTGGTAGTACTCCCTAGCGTTACTCATTGTATTGCTATCTAATAGTGGTACCGCACTGCCTGAATATGAATTATCGACAAACCTAATTCCTTGGTGAAGGTATCTTGATCTTAAACCGTAATATGAATTAATTATTTTAACTAATGGGTCATTATTGCTATCTTTTTCCACATAACTTCTCACTCTATCTGAGATTGAATGTACTTGTTGACCACAACTATCACACTTTTCACTCTTCGAAGCTCCAATCAACGACGCAACTTCTAATGAAGACATATAAAGTATCATTGCATCTTCACTTGATGATGGATGAAGTTTAGCTGCATTAGAGAATCTTAAATCGCTCTGAAAGTCAGTATTACCCTCATCACTTGCCTCCCCTATTCTCGGAGTTGGGTAAAATGTATCTAGAGTAAATGAATCTAAAGATCTGCCTGATGTAAAATGAGCATAAGAATTCAAGAGTAATTGAATTTCATAAGAGTAAATATCATTACTCAGTATGTAATCAATAAGGAAATAGGTTTTTTCTGAGATTTGAACTAAGCCATCAGCTATTGGTTTAGCATCAATCCAACTTATATCTCTAGAGTATTTATTAATTTCAATACTAGAAAAAGATGAATCATTGTCACTTTGAGTATCTCGAATAATCAAACAGTTTGTACTAACAGTTAAAATTTCAATAATCGTTTTAATTTTTTCTGCTGCTTTAGCTTCTGCATCTTTAGTATCATAACCATTAATATCAACTATCAATTTAATTGAGCTATTACCTGTTGGTTTTAAAACAAAACTTTTACCTGAGTATGCGGCAATAGAACCCCTAATAACATCAAGAGAAGTACTAAATCTGAATTTAGAAATCAGTTTTTTATAATCTAAACTATTTTTAACTAGCTCTCTAATAACTTTTAGGTCGCTTATAATTTCATCACTTTCGATATAATCAGAGAACATGACCGCGACTAAATTCCCTTTTTGTTTATACCTGACCGAAACCACGAAAGAACCTTTAGCTTTATAGTTCATACGTCCTAAAATTATTTGTTTAGAACCTAGCTTTTTATACGGAGAGTAATGCCAAGCACACTTACCAAAGTGATCTCTAATACTTGCCCATAAAGATCTCAAAAAATGATTACTTTCATTTTCATTATTTAATCCTTCAAGTAAGATTTCCAAATAGATATACCTATAGTTTAATTAAATTATGTTAATTGGAGTTAGTCCTTCACTGCTTCTTCTACCGTTTCCATATTTACAACTTGATTCAAGTTACCTTTAATAACCACCGTCGCTGATATTTTATCTTGAATTGCTTGCCTGTTTGGGTCCCAATATATCTGCAGGAACCCCAATAACCCGGTGGCAAACCCTGCACCGTAGCCGCCGTAGCGACCAAAACAGTCTAATAAACCTAATGGCTCACCGCTTAGGGCGACAACACGGATATTACAAACCTTTTTACCCGGTGTTTGGCCGCGCCAAAGCAGCGAGAACAACGTAAAGTAAACCGCAGCCCAGCCAAAACCCAAGCCTAGGTCTTGAATAATGCCTTTGCTCCACTGCAAAATACTATTTGTAGTTGTTTGCGCTGGTTTTTCTTCTATTAACTCTGCAGGCTTTATTTCGTTATTTTCACTGAGTACTAATAACTGTAAAAACACGGTAGCAAGTTGTGGGTTTTGTAGGTCGTCCATTTCTGCTAATTTGGGAACTTCCCCTATTAAATTATCAAGCGCGGTTTGTTGGCAAGGTTGATCACAGCTGTCATCGGCTGTTTGCGCTAAATAAGTGTTTACGTGTGGTTTTTCTGTGGCGGTAAGCTGAATTTCATCTTGTATTTTTACGCCCTGAACAGCCAAACCTTGATCAGCGTTATCGTCTTCTAGGTAATCTATGCCAATTGAAAGCACAGTAAGTGCGCTTACAAATAAAATACTTGCTGCCGTTACTTTTAAGATTCTTCGCCACACACTCGACATTTTTGGAAGGTATTGCTGAGCCGTACCTTTATAAAAAGCCATTGCAGCAACAAATGCTATTAAAGCCGCGCTAAGCTTGGCCGCTAAAAATATCAGTGCAACATCAATAATAATCGCTAGTGCACGCCGAATTGGCGTAGCTAAAGGCAAGCCCAGTAAAGCACTGTCAATTTTAAAGGCGTAGGGGGTAACAACTTCTCGGGTTTCAGAATTTGATAATTCTAATTGTTCTATCTCTTTGGCTTTCATTTATTTTCTTGTTATTAAAATAGGTAACCCGGTTAACTTACGCGTTTTTTATTTTTTGCTCAAGATTAACTCTGCTTTATTTTTAGGAAAACCGCCCCCCACAAACACTAAAAGTTACAACCGTTTACAAATATAAAGTTAACATAATTTACAAAAGTAACTATTGAACATATATTGATGCTGAAACTGCTTTCACACTAAAAATTAAATATATGGAGTATATTTTGAAGTTATTAACTAATGTGTTTTTCTTGTTTTCGGTCCTTATTTTGAGTGGCTGTGCCCACCAGATAAGTTTAAATCCAGACACTGAAAAACTTCAGGTTACAGAAAATAAATCAGCATCAGTTGTGGGTTATTATATTTCTGAAGATGATATAAAAAAACAAGTAAAAACACCTGGCGGTGGTGGCGATAATGTTAGTTACAAACCTTATAAAGACACAGAAGCAGCGCTGTATACTGTGCTTTCTAATAAATTTGAAAACGTTTATAAGCTTGAATCATTAACTGATAGTACATTTTTAAAAGATAAAAAAATTGAGTATGTATTCATACCGACAATAACAACGCAATCTAGCTCAGATAGCTTATTCACATGGCCTCCTACAGAATTTACCTTCACGCTAAACTGTAAAACTTTAAATAACAATGGTGATATAGCATGGAATAGTGAAGTTAAAGGTTTTGGCAAAGCTGAATTTGATGAGTTTAAAAATGATTTTTCTTTATCTGCAAAACGTGCAACGGAAGAAGCATTTAACAAACTAGTTGTAGAACTTGATCAATCAAATTTATAAATAAGGACAGAAATAAAATGAAGTATAAAAGTTCACTAGGTTTAATCGCGGCTTTATTTTTAAGTGCATGTACCATTCAAGTTCCACCTTATAGTGCAGATATCAGCAACGTTTCTAAACTAAAAGAAGAGTCTAATACACCCGTCTCAGTCGGAACAATTGAATCTGAAAAAAAATTAAATAAGATATCACTTCGAGGCTCTCCTCTTGTTTCATCTGTAGGCAACAGCTATGGAGAATATATTGAGAGCGCTTTAATACAAGAATTAAAACTGGCTAAACTTTGGTCTGGCGTTGCTAAAAAGCAAGTGACTGGCAAGGTTATTGATCAAGATATTGATGTAACAGGGTTCTCAGAGGGGAATTCATTTATAAAAGTAAATTTTGTTGTTTCAGAAGACGATGCAATTTTATTTGAGAAAGTAATTTCAGCTGAACATAATTTCGACTCTTCATTTATTGGAGCAATTGCAATCCCAAATGGTCAACGAAGCTATGTAGAGCTTGTTCAAAAATTACTTAAGAACTTGTATTCTGACGAAGAGTTTATTACTGCAATTAAGTAAGTACTCTCAGTGTAATTAAAACAAATAAGGAGCTGTATGCTACAGCTCCTTATTTATATATAAATTTAATTTATAACTGGATAATCGGTGTAGCCTTGTTCTGCACCACCAAACAAAGTGTCGGGGTTGTGGCTGTTAAGAGGCTTGCCTTGCTTTAAGCGTGCTGGTAAGTCTGGGTTTGATACAAACGGGCGACCAAAACCAATCATGTCGGCCCAACCTTCGCTAAGTGCTTTGTCTGCACGTTCTTTGGTGTACTTGCCTGCGTAAATTAATACACCGTTGTAGGCTTTACGAATGGCGTGTTTAAACTCAACACTCATCAAAGGTGCGTCATCCCAATCGGCTTCGGCTATATGCATGTAACCTACACCGGCTTTATTTAATGCCTCAGAAACCGCTAAATAAGTTTCCTCAGGGTTTTCGTCTACTGTGCCATTAAGGGTTGTTAACGGGGCTAGTCTTACGCCTACTTTGCTGCTACCAATTTCGTCGCTAACAGCATTTACGACTTCAATTAAAAAGCGTATACGGTTTTGCACGCTGCCACCATATTCATCGGTGCGAGCATTTGACTCTGAGTCTAAAAATTGGTTGATAAGGTAACCATTTGCAGCATGAAGCTCTATGCCATCAAATCCTGCATTAACTGCATTTTTAGCAGCTTGACGAAATTCGCCTATGACTTGCGTAATATCTTGTTTGCTCATCTCGCGTGGTAACTGAGTATCTACAAAACCCGGTGTGCCGTTTGTATCTACAAATACTTTTATGTCTTTTGCAGCAATGCCTGAGGCTGAAATAGGCTGCACGCCACCGGTGTTGTCACTATGAGTTACACGGCCAACATGCCAAAGCTGAGCAAACATCACGCCACCAGCGCTATGTAATGCGTTGGTTACTTTACTCCAACCTACAACTTGCTCATTTGAATAAATACCCGGAGTCCAAGCGTAGCCTTTGCCAAGTTCACTAATTTGTGTGCCTTCGCTTACAATTAGCCCGGCACTTGCGCGCTGTGCGTAATATGTTGCCATTAAGTCGTTAGCTATATCGCCAGGCTGTGTTGAACGCGAGCGAGTCATTGGGGGCATAACAATACGGTTTTTTAATGTTTTACCTGCAAGTTCTATTGGTTCAAAAAGTAATGTCATAATGCCTCCTAAGTTTGATTGCGCTCATAATAACGTAACCAAGCACATCCAAAAACAACAAAAACTGCAAAATAGTTTTGTTGTATCTGCAATAAAGCTACAAAGTAAAACACATTAACTTTAGGTGAACTAAATGTATTTTATTGACTCTTAACAGCACTATTAAGTTGAGGGTTTGATGTGAATAAAGGGAATGCGTGGCCGTGGGTTATCTCGTTATGTATACATGGCGTGTTGCTGTACTTATTACTTTCACATAAATTACTTTCGCAAAAAATAAAGGTTGAAGAACCTCAAACAAAAAAAGACACCGTAATAAACGCTTATGTAATGGTTAACTTATCATCCCAACCTAAGTTAAGCACCGTTAACACCACCACTAACGCACCGATTGCTGAGCCTGCAAAGTTAGAGGTAAAAAAAGCACCTGAATCTATAAGCACTAATAAAACACCTACAACTCAAACACAAGTTACTAAAGCACCCAAACAACGTGACGAAAAACCAAAAACAACAACAGTAACAAAGTCCACTATTACAAATAAACCTCAACCCCCTGCCCACACCATTAATACCAACACGCAAACGTTTAAAAAACTTAACCCGTATGCGCCTATTTATGGCGCACCTATAAATAACTTAACGCATAAAAAAATGGTCACGTTTGGCGAAGCCGATAACTCAGATAGTACTGATGATGCAATAGCTGCCACGCCCACAATTAAATCACCGGTTAAATCACAAAAATCGGAAGTTATTAGCCAAAATACAATAGGCACACGACGATTAGAAAAATTTAACGGTAAATGCTATTTAATTGATACTTCAACCGTATTTGGTAGTAATGGCATGCCTCAAGGTAGCGCGCAGACCTGCCCTGGTGAGCAAACTGATGATGAAATATTATTTAATAAAATAATGGATAAGTGGGCTCGTAAAAATAATTAGTTTTAAATTAGTGAACAAATACGTTATTAAAGCGTATTGGTTATAAGTACTCCACTCACTTAATGCCAATTAGGAAACACGTATGACAACAAAGCAACTATCATCACTTTTTGTATTTAATTTATTAGTTGTAAGTGCACAAGCGAATGCAAACCAGCGCTGGTACGTTGTTAACGACTCAGTAATGGGCGGTGTATCTAATAGCCAAGTAACACAAACTCAAGAAAGTTTGCTTTTTACAGGCAATGTTTCGCTTGATAATAACGGCGGTTTTGCATCAATACGTACAGAGCTAAATACACAAAGCCAAAATACTAAAGCTATAGCGCTGCGTGTTAAAGGCGATGGACAAACCTATCAGCTTAGGCTCAGAACTACCAATTACCTTGATGGCGCAGCGTACACCCACTCATTTAAAACAGTAAAAAATGAATGGGTAGATATAAACTTTGCTCCGAGTGATTTTATTTTAACGTATCGCGGTCGCGTGCTTGAGCAGCAGGTTATTATTGATCTTGACGATATAAAACAGCTAGGCTTTATGATTGCAGGCAAACAAGAAGGTAAGTTTAAACTTGAAGTGGGTAAAATTGAGTTTAAAAGCTAACCCACCAGCATGTTGGTGGCGCTAAATAGTATAGTCGTCGCCTCGCCTTTTCATTTCACTAATAACCAGCTCAACCATTTGTTGTTTTATTGCTGCTTGTTCTGACTTTAGCTCACCTAATTGCAGCTCAAGCCTATCTATTTGATCTTGCTGTTGCGTGTTTTTATATTTTTTAGAACTTAGGGCGTGTTGACCTTTGTGGATTGAAATTTGTTCAAACTAGGGGCGATTTAATTGCGGCGCGAGATTTGTAACCTAGTGGGCTAAGTAAAAACCGAGCAACAAAGAGTAAATTGCCCCTAGGCAGAACCCTTCGGGCAGCGCATGTTTGGTATTTATGCTGCGTTATCGCCTATTTATGGGGAGTAACCACACTACATAGGCTCTGCCTTGCCTAAATACCAAACATACTGCTGCAAATTCAACCACGAAGGGTCAACACGCCCTAGATGCTCTGCATCTAAAGTTAAACTCGTATCACTTTTATTTAGCTCACTTGCAGAAGTATTTATAGTTAAACTGCGTTGTACGGGACTTTGTTTAAGTTTGTTAATTTGTTCTTGCAGCGCAATAACTCGTCCAGTGAAGTGTTTATATACTTTTTTAAGGTTTTTATATTGATTGCCAAACGTTGCATTATCTTCACTGTATTGCTGCGCTTTAGTATCTAGAAACTTTGATAACACATATTTTGGCTCTTCCTCATTTTCTTCCTCGCTCTTTTCTTCACTCGCTTTTTCAACAGCTAGTTTATCTGATTGCGCTAAAGGTTGAGTATTTGAGCTGTGTACTTGGTATGGAATGGGAGCCGCTGAAACCTTCATTATTTTGTCCCTAAAATAGCTTTGCCTCTTTTATAGGTATCGACCTCGTATTAAAATCCTTGAGTAAATTTTATTGTTAGCTAAAAGCAAAAAGCCCCACTTTATTAAAGTAGGGCTTATACCAATTTATTAAACTAACTCGTTGCTTACTTAGTGCTTTGGTTATCTTGTGAGAGCGCAATAAGTGCAAGTGCCGCATTTAGGCGGGTATTTAAATTATTATAAATAGTCATGCCAAACACACCAATAATACAAACCATTAAACCCATTTGTAAGTTAACGCTCATCTCTAGTAAAAAAACAGCTGCAACGAGTAAGCACAGCGCTAATGCATAAATAATAGATTGAAAGGTAAAATTAATATCACCCTTGGCTATTTTAAGTAATTCGTCTTTATTCATAACTTACTTCCTTGTTATTTAATTTAATCACTCAGACTCAATTGCCAGTAACTCTACTTCAAAAATAAGTACTGAGGCAGGAGGAATACTCCCTACACGCTTTTCGCCGTACGCTAATTGGTGCGGTACATATAACGTGTATTTATCGCCCGGGCTCATAAGTTGTAAGCCCTCAGTCCAACCTTTAATAACTTGGTGCAAACCAAAGCTAATAGGTGTTTTACGCTCTACTGAACTGTCAAACACAGTGCCGTCGATTAGTGTGCCGTGGTAATGCACGTTAACCATACTTGTTGGGCTCGGTGTGTTCTCACTCTCACCTTTATGCACTATTTTGTACTGTAAGCCTGATGTGGTTTCGACTACACCCTCTACCTTTGCGTTAGCGGCTAAATAGTCTGCACCTATTTGTGCATTTATGCCTGCTTGTTGTTTTGCTTTTTTACTATTTTGAAATATTAAAAAACAAAAAATGGCGATAACTACCGCCAAAATTATATTAATCATCATTAACCTTTTTCGTTGTCTAGCTTTTCATTATCTGGCTCTTCGTCTTTTTCGTCATCATCGCCGTTTACTATGTCGGCAATCTCTTTAAGACGAGCAAGCGCAATACCGTTTACTGAGATTTCTGGATACTGGTCATCAATAATATCGCCAGCTTCTATATCCATTAATAAGTTAAGCGCTTGGTCTACGGTTTCAACTGCGTAAATATTAAATTTACCCGCATCAACCGCATTAAGTATTTCATCATCAAGCACTAAGTTAACTTGGTTTGATTTAGGAATGATAACGCCTTGCGAACCTGTTAAACCACGCATTTTACACAGTTTAAAAAAGCCTTCTATTTTTTCGTTTACGCCGCCAATGGCTTGTACATCACCATGTTGGTTAATAGAGCCTGTAAGCGCAATTGATTGGCTAATAGGTAGGCTTGTAATAGACGAAATAAGCGCACACAACTCTGCTAAAGATGCGCTATCACCATCTATGTAGCCATAGCTTTGCTCAATAGCAATATTAGCGCTAAGCGTTAAGCTAAAGTGCTGCGCATATTTATTACCTAAATAACCGGTAAGCAACATAACACCTTTTGAGTGAATTGCTTTACCAAGCTCAGCTTCGCGTTCAACATCTATTACGCCATCGGCGCCCGCATAAACCGTTGCCGTAATACGCGCAGGAGTACCAAATGAGGTATCGCCAATGTGTAATACGGTTAAGCCATTTACTTTACCAATGGCTTGGCCGTCGGTTGCAATAAGTGTGTGACCTTCTTTTATATCACTGAGCATATTTTCGCTAATTTGGCCGGTACGGTATTGCTTGCCTTCAATGGCCTCGTCAATATGGTGCGCGTCAATAACGGCTAATTTGTCTTGTTTTGCGTAGTAACTGGCTTCTGCAATAAGTTCAAGCACATCAGCAAAACGCGCTGATAATTTATTTTGATGCTCAGCTTGGCGGTAACTAAATTTAAGTAAACGCACCATAGCAGCCTGGGTTGCAGTGCACTTTAATGTTTGCTCGCAATACTCGGTTACTTTAGTAATAAACTGATATTGCAATTTATCGCTACTTGGCAAGTAATAATCAAAGTCGGCTAATACTCTAAATAGCTCTGCAAATTCTTCATCGTATTCACCTATGGTGTAGTACAACTCACGCGAACCTAATAAAATAATTTTAACGTCAAGCGGTATAAGCTGCGGGCGAAGTGTAAAGCTCGTCCCTACTGTGCTGTCTTGATACGGTAAATCGTTTTTAATTTGATGTGTTTTTAACGCAAGTTTTAAACCATCCCACACTTGTGGGTTTGCCATGATTTTTTCAGCGTCCATAATTAAATAACCGCCATTAGCACGGTGCAATGCACCGGCCTGAATTGAGCGATAACAGGTAATTAAAGAGCCTTGCGAAGTTGAGTACTCAATTTTGCCAAATATATTGCCAAATGTTGGGTTAGGCTCGTACACAACCGGTGCGGCGTCGTCCTCTTTAAACTCAACTAAAATATTAGGTGCAAAAAAGTCGGTAAGCATGCCTTTGCGATCAAAGTCTTCTTTGCTTTCTTCACTTTCATCTTCGTCATCGAGCCATTCAAGTACCGCGTCTATAATTTCAACGCGTATATCTTTTAAATAACGCAGTACGCCAATGTGAGTTGCGTATTTATGTTCTAAGTCTTTTAAAAGTGGTTTAGTGGCTTGCTCTGCAGTCGACTTTTTAAGATTGCGTTGTTTTTCTTTTGATTCTCGTTTCCAACGTGGCAGCTCTATTAACGCTTCTATTAATGCATCTTCGAGTTTTTCTATTTTTTCAAAAAATTCTTCACGCAATGTTTCTTCAAGTTCGCCAAATTCACTGTCGCTTAACTGTTTACCATCAACAAGTGGTGCAAACCCTACAGAATTTTTTTCTTCGACTAACGCAACGCTTTGTTCAAGTGCGGCAATTTCTACTGCGGTAATAGCACTATCGTAGGCATCGTTAAACTCACGATCGATTGATTTTTTCTTACGCTGATACGCTGGGTTATCAAATGCAGCAGGAAAGGTGTCGAGTACTTCATCTAAAAATGAATCTATGTCGTCACTAAGTTGCTTACTTTGGCCCGGTTGCATAAACAGCGCAATAGGTTCTCTGTGGTCATCGTAATTATTTACGTATAACCATTCGTTTGGCGTTGAGCGGTCTTTTGCGTGTTGTTTAAGTTTGTCTTTAACAAGCGTAAAGCGCCCGTGAGCGGCCTCGCCCATTACATAAACGTTGTAACCCGGCAGTTCCATCCCTAATGAAAAATCTAAAGCACTTTGGGCGCGTTGTTGGCCTATAAACGTAAGTTGCTCTGGGTATGGATTGCTCATACACGTGTTTACGTGATTAGTAGAAATACTCGGTGCGAGCTTTGAAACAGATAGTGGCAGCAATTTTTTCGTCATTCTAACTTCTTTTTTTACCAGCATATTCGCTGGCCTTTGGGCGTATTAAGTGGCCCGCAGCCACTTAATACTTATATTTAAGGGTGCAGTGCCTTACGACTAAAATAGATTCCATCACACTCAATACACGGTGTAATTTGTGTAGCGTGATAAACATCGTAACTATGGGTGCAATTCTTACATACTAATGTGCCCATGGCTATCCATTCGCCTGCGTGATACACACCATTGTGCTTAAAATCTTGACTAAGAGATTGCCACTCAAGTTGAGTTTTATCTTCTATGTGCGAAAGTTCAAACCAAAGAGACTCTTTAAGCTCTTGCCATGCAAGCGAATTATAGTGTGATTCGTTTTCTTGGACATGTTCTATATCGCGCTGTAAGTAACTTTTGTATAACCCGTACTTTTCTTGTCCTAAATCTTTAAGTGCCTGCTCAGATTCAACAAACCGAGTAACTGTATCTTTTACTTCGTGATCTTTTACATCTTTTAGCCAGTTGGTTAAATCGCTGAGCCATGCTTTATAATCTGCCATTTTATACTCCTTCAAAATTGCTGTTAAATCACCCTATAACTTAGATAAGTATAGGTTAACCTGAACTGAAGGTTATAATTTATCAAAACCGCGTTTTTGACGCTGTGAATAGCACTTTATTTGGGGTATCCTAATGGCAATTTTTTATTAGTTTGCAAGAAGTCTGGAACCATAGATGCAAGAGCAATATAACCCGCAAGATATAGAGTCAAAAGTACAAAGCTACTGGGAAGAAAACCAGGTATTTAAAGTCACTGAAGATGAGAGCAAAGAAAAGTATTACTGCCTTTCTATGTTCCCTTATCCGAGTGGTCGACTGCATATGGGTCATGTGCGCAACTACACCATTGGTGATGTTGTTTCTCGTTTCCAGCGCCTGCAAGGCAAAAACGTAATGCAACCTATGGGTTGGGATGCGTTTGGTTTACCTGCAGAAAACGCTGCTATTAAAAACAAAACAGCACCAGCTAAGTGGACATACGAAAATATTGATTACATGCGTACCCAACTTAAGCAATTAGGTTTTGGTTATGACTGGGATCGCGAAATTGCGACATGTCATCCAGAATACTACAAGTGGGAGCAGTGGTTTTTCACTAAGCTTTACGAAAAAGGCCTAGTGTATAAAAAAATGTCGACAGTTAACTGGGATCCAGTGGATCAAACCGTATTAGCTAACGAGCAAGTTATTGACGGTCGCGGTTGGCGTTCAGGCGCTGTGGTTGAGCAAAAAGAAATTCCACAGTGGTTTATTAAAATAACCGACTACGCACAAGAGCTACTTGACGATTTAGACAAGTTAGAAGATTGGCCAGAGCAAGTTAAAACAATGCAGCGCAACTGGATTGGCCGCTCTGAAGGGTGTGATATTGAATTTAAACGCACCGATAACGACGAAACATTTAGCGTATACACAACACGTCCAGATACCTTTATGGGTGTTACGTATGTTGCTGTTGCCGGTGGTCACCCTATTGCGCAAGAAGCCGCTAAAAATAGCGACGCTATTGCAATGTTTGTTGAAGAATGCAAAAACACCAAAGTTGCCGAAGCAGACATGGCAACAATGGAGAAAAAAGGCATTGCAACAGGCTTTTACGCCACTCACCCATTAACGGGCGAGCAAGTACCAATTTGGGTCGCTAACTTTGTATTAATGCATTACGGCTCAGGCGCTGTTATGGCAGTACCTGCACACGACCAACGCGACTTTGAGTTTGCAACAGCGTACGGCCTAGATATAAAACAAGTTATTGCGCCTGCTGAGGGTTCAGATCTTGAAGTAAACCTAAAAGAATCAGCATTTACCGATAAAGGCGTACTTGTAAACTCGGGTGAATTTAACGGTCTAGATTTTGAAGCTGGTTTTAAAGCGATTGCCGATAAATTAGAAGCACTCGGTGTTGGTGAGCGTAAGGTAAACTTCCGCCTGCGTGACTGGGGTGTGAGCCGTCAGCGCTATTGGGGTTCTCCAATTCCAATGCTTAGCGATGAAGATGGTAAAGAACTTGCGGCTACTGAAGATATGCTACCAGTTCGCTTACCAGAAGATGTGGTAATGAACGGTGTAACGTCACCACTTAAAGCAGACCCAGAATGGGCTAAAACAACAGTAAATGGCGCACCTGCGTTTCACGAGACTGATACGTTTGACACCTTTATGGAATCGTCTTGGTACTACGCACGCTACTGTAGCCCACGCTACGACGAAGGCATGCTAGACCCTGCGGCTGCTAACTACTGGTTACCAGTAAACCAATACATTGGTGGTATTGAGCATGCAATTTTACATTTATTGTACTCGCGCTTTTTCCATAAATTATTACGTGACTTTGGTTTAGTAAACTCAGACGAGCCGTTTGACCGCTTACTTTGTCAAGGTATGGTACTTGCTGAAACATTTTATCGTAAAGATGAAAAAGGCGGCGACATTTGGATTTCGCCAAGCGATGTAAACACCGAAACCGACGATAAAGGCCGCGTAACTAAAGCATGGCATAAGGAAGACGGCGAGCCGGTATTCTCATCAGGCATGAGCAAAATGTCTAAGTCTAAAAACAATGGTATAGACCCACAACATGTAATTGCCCAGTATGGTGCAGATACAGTGCGTTTATTCATGATGTTTACAGCACCACCAGAGCAAACGCTTGAATGGTCAGACTCGGGTGTTGAAGGCGCGCATCGTTTCTTAAAACGTGTATGGAAATACGCGGTAGACGTTAAAACAGTAGGTTACCAAGCACTTGATAAATCGGCGCTAACTAACCCACAAAAAGTATTACGTCGTGACTTACACAAAGCCATTGCTAAAGTGACTGACGATGTTGAACGTCGTCAAACCTTTAACACCGCTATTGCCGCTATTATGGAGCTTTCTAATAAGTTATTAAAAGCACCACTGAGCGACAAGCAAGATGTAGCCATTGCCAACGAAGCACTTGAAGCATTAATCATTATGCTTGCACCTATTACTCCGCATTTATCGCATGAGCTTTGGAAAGAGCTTGGTAAAGAAGGTGAAATTTTAGATGCGCCATGGCCAAAAGTTGACGATTCGGCTCTTGTTGAAGATGAAAAATTAATCATCGTGCAAGTAAACGGCAAGCTTCGCGCTAAGTTAACTGTGGCAGCTGATGCAACTCAAGAGCAAGTAGAAGCCCTTGCGTTTGCAGAATCTAACGTAACTAAATTTACTGATGGCTCAACCATTCGTAAAATCATTTACGTACCAGGCAAGCTACTTAACGTGGTAGCTAACTAATATGGCTGCATTTAACGCCATTAAAAATGGACTAGCCTTAGTGCTAGTCTGTTTTTTGTTATCAAGCTGTGGCTTTCATTTAAAAAAAGCCTCTAGCCTGCCTGATAACTTAAAACAGCTAACACTTGTAGGCGATGACGAAAAATCGACTTTATTCACTGAGCTTAAAAAAGAGCTTAAAGCGAGTAACGTAGAGTTAGTATCGTCAGCTAAAGATAAAGCCCAATTGTATTTACGTAAAGAAAGCATTGAACGCCAAACACTTTCGCTGTTCCAAAACGGCCAGGTTGCTGAATACGAGCTCGCTTATGGCGTATCGTATGTAGTTAAACGCCCAGGTGAAAAAGCGATAGAAAAACGTTTTGAGCTTTATCGTAATTACCAAGACGATCCGGATCATGCATTAGCAAAAGCAAAAGAGCTTGAACTACTTATTAGCGAAATTCGTGAGCAGGCCAGTCGTCGTATTGTTAGAGAGCTGTCGCAACTATAATGCGCTGCTACGCTAATCAACTACCGAGTGAATTAAATAAAGGGCTAAAGCCCTTTTATTTAGTATTTGGAGAAGAGCCTTTTCAAGAAGCACAGTGCGTACAACAAATTCGCGACAGTGCTAAGCAACAAGGTTTTGATGAAGTAATTAAGTTTACTTTAATGCAAGGATTCGATTGGCAAGAAATCATAGCCCAGTACCAAAGCATGTCGTTGTTTAGCGCGCGCACTATTATTGAGCTTGATTTAAACCAACAAAAGCCAGGCGTTATTGGCAGCAATACCTTTAAAAAAGTGGTTGAACTCGTTAACCCCGATACTATTTTAATTGTTAAAGGCGCTAAAGCTAGCCAAGAAGTACAACGTGGAGCATGGTTTAAAGCCCTTGATAAGCAAGGCGTATTTGTTCCTTGTTACCCGCTTACAGGCACGCATGTAAAACGATGGCTTGACGATCAATGCCAACGTTTATCGCTTAATGTACAAAACGACGCCAAGGTAAGCTTAATTAATGCCACTGAAGGCAACTTATTAGCGTGTTTCCAGGAGCTTGAAAAGCTCTCGCTACTGCACGGCAATGCATTAATTACTCAGCAATTAGTAATGCAAGGACTGTTAAATCAAGCCAAATTTGATATTTTTGATTTAAGTGATGCACTGTTAAATGGCCACGCCAAACAAGCTATAAAAGTATTAAATAAACTTGCCAGCGATAACACTGAAGTCGTGAGCATATTGTGGGCTATAACCAAAGAGCTTAATACACTTATAAGTGTGCAACTTGGTTTATTAAATGGCGAACCTATCGCTAATTTATTTAAACAAAAAGCAATTTGGAAAAACCAACAAGGTCCAGTTCAAAACGCAATTAACCGTTTAAATATGCACACGCTTGAGCAAATAAACAGTGATGTAGCGTTGTTTGATGCCAGTTACAAGCAAGGTAATTTAATTGCACCTTACCAAGCGCTTGCTCATATTTGTATTAAGTTTTGCCAGCCGCTCAACATTCCTATGCCGTGCCACGCGGTTAATTAATAAATAACTAATGGGTGTTAAATGATCGCAATTTTTGGTGGCACTTTCGACCCAGTCCATTTAGGCCATCTAAATATGGCGCAGCAATGCGTAAATGCGTTTAATTTAGATACGCTTTACTTTATGCCCTGTGCACTCCCTGCTCATAAAGCAGCTCCGGGTATTAGTACACAGCACCGAATTAATATGCTCAACGCAGCCATTGCACCTTATCCTCATTTTGAACTCGATTTAAGAGAACTTAATCGAACCGGTCCATCGTATTCGTTGCTGAGCTTACAAGAACTTCGTAAAGAGCACCCCACTACACCTATTTTATTTTTAATTGGTATGGACTCATTTAACAACCTAGATAAGTGGTTTGAGTGGAAGGCAATAACGCAGCTTTGCCATATTGTGGTGTATCAACGCCCTGCTCAAAATTGCACTGTAAAAGGTGAGCTTAAAAGCTATATGCAACACGCAAATGCCAGCGAAGTAGCAACACTTAAACACTCACTTGCAGGTAAACTTTATTTTTTACCGGGCGAAATGCTCGATGCGGCCTCAAGTACAATTCGTAAGCAGCTGAAAAAAAGTAATAAAAAGAATGAACTATTACCCGATGCAGTGAGTCATTACATAGAAGTGCATCAGCTCTATCAAATTGATGCTTAAAAACTCCTAGCGTGTTAAAATGCGCGCCATTAAATTTTTAAATTGAGACAAAACCTTGGATTCAAAACAACTACTCGCCTTTGCTATGGACAAAATTGACGATATGAAAGCGCGTGACATCGTTCATATTGACGTAACTGGAACATCAGATATCACAGATTACATGGTAATTTGTTCTGGTACTTCTAAACGCCACGTACAGTCAATTGCAGATCATTTAGCAAAAGAAGCACGTCACGCAGATTCAGAACCATTAGGTTATGAAGGTGAAGGCGACGGCGAATGGGCACTGGTTGATTTAGGTGATGTGGTTGTACACGTGATGCAAAACGAAGCACGTAGCTATTACGATCTAGAAAAACTGTGGGGCTAAACGCTCACTCATTTTAGACAATGCTTGGAAGTAATACGTGAAAATACAAATGATTGCTGTTGGTACCAAAATGCCAGCATGGGTAGAAACGGGATTTGCAGAATATCAGCGCCGTTTCCCTAAAGATATGGCCCTAGAGTTAATTGAAATTCAAGCCGGAAAACGTGGTAAAAATGCGGATATCAAACGTATTTTACACATTGAAGGTGAAAAAACATTAGCGGCTATTCCAAAAGGCAATCGTATTGTAACGTTAGAGGTAACAGGGAAAGCGCTGGATACTCACCAACTTGCTAAAAATATGGAAAAATGGCAACTCGATGGCCGCGATGTAAGTTTACTTATTGGCGGACCTGAAGGACTTGCTCCAGAGTGCATTGCGGCTTCTGAGCAAAAATGGTCGTTGTCTAATTTAACATTGCCGCACCCTTTGGTGCGTATAATTGTTGCAGAGAGCCTTTACCGAGGCTGGAGCTTAAATAACAACCATCCTTATCATCGCGAGTAACGCCTTGCCATGCTAAAACATAGACCCACTATTCGTGACCACTCCGCAGAAGCAAACTTATTTGCTAGGCGAGCATTCGTGGGTTTTGTTTTTGTATTAGGATTAGTCGCAGTATTGCTTTCTAATCTTTATACTATTCAGGTAGAAGATCACCAAGACTACCAAACTCGCTCCAATGATAACCGCATTAAAGTTATTCCTATTGCACCCAACCGTGGTTTAATTTACGACCGTAATGGTGTACTACTTGCTGAAAACAAACCTGTTTACAACCTTGAAGTCATCCCCGAAGAGGTAGATGACCTTGACGAATCGCTTGATCAAATAAGTAAAATAATTGCGATTACAGAGCAAGATAAACAAGACTTTTTAAAAGATATAAAACACACCCGTCGTTTTAAATCACAAGTATTAAAAGCCCGCTTAGACGAAACAGAAGTGGCGAAATTTTCGGTTAATCAACATAAATTCCCTGGTTTTAGTATTGAGGCACGTCTGGCTCGTTACTACCCATTTGGCGACACGCTAACGCATGCGCTTGGATATGTTGCCAAGCTTAATAGAAAAGAGCTAAACCAATTAGAACAAGAAGACCGTGCAACCAATTACCGTGCTACATATGATATTGGCAAGCTCGGATTAGAAAAATACTATGAAGAAACATTGCACGGTAAAGTGGGCTCACAACGAGTAGAAGTTAATAACCGTGGCCGTGTAATTCGCACTCTAAGCATGACCCAGCCACAACCTGGTAGCGATTTAGTACTTACCTTAGACATTGGCTTGCAACAAATTGCACAGCATGGCCTTAAAGATATGCGTGGCGCTGTTGTCGTTATGGATGCAAAAGATGGTGGCGTGCTTGCGCTTTATTCAAACCCAAGTTACGACCCTAATTTATTTGTGCATGGCATTAGCAGCAAAAATTATAAAGCGTTACTTAACCAAGACCGTCCGTTAATAAACCGTACTACGCAAGGTCGTTATGCACCAGCCTCTACTGTAAAACCTTTAATGGCAGTATTAGCGCTTGAAGAAAACATAGTAAATGAAACAACATCGATGTGGGACCCGGGCTTTTTTCAAATTCCAAACGTCGAGCACAAATGGCGAGATTGGAAACGCTGGGGACATGGCCACGTTGATGTATACAAAGCGATTGAAGAATCCTGCGATACCTACTTTTACGATGCAGCTTATCGATTAGGCATTACTAAAATAAGCGACTTTATGGCGCGCTTTGGCTACGGTGATTTATCAGGAATTGATATTCACGAAGAAACCACAGCGATTCTCCCTTCAAAAGAATGGAAAGAAGGTCGTTTTAAAGAGTCTTGGTGGCGCGGCGATACAATTTCGGTAGGTATCGGTCAAGGTTACTGGACTGCCACACCAATTCAAATAGCAAACGCAACTAACATACTAGTTAATCGTGGTATTAACCACCCACCCCATTTGGTGCAAGTGGTAAAAAAAGATAACGACGTAACGCAAATAAATAATGAAGAAAAACCCCCTGTTATTTTAAAAGATCCCCGCCATTGGCAGGTATCGTTAGATGCAATGCATAACACGGTTAAAAAAATATCAGGTACAGCACACAAAGCATTTAAAGGCACTAACTACGACTCGGCTGGTAAAACAGGTACTGCGCAAATAGTCAGTATTGCCCAAGGTGAGCGTTACGATGCCAAATCACTTAAAGAACGCCAACGCGATAATACGATTTATGTAGGTTTTGCACCTTACAACGATCCAAAAATTGTGGTTTCTGTTGTATTAGAAAACAACCACGGCGGTATTCAAATTGCCCGCCAACTTATGGATTACTACTTTGCAGCCAATCCAGTTAATCTTGCAAGGAACGATACACCATGACCGCTTTGCACGATAAACGCTCTATTTGGATGCGTATGCATCTAGATTTACCATTGCTTATTGCATTACTTATAATGATGGCTGGTAGCATAATGGTTGTATACAGCGCCAGTGGTCAAGAATCCTCAATGATGATTAGACATATGACCCGTATGGGCGGCGCGATTGTTGCTATGGTTGTTTTAGCTCAGTTTTCGCCTGCCACATTAAAGCGTTTAGTGATCCCCCTTTATTGCGTTGGTTTATTAATGTTAGTCGGTGTACTTTTGTTTGGCGTAAGCTCAAAAGGCGCGCAGCGCTGGCTTGATTTAGGTGTTACACGGTTTCAGCCTGCAGAACTAATGAAGCTGGCAGTACCGATGATGGTAGCTTGGTATATAGGACGTAATCACTTACCTCCTCGGCCAATGCACTTAATTATTGGTTTTATGATTGTAATGCTCCCTACATTATTAATTAAAGAACAACCCGATTTAGGCACCGCTATACTTATTGCAAGTTCAGGTATATTTGTCTTGTTTTTGTCTGGTTTAAGTTGGCGCTTAATCGGTTTTTTAAGCTCTATTGTAGCGCTTGCCGCATGGCCATTTTGGCACTACGGTATGCACGATTATCAAAAGCAGCGTGTACTCACCTTTTTGGACCCTGAGAGCGATCCGCTTGGTTCTGGTTATCATATTATTCAATCTAAAATTGCTATTGGTTCAGGCGGTATAGAAGGTAAAGGCTGGCTACTTGGCACACAATCGCAACTAGAATTTTTGCCAGAGCGCCACACCGATTTTATATTTTCAGTTTTAAGCGAAGAATTTGGTTTATTTGGCGTATGTGTTTTACTTAGCCTGTACTTATTTATTATTGGCCGTGGTTTATATATTGCTGTTAATGCACAAGATGCATTTGGTAAATTGCTCGCAGGCGCGCTCACCCTCACCTTTTTTGTGTATGTATTTGTAAACATAGGCATGGTCTCGGGTTTATTACCTGTTGTAGGCGTACCTTTACCACTGATTAGTTATGGTGGTACATCGATGGTGACGTTAATGGCAGGATTTGGCATTATTATGTCAATCGCAACAGATAAAAGGATGCTTTTAAAATAATGCGACACACTAATCAGCTTATATTTACCACGTTATTAATTGTGCTTTTAAGTGCATGTAGTAGCGGCTCTAGTAGCCGTTATAGCATGCGCCATGATGCAGCACCACTTAGAGCACCGACCACACTTGAGATGCAAGACGCTATAGTTACCGAAGTTACTAAAAGTGCCAGCGCTAGCCGTCCGTATACAGTGCTTGGTAAAAGTTATTCGCCCATGCTTGATGAGACAGGCTTTAGCGAGGAAGGTGTGGCCTCTTGGTATGGTCGTAAGTTTCATGGTTACCACACCTCAAATGGTGAAACGTACGATATGTTTGCCATGACCGCTGCGCATAAAACGCTGCCACTACCTAGCTTTGTTAAAGTAACCAATACAGCAAATGGTAAATCGGTAATTGTGCGCGTAAACGACCGGGGCCCGTTTCATGACGATAGAATAATTGACCTTTCGTACGCAGCCGCTTATAAGCTTGGCTATTACACCCATGGTACAGCAAAGGTTAAGCTAGAGGCCGTTACGCTTGCGGGCGCAACTGCGCGTCAAACCTATATTCAGGTAGCTGCAGGTAGTACACTTGCTAACATTGAAGCACTTGCCAGCACATTGCGAGAGCAATACAAATTACCAACAAATATCGTTCAAAAAGACGATATTTACAGATTGCATTTAGGGCCAATAAAAGACACCCCTCATGCAGACGAAGTATTAAAAAAATTAAAACAAAATCAATTTCAAAACGCGTTCTTGCTTTACACTCAGTAAGACCTTTAGAATGGCGTAACGCGAATCTTTAACTTTAACCATTAATGAGTATGATGAAATCTATTAAACAAAAAATCCTCAAAGGTGTATGCGGCCTAGTTTGTACAGCCGCCGTATTCTCAGCCAGCGCCCAAATTATTCCGGCACCACCTCAAGTTAATGCAAAAGGTTATTTTTTAGTCGACTTTACAACTGGTAAAGTAATTGCTGAAGGTGAAGCTGACACACAGCTAGCACCTGCAAGTTTAACTAAAATGATGACCAGTTATGTAATTGGTACTGAAATTAAAGCGGGTAATATTGCCACTACCGATATGGTAACGGTAAGCGAAAAAGCATGGGCTAAAAACTTCCCAGAATCTTCAAAGATGTTTATTGAAGTAGGTAAGCAAATTAGTGTTGATCAGCTTAACCACGGTATTATTATCCAATCAGGTAATGATGCATGTGTTGCAATGGCTGAGCATATCGCTGGAAGCGAAAGCGCATTTGCTGATTTAATGAATGCCCATGCTGCTAAATTAGGTATGAGCAACAGTCACTTTATCAACAGCCACGGCCTTGATACTGACGAGCACTTCACAACTCCTCGCGATATGGCGACACTCGGTGCTGCACTTATTCGTGATGTGCCAGACGAATACGCACTTTATAAGCAAAAATCATTTACTTATAACGGTATTAAGCAATATAACCGTAATTCATTATTGTGGGACGAAAGCTTAGATGTTGATGGCATTAAAACTGGCCATACATCAGAAGCAGGCTACAGCCTAGTTACCTCAGCAACTAAGAACGATATGCGTTTAATTGCTGTTGTTATGGGTACTTCAAGCGAACGCGCTCGTAAAGTAGAAAGCAAAAAACTACTTAACTATGGTTTTCGCTTTTATGAAACAATTACTCCGTACAAGGCAGGCGATAGCTTTGCAGAGCAACGTATTTGGATGGGTAACAAAGAGAACGTATCTTTAGGTATTTTAGAAGATACACCAATTACTATCCCACGTGGTCAGCACAAAAACCTTAAAGCTAACTTTGAGCTAGATAACACGCTTGAAGCACCCCTTGCTAAAGGTACTAAAGTAGGTACGTTATTCTTACAACTAGAGGGTGAAGATATTGCTCAATACCCACTAGTCACACTTGAAGAAGTGGAAGAAGGCAGCTTCTTTAGCAAAATTTATGATTACTTACGCTTACAGATAATGCAGTAATTTATAGCTCCCCTATTAACTAGGGTAACTAATTTAAACGTCTCCACTGTGAGGCGTTTTTTTTTGCTTGAAAAATGTTAGAATGCGCCCCATATAAGCAAGACTGCTAATTGCCTATCTGTATTAAGCTTCAAGCTTGCATAGAGTCCACACTTTTGTATGAGGAGTCACCGTCGTGGTTCAACCTGTTAAAGATACTAAATTTGATGAGTACCTAGAGTACCCTTGCCCATTTACATTCAGAATAATGGGTTTAGCTAATGTAAACTTAACTGATCAAATTTTAGCTAAGTTACAACCAATAGCACCTGGCGATTACGCCCCTAAAGTAAAACCAAGCAGCAAAGGTAATTACGAGTCAGTAAGCCTTGTAGCAACGGTTACTAGTGGCAAACACATTGAAGAAATTTACAACGTGATCAGCAATATTGATGACGTACGCCATATGCTTTAAGCCATAGTTGAGATTTGTTGTGAACGAAAACACTTTGATCGTACGCCAACTGGGTCGTCAGCGTTATATGCCAATTTGGCAAAAAATGCAGGATTTTACCGACACCCGTGATGAAAATACGCCAGATGAAATTTGGCTTGTAGAGCACGAGAGTGTATTCACTCAAGGTCAGGCTGGTAAGGACGAACACTTACTGGCTCCTGGCGACATTGAGGTGATTAAAGTTGACCGTGGCGGACAAGTAACTTATCACGGCCCTGGCCAACAAATGATGTATGTATTATTTAATCTACGTCGTTTAAAGATTGGTGTACGTGAACTGGTTACATGGCTTGAAGAGTGCATTATTGAGTCACTCGCCGAGTATGGTATTGAAGCTTACGCTAAAGCTGATGCACCAGGTGTATACGTTAACGACAGCAAAATTGCATCCCTTGGGTTAAGGGTTCGTCGTGGTTGCTCGTTTCATGGCTTAGCATTAAATGTTAACATGGACCTAAGTCCATTTTTACGCATTAACCCATGTGGTTATGCGGGCATGAATATGGTGCAAACTAAAGAATTAGATGGTCCTCAAAACCTAGAAAGTGCAGGTGAAGGATTGGTAAAACACATGATCAAGAAGCTTAATGCAACACAGGTTAAGCATACTGAAGGGTTTGAAAACGAATGAATAAACCAGTCAAAATGGAACCAGGTGTAAAACTACGCGACGCAGAAAAAATGGCGTTGATCCCAGTAAAAGTTTTACCTACAGAAAAAACTGAAATGTTGCGTAAGCCAGAATGGTTAAAAATTCGCTTACCTAAATCAACCGATCGCATTGACGGCATTAAAAAAGCGCTACGTAAGCATGGCTTACACTCGGTATGTGAAGAGGCTTCGTGCCCTAACCTATCTGAATGCTTTAACCACGGTACAGCCACCTTTATGATTTTAGGTGCTATTTGTACTCGTCGTTGCCCATTTTGTGATGTTGCTCATGGTCGCCCATTAAAACCTGATGCCACTGAACCTGAAAAGCTAGCACTAACTATTAAAGATATGAAGCTAAGCTACGTTGTAATCACTTCGGTTGACCGTGATGATTTACGCGATGGTGGTGCACAGCACTTTGCCGATTGTATTCGCGAAATTCGTAAGCACAATCCAACTATTACTATAGAAATTTTAGTACCTGATTTTCGTGGTCGTATGGACCGCGCACTAGAGATATTAATCGAGACGCCACCAGATGTGTTTAACCACAATCTTGAAACTGCGCCACGTTTATACAAACTAGCTCGCCCAGGTGCTGACTACAAATGGTCATTAGAATTACTTCGTCGCTTTAAAGAAGCTCACCCAGAAGTTAAAACTAAATCAGGCTTAATGGTAGGTTTAGGTGAAGAAATTAGCGAGATTGAAGAAGTACTTCGCGATTTACGTGCACACAACGTTGACATGCTAACTGTAGGCCAATATCTACAACCTTCTAAGCATCACTTACCGGTTAAACGCTACGTGCCACCAGTAGAGTTTGACGGCTTAAAAGCGTATGCAGACGAAATTGGCTTTACTCACGCGGCTTCAGGTCCGTTTGTACGCTCAAGCTACCATGCTGATCAACAAGCAGCGGGTAAAGAAGTAAAATAACTACTTTTATCAAAGAACAAAAAAAGCCGTTAATAATGCATAATTATTAACGGCTTTTTCATGCTAATTGATCAAATAGCTTACTGCGCTAACTTACCTTTAGTGATAGAAAAATCAGCAAACCTAACACGTTCTTCATCAATTCGAAGACTGTCGGTTTCAACAATTGAGCGGTATATTCCCCACTTAGGACGAGCAAAATCATCATCACTAAAGCCGCGCCACATATCTATGTTTTGCTCGCTTATATTAAATATCACTGCGTTGTCGCTTAAGCGCGTTAATGTCATATCAAGCTTACCACTTTCACTAAATGTAGCTTGTACAAACACCTCGACCCATTCATCTGTAATTAAAGACCAGTCGGTTTCAATTAAGTTTCTATCGAGACCCGTACTGTTGCCGTTTTCATCAAACCCCGCGCTATATCGAACCTGTAGTTGATTACCTGTACTATTTTTTTGTGCACCTGAGAGAGTGATAATAGGCTGATCGTCATTACCATTGGTGTTGTCGTTACTCTCGTTACGGGCTTTTATTTGAAAAAAATGGCTAAACTTACTCGTAAGCTCAAGCTCGCTACTTACTTTAAATTTCCAGCTGTATTGAAATGTCTCGCCCTTCAACGCCAGTGTTTTTTGTGGTGATTTATCGTAGGTTTTTATTTCATTACGTTGTCTGTCACTTGCACCTTTGTCTTTATCTTGGTCATCATCTCGGTGGGCTAAAAATACAAAATGATTACCAATTATCGTATCGGTATCTTCGATAATATGGACAACACTTTCATGATTGCCAACGTATAAGTCTGGAGATTCAATTGACCCTTCGCCGAATGCATTTTCAATAAGTGTATATGCGCCAAGTCCCGAATCTACACCATCTGATTGTAATAACACGTTCGAAATGTTCTCAAAGCCATCAGCTTGAGCTATTGGTGCACCTACAACTGTTATGATAATTTGTGCGCTAGTACCATCTACAGAGTTTACTGTTATTGTGTCTTGCAGTGTTTCCCCCTCATTGAGAGATGTTATTGAAGTATTTAAATCATCAAGTGTGTATGACCAATCTCCACCAGCATTTAAGCTAAAAAAACCATAGATTGTAGCGCTATTTTCTTGTGCTTTAAAAGCAGCCTCGCCGAGTTGTTGATCAGTAATAGTTAATGAACCTGTTATTGCATCATTACTATTACTAATAACTTCGCCTCGGCTATTGCCACCAATTATTGCAGGAGTTTGTAAAGTAATCGCTTCATTATTTTTTATCGTAGAATCAGAGCCCGAGCTGCCACAACCAACAACTAAACAATATAGAAGTGCGGTTGTAATTACATTACACAGTTTAAGATTATATTTAGGCATTGTTAGCTTTATGGTTAATAGTAAGTTAATAAAACATAAACTTACCAATTAACTATGCAAATAACCACAACTCAATTACCAATTAACATGACCAATTTGATGGCAATCTATTTAAAATTATAAAAGCTATGTTTTTTCAGTGCGATACAAACAATTATTCCTATAGAACGTTTATTTATATATGTTTTAAAATAAAATTAGGTTAAAGCTGAGTTACTTGAGATAATTAGTACTGACATAATTATTTAGGTTCATTATGAAACTATTAGTTCGTAACTTGTCTCGTGCTACCACTGAGCATGAGCTTCGTACTTTATTTGCAGAGCACGGTAAAGTGACTACCTGTAACTTAGTACTTGATAAAGAAACTGGCCAATCTAAAGGCTTTGCCTTTTTAGAAATGCCAAACGACATAGAAAGTAAAAGCGCCATTAAAGCACTTAACCAATCTACTGTTGATAAAAGTAAGATCCGCGTAAAGCTTGCAGACGCATAAAGCTAACTGCAACTTATACTAAAAAACCAGCTAATGCTGGTTTTTTGCTTTTAGTGCCAAGTATTGTATTTAAGCTTTATATTTAACTAAAAAAACTAAGCGGTTATTAAGCCGCTTTTTTTATACTTATAGTGCCCAATATTATAAAAGAAGCAGACAACACAAAAAATGTCTCCTGCTCAGCTAATATTGCAGCAGCAAAAAATGCAATGCCACTAGCTATAAATAAATACCCACTTTTTTTACATTGGCTCATTATGTGCTCCTTTAGGTTGTTCGTTATTTATACACCTTATAAAATCAATCTGCAATTGAATGAAAAGTTCTCTATAAAAATTCGACATCGCTGCGGTGCTTCCTTTATATTGAAAGCCTAATTAAATAACAATATGAAGACTATGGCATCTACTCTTTTAAAAAGCGCTAGCCTAAGCCTGCTAGTTGCACTATTTGGCTGCTCGGAGCCTGCAAGCGAACACACCCCATTAGAAAATACAGCCGGTGTAAGCCTTAGCAATATTAAGCAGCATATTAAAACGCTAGCCTCTGATGATTTTCAAGGCCGAGGCCCGCTTACTCATGGTGAAGTGAAAACTGTAGGCTACTTAAGCGAGCAATATAAAGCGCTGGGTTTAACAGGCGCTTATAAAGGCAAATACTTACAGCCTGTAAAAATGGCAATGGTGACAGCTGATCAGGATATGCAGTTAAAGGTAGGTGATTTGAGCTTTGAATCAGGTAAAGACTTTACCGCACGTACCGAGCAACTTCAGCCATTAATTGATGTAAGAAGCTCTGACGTTGTATTTGCGGGCTACGGTATTAATGCGCCAGAATATAACTGGAATGACTATAAAAATATTGATGTAACAGGTAAAACAGTGGTTGTGCTAGTTAACGACCCAGGCTTTGCTACTCAAAACGATGCCCTTTTTACTGGTAATGCAATGACCTACTACGGTCGCTGGACTTATAAGTATGAAGAAGCCGCTCGCCAAGGTGCAAAGGCTGTATTTATTGTTCATGAAACCGCACCTGCAGCATACCCTTGGGGCGTAGTTGAAAGTTCAAACACCGGCACCAAATACACGTTAATGGATAACAATTTAAACGCGTCTAAATTACCGGTTATGGGCTGGCTAACACTTGATGCGACTGAGAAAATGTTTAACGCCGCAAAGCTAAACTATCAAGATTTAAAACAAGCAGCATTAAATGATGACTTTATAGCGACGCCACTTAACTTAAAAGCAAACCTTGCCTTTAAAAACGAAGTATCTCATGCAAAATCGCATAACGTAGTTGCACAAATTACAGGTAGCGAATCACCTGACGAATACGTTGTTATTAGCGCGCATTGGGACCACTTTGGTACTAAACAAACTGATACTGGCCCTAAGATTTATAACGGCGCAGTAGATAACGCTTCAGGCACTGCAGCCACGCTTGAAATAGCACGCATCATGAGCAAAATGAACAAGCAAAAACCATTTAGACGCTCAATTATTTTTGCTAACTTTACAGCAGAAGAAACGGGGTTAATTGGTTCTGAAGAATTTGCATCGGGTGCGGTAGTACCTACAAAACAAATGGTCGGTCTTTTAAATATTGATGGCATGAACGTGCTTGATGGCACTGACTACATTTTACAATACGGTAAAGATTTATCGACAATGGAAAACTATTTAGCAAAGGCTGCAAAATCACAAGGCCGTGTTGTTAAAATGGATCCTCGCCCGCAAAATGGCTTGTTTTTTAGATCAGATCATTTCTCGCTTTCTAAGCAAGGCGTGCCTAGTTTATTATTTATGAGCCTGGGCGATACCGATCCTGAGTACATTGCGCATAAGTATCATAAAGAAGCAGACGACTACTCAGCTGATTGGTCGTTAGGTGGTGTTAAGCAAGATATAGATCTTATTGTTGATATAGCCACACAGCTTGCAAACAATGGCGATTGGCCAAAGTGGACGAGCGAGTCTGACTTTAAAGCCAAACGCGCGCAAGATAAGCAATAAATAACTATTAATAGTTATGTAATATAAAAATCCTCCTACTTGGAGGATTTTTGCTTTAAACGAGCCCGCATTAATAGCGTTTCGGCCTTTGCTCCTAAATAAACATAAATAGCCAGTGCAATTAAAAGCCCCACTACTGCAAGCATCATCGCTATTGCAGGCATTAAATATTCCGATTGCCCCAGCGCCGCTTTAAACATAGTTAACAGCGCCTCAATTGATATAGCAATTAACACGGTAGATATAAACCGTGTAATAGTGCGCCGCGTAGATGAGTGCCTAAAAATATCCTTATGCATAAGGATTTCTTCTTCGAGTATTGTTTTACCTAAATCGAATACTGCTAATGCTAGGGTGATGTAAATAATGATACTAAAGGGTTCAAGTGGGTCTGATGAGGTATCTACATGGGTTAATAGCGCGTATATATCACTAAAAACGATATTCAGTAAAAATAATACTAAGCAAAATAAGCACGCAACAATAATACCGTAACCCGCTTTAAAGTAAGGCGACATATTAGCGCGCGCAGTATCACCCATTACAAACTCAATAAGCTGCGTTAAGCTCACATCAACGACCAAGTAATGTTGATTGTTAATTGGTTTTTTTAGTTCTTTAATCGCCGATATACATAAATGGTTAGTCGCTATAGAAATGTAGGGATCAGTAAAGCACACTCTATCACTTGTTTTAGCGTTCAAAAAATAGGGTCGCTCGCTTAAGTCTTGTTGATTACCACTTTCACCCAGTTGTTTGCTATATGCCCGTTTAAAGCAGACATTATTACCCTGCTGCAAACCTTCTGCATTTAAACAATATTGTAATTCTAGAAATGGGTACTGCTTAACCAGGTAGCGAGTATCACGCTCTTTAGTTAACCCATCCTCAATACTCATCAAGATAGATTCAAGTAAACTGTGTATTACATGCTCATATTCGTGGTAGCGCTCAACACTACTGATATAACTCATCCGTGCCATTTTAAACACTCATTAACCTAAGTTATCAATAGATTTGCAAGTTTAAAACCAATAATAAAATAACTTAACAATCAGCAACTTAATGATATTCAAACTCGTGTTTTGCACTACTTTGGTGAATAAATAATAAAATATTAAATTAAATGCACAAAAAAGCAGCTAAGTATTAATTACTTAGCTGCTTTGTGAGTATGATTAATAAGGTTTAAACCCGACTCAAATCTAGAGCCTGTTACTGAACCTTCGAAAACTCTTCTTTAGATAGCTCGCCATTTCCGTCTGCATCTAATTGATCAAAAAGCTGTACTAGCTGCGAGTTGACTTGAGCTTCTGTTTTACTAATTACGCCGTCGCCATCAGCATCAAAAGAATCAAAATCTACCGCAGCAAACGCTGCTGAAGAAGAAGCTAGGGCTACAAGTGCTAGAGTTTTGTGTAATGTTTTCATAATCGTTTCCTTAGGCTTTGAGCCTGATTGGAGGTAAGAAGTCCTTTTCAAAGATCCTTTAGGAGTAAAGTGTTTATAAATTAATATTCAAAAAAATCATTTTCTGTCGGACCACCGCTACTTTGAACATTTAGCTCGTCAAATTGCTCTTTCACTTGCACCGACTCTACAGCCTGACTATCTGGGGCATTGTCGGTTGTGTCTAGAGTTTCAAAGTTTGTGTTTGCAAATACGACTGATGAAGAAACAATAGCCATAAGTACAAGTGTTGATTGTAGCTTTTTCATAATATAATCCTTCAATAGTATGCGATGTCCTGATATAAATTTGCTCTATAGTGCTCTCTAGGCACATCCTTGTTATTCTTTTTAATAGGCTCCCTTGCCTATTTAGGTTGTCTTTGGCAACTCAGAATTTAGATTACATCACAGAGCATTAACTACTTAAGGCTCTGAAATTAGGCCTCAGAGAACTCGTCTTCTGATAACTCACCATCTTGGTTTGTATCGAGTTCTTCAAATTTGCTTAAAAGCTCAGCATCTACTGATGCTTCGGCTTGGCTAATTGCGCCATTACCGTCTACGTCTAGCGTATCAAAATCTGTTGCTGCAAAAGCCGCTGATGAAGAAGCTAGCGCCATTAGTACTAGTGTTGATTGAAATGTTTTCATAATAGTATTCCTTCATTGGGTTGTTGCGATTAAGGCCTTTGGCTTTCATCACGTTTTGCTTAATACACTCTAGGTATTACAACTTCGGTGCCACTTTTTATTTATTATTTGAAAACAATGAGTTAAACGATATAAAACGAAAGAAGCTTAATTTGGGGAGGTGTTATTGTTGCTATTTAGCAACAGCCATTTAACTAAAAAAAATAAACCACTATAAATCAATTGGTTAAGTTTAATTAAAAAGACACATTTTTGCTAAAAAGCCAATAAGGGGGGCGTTTGGGTTAGCCCTCAAAATAAACTGAATATGAACATGGAAGTAGCTTAGGATTTATTCACATCTATTAAAAAATTAATTCCTTTATAACTAGTTAGTTACATTAATTTTGAGATTTATTATAAAAACTTTGAAAGGATATTTTGAAATTAACTGTTTTGTTGCCAAATGGCGAATTTCTCAGGAAGAATGTGCCATATGAGCTAAGTTATAGCATTGAGTTCATAACTTAATGCGCCGTAAAATATAGGTTCGCTTGAGTTAAGCAAACCTACATCGTGTATCAGCTATCTGCAAAAGTGCCGCTATTAGAGAGAGGTAAAATTACATAGATTTAAACTACTTCCACCCTTGTAGCCACTTTTGGTTATCTTTTAAATCTCGCCAACTAATTGGATATTGATTTTTTGACATAACAGCCTCAGTAATACATTCAATTACATTACCGTCTTCATCAAATTCCACCTCAACAATAATGAAGTGTTTTTCTTTATTTATAGAAGGTGTTGCGGTCCATTTACTATTCAATAATTTTTTAGGGTTTAATTTATTCATTTAATATAGCGACTCTTACTAGTAACTTTTATAAGGCAACTATACGACCCCAACACCCACTTAGTTCAGGTTACTGAGCAACTAGCTTGCCCTTATACATTTGCATTTGGCAATGAAAGTCATACTCACCGGCTTCAAGCGCAGGTAGTTTAACTGTATTGCCATCACCCATTGCTAGAGTTTTACTTATATCAAGCTGGGGAAATACCACTGTTTCGGCGCACGGTGCGCTGTCTTTTCTATCAAAGGTAAGTACAACCTCTTTGTTGACTGCCACTTTAATGTGTCCTGGCTTATAAACACCGTTATCAACAACTATCGTTACTTTGTTGTCATCACTTTGTGTTTGCTCTGGTTTGTATAGCCAAAACCAATAAATAATTGCGGCTATTAACAGTGCACCACCTATATTAATCATCAACATAATGTACTCCTTAGCTTAAATTACGATTTATTTGGTTTGAAAAAACGTAAGCGATTAGCGTTACTTACCACTGTAAGCGATGAAAGTGCCATAGCTGCACCTGCAACAACAGGGTTTAGTAGTATTCCAAAAAATGGATACAACACGCCGGCTGCAATAGGAATACCCGCCACGTTATAAATAAAGGCACCAAATAGGTTTTGTTTAATATTTGAAATAGTTGCATTACTCACTGCAATTGCATCAGCAAGACCATGTAACGAACCACGCATTAAGGTAATGTCTGCACTTTCTATTGCAACATCGGTACCTGTGCCAATTGCAAACCCTACATCGGCTTGCGCAAGTGCGGGGGCATCGTTAATACCGTCACCTGTCATACCCACTATTTCACCGTTTGCTTGGCGCTTTGTTACTTCGTTTACTTTGTCACCGGGCATTACTTCTGCAATAAAGTCATCAATACCAACTTGCTTAGCAACGGCTTGTGCAGTGGCTTTGTTGTCACCTGTTAGCATAACTAAGTGGATTCCTTTATCTTGCAGGCGTTTAATAGCTTCAACTGAATCCTCCTTGATAGGATCTGCTACTGCAATAATAGCTTGGAGCTTATTATTACCTGCAAAATACATGGGCGTTTTAGCATCACTGGCAAGTGTTTGAGCTTGCTCGGTTGCATCATCAACGGCTACATCGTATTTATCCATTAGCGCTTTATTACCAAACAACAATGTTTGCCCGTCAACACTGCCAATTACACCTTTACCTGTAATTGCATCAAAATCGGCTACTTTACTTAAAGTTAAGCCCTGCTTTTTAGCGTATGCAGTAATTGCTTCAGCCAGTGGATGCTCTGAGCTACTTTCCAGGCTTGCAACAAGTTGCATGACTGTATTTTCATCACTGTTGTTAAAGGTAACTACATCGGTAACTTGCGGTGTGCCTTGAGTAATGGTGCCTGTTTTATCTAAAATCATGGTGGTGATTTTAGATGTCGTTTGTAGCGACTCACCATTTCGAATTAATATTCCTGACTCAGCGGCTTTACCAATCCCCACCATAACCGACATAGGGGTTGCGAGTCCTAACGCACAAGGACAAGCAATAATAAGTACCGTAGTTACTGCAACAACGGCATAAGCAATTGATGGCTCAGGTCCAAAGTTTAACCATGCAAGCCCTGCAAGTACCGCAATAATCATAACTGTTGGTACAAATATTCCTGATATAACATCAGCTAAGCGCCCTATTGATGGCTTAGAGTTTTGTGCACGCTTTACCATATTGATAATATTGGCAAGTGTGGTTTCGCTACCAATGTGAGTGGCTTTAAATAATAAAGTACCACTTTTATTTATACTTCCGGCAACAACTTTATCGCCCGTTTTTTTGCGGACGGCCATTGGCTCACCAGTAAGCATTGACTCATCAACTGTACTACTGCCTTCAATAACATCGCCATCCACAGGGATTTTTTCACCCGGGCGTACGCGTACTTCATCATTTTTTACAACATCACTAATGTCGATGTCTTGCTCTTCGCCACCACGAATTACGCGTGCAGTTTTTGGTTGCAGGCCAATTAAGCGTTTAATTGCTTGTGAGGTGCGCCCACGTGCTTTTACTTCAAAAGCGAGCCCTAAACTAATTAAACCGATGATCATCGATGATGCTTCAAAATATACGTGTCTTGCGACTTGTGGTAATAAGTTTGGTGCTATTACCACAAACATTGAATACAACCACGCAGTACCTGTACCAAGCGCTATTAATGTATCCATATTGGCAGCATGGTTTTTGAATGCCTGCCATGCACCGTTGTAAAATTGTTTACCTGATATAGCCATAACCACAAGCGTGACTATACCCACTAAAAACCATGCTATTCGTTGTGTGTCGGTGGTCACACTCATGTCAAAAATAAGCCCGTATATCATTAACGGCGCACCGACTCCTAACGCTAATATCATATTACGCATTAGCTTTTTGTAATGTGCATCGTCCGACTTTGCTTTTTCATCAAGTGCATCTTGATCAGACTCGTTACTCATCGGTTTGGCTGAATAACCAATGTTTTCGACTGCTTTAATAAGCGTACTTTCGTCGGCTTTACCTTCTACGCGTACAGTACGCTCAGCAAAGTTCATTTCCACGTTTTGCGCACCTTGCACGCTATTAAGGGCTTTTTCAATTTTGGCTACACAACTGCCGCAATTAGCGCCTTCAATAATAAAGTTTTGCGCGGTGTCTTTTGTATTAGTCGTCATTACGCTGCTCCTTATTTACGGAATCGTTTATTGGATCAACAAAAGATTCTATTAAACTACACACGTCACTGGCATTTGCACCATCGGCTGATGTATCCCATTGCTCAAGGGCTGCATGCATTCTGTTTCGTAGCTTTAATGTTTCTTGAAATAGTGCTTCGGTTTCTTCTAGGCGTTTAGTAATGAGTTTGCGTGTTAAAGGACAAGGACAATTTCCCTGCTCTGACTCGCCTATAATGTGTTGAATATCTTTGAGTGAAAAACCAAGTTGACGAGAGCTAATAATAAACTTTAAACGCTGCTGGTCTTGCTTTGTATATTCTTGATAGCCATTTTCTTCACTGCGTATTGGATTAAGTAACCCAACACGCGTGTAATGACGAACAGTATCGGCAGTCACGCCCATTAACTTGGCGAGTTGTTTAACATACATAATTTGGCTCCGTCGTGTTTCAGTGGCTTCATAATAAACCTAGGTGCAACACATAGGTCAATGACTATTTTAAAGCTAATAAAATAATACCAATTCACTTAATTAAGTGACCTGTTTGAGAGAATAAAATCGTGTTGATAACAAGGCAAAGATTTTATTATTTAGTTGTTATCACTAATTGCCTTGCTTCCACGCACTCGTATATCAAAATGATTAAGTATTATTGATCATCGGCATAATGACACAAACAGAATTAACTTAAGCTGATACCGGCGCGTATTATCAGGAGGGGTGAATTCAGGAGAGAAGCGCCTAAGTAAGGCGCGTATTAATCTAAGGGCCTGTTGAACATTAGTGGTTTAACTTACAGCAGACTGTTTGGTCTTTAGGCAAGGCAGAGCCTATTTATGTGGTTATTCCCCATAAGTAGGCGATAACGCAGCATTAATACCAAACATGCGCTGCCCTTTGGGTTCCCTCTAGGGACGATTAACTCTTTGTTGCCTACATGGATGAAGATCAGGGGCGTGAGCAGGACGCGGAAGCTTTGCTCGGTTTTTGCTTATTCTTACATGGATGTATAACGCAGGAGCAGTTACCGAGCCCACTAGGTTACAAACCTCGCGCCGCAATTTAATCTTCCTTGGATTGAATAAATTCAATCCACAAAGATCTACATGCCCTAGTTTGATTCGCTACGGCTTTGCTCTAATTCGTCGCTTAGCTGCTGCGCTAAAGTTTGTATTTTAGGCATGGCATCTTTCATTAAGCTTTGAGACATTTGCATAGACTCTTGCATTACAACAGGCATTTTTTCAAGTATTTTTTGCCCGGTATCTGTCTTATAAAATGCTAACATATCAGCAATCTCTTGCTCACTAAAATGTTTGTCGTACACGCTAATCATCATCGGCTGCATTTTGGCCCAGCTCATTTCGGTTTTTAATACCGTCGTCATGTCACCATAGTATTTATCAAAAATTGCCTGTTCAGAAGGCTTAACACCCATTTGATCAGACATACCTTTCATCATACCTTCAACCTGGCCGTACATAGAATCAACCATTGAATCTAAGTTCATTACACTAATAAGTTCATCTATTTTTTGCTGTTTTGTATTTTTCTCAGCATATAAACTGCTAGAAAAAATCAGTAATGATAAAAGTAGTACCTTACCCATAATAATATCCTTTAATATAAATAATTGTTTTATAGTCACATGATTAATTAGTATTGTAAAGGGGACAGGTAATCATTAAAAAGCCGAATAAATCGCGTTTATTCGGCCTTTTATTAGTGCGCATTTGCGTTAATCGTCCTCTACATTACCGAGACCTTTAGTGCCTTCTTTAGCTTTTAGCTTATGATGAATAGCTGATTTTATTAGCATGTAACCACTAATCGGCGCCGTAATTAGTAAAAATATAGTAATGAGTATTTCTCTAACACTGAGTCCATGGCCTGAATTTACAAAATAAACCATAGCTGCGATTAACATACTTGCCATACCCAACGTTGTTGCCTTCGTTGGTCCATGCAAACGCATAAAAAAGTCAGGCAGTTTAATTAAGCCTATCGAGCCAATTAAAATAAACGTACCACCAAATAACAATAGTATTGATACAACCCATTCGCTGATCATGTTTTCACCTTATTCAATTATATCGCCGCGTAGTAAATACTTACACACTGCAACTGTACTTATAAAACCAAGCATGGCAATAAGCAGTGCTGCTTCAAAGTAAAGCCCTGTGTCCATACTTATACTGTATAAAATAATCAGTGCAATAACATTTATGTACATTGTATCGAGCGCTAAAACACGGTCAGGCACTGACGGACCAATAATCAATCGCCATAAATTAAGCAATAATGATAAGCCAATCATCGAAAAAACAATGAGTAATACGGTGTCTAACATTGAAATATCTCCTTCAGTGGAGCTTCGTAGCGTTGTTTTATTTGTTTGATAAGTGCTTCTTCATCTTTAAGGTCAAGCACATGTATTAGTAAGTAACGTTGTGTTGGCTCTTCACCTTCAGGTAACGATTCTGCAATTGGATAAACCTCTGCGCTCACTGTACCGGGTGTAAGCGATACACTACTGGCCAATATAGTAATTGGCATATCATGAGTTAAATCAATCGGTACTTTTATAAAGGCCGGGCGTAAGTTTTTAGATGGCCCAAGTATAAGCAAAGCCACCTGTAGATTCGCAACAATAATATCGTAAAGCACTATAAGTAACTGCTTTAATGCTAGTCCAGGCCTTAAAATAAGCGGTTGAGGTTCGCGAAGTGAAAAGCTTAATAGGGGTATAAATATAGCAAAAATAGTCGCTAGCACTAAGTGTCCTACCGACACGCTATTATTTAACAATAACCATACCATAAACAAAAACAGGCTACGAAATGGTGTTGGTAACCAACGAAAACGGGCTTGTAATCTCATCACATGCCTCCTTTAAGTACAGCATTAATACCGCCGCTTATATCATGTAACTGAGTAGCAGCACCTAGCATGTAGTCACTTATTGGCCCGCCAAAAATAACTAGCAATGGCGAACAAGCAAGTAAACCTATAATTACAGTTACCTGCAACGGGTGTGCATTTGCACTATCTGCGTTTTCGCTTTTTTTACTTTTATGCTCCCAAAATAAGGTCGTGCCAGCACGCGAAAGCGCTACTAATAACGCAAAGCTTGTTACTAAATATACAGGCCAAAATAGTAAAGCTTGCTCACTATTTAATGTGGCTTTAAGTATCCAAATTTTACCTACAAAGCCTGATAGTGGCGGCATACCAACTACTGTTAAAGCCGCAACAATAAAGCACACACCTAATAAAAATGGTTGTTTAACGCAGCGACCTGCTACTAGCCTGTCGCCAACTTTACCGCGCTGGATTGAAACTAAATCTGCTAATAAAAATAGTGCGGCACTAACAAGTGTTGAATGAACTAAATAATATAAAAGTGCAGCAGTGGCATTTACATTTTGTAATGCGATTAGCGCAACCAACGTTCCCACTGATACCAATACTAAGTTAGAAGTGAGTTTACGTAAGTCTTGCGCTGCCATAACACCAATAGCACCCACTATAATCGTGGCAATTGCTAAGCCCCAAAGCCAAGGCTGCGCCATATGTTCAAGCGCCCCTGCTTGTTCGCCAAATATCACAGTGTAAACACGAAGCATAGCGTAAACGCCTACTTTGGTCATAATCGCAAATAATGCAGCAACCACAGGTTTAGCGCTTGAATACGTATTTGGAAGCCATAAATGCAGAGGTAATAATGCGCCCTTTAATGCAAATACAATGAGTAGTAATAAACCACCAGCCTTTGCTAGGTATACATCATCGCCCGTAAGCTCGGATACTTTTTGCGCCATATCTGCAATATTAAGCGTACCAAGTACACCGTACAAGATACCCAAACCGATTAAAAACACGCTTGAGCCAACTAAATTCAATATTACATATTGCAGTGCAGCACGAGTGTTTTGTTTATCACCTGCATGCATTAACAATGCATAGGATGCAATCAGTAACACTTCAAAAAATACAAATAGGTTAAATAAATCGCCCGTTAAAAACGCGCCATTTACACCCAATATTAAAAAGTGGACAAGTGGATGATAAAAGCTGCCCTTTTCATCATCGCCAGCACTACCATATAAAATAGCGCCCAAACCTAAAAGTGAAGTTAACGTAACTAATAAGGTAGATAACATATCAGCAACTAAGACTATCCCAAATGGTGCAGACCAATTACCAATAGCGTAAACATTAATACCCGTATTATTAATATGTACCAGTAAAAGCACACTAATGGCAAAAGTAGCTATTGCCATTACAATTGAAACTAAGCGGCGAATTTTGACGCTTTTACCACACGGCGGCAGTAATAAAATAACTGCCGTCAGCATAGGTAATAAAATAGGTAGCGAAGCTAAATGTTGGATCATTTTTGCTCCTTATTATCTGCAGAGGTATTAGGCACATAACCATCAACATGGTCACTACCTAAATCGGCGCGCCCACGTATTGCCAAAATAACCACAAATGCGGTCATCGCAAAGCCGATTACAATAGCGGTAAGCACTAAAGCTTGAGGTAGAGGATCTGCATAATCTGATCCTGTGCCAAGCACTACTGCTTTATTAATAGTGAGACGACCTGCTGAAAACAAAAATAAGTTAACAGCGTATGAAATCATAGTAAGCCCAAGTACTACAGGGAATGTACGAGCTCTCAGCAATAAAAACACACCGCAACTGACCAATACTCCAACGCAAGATGCGTACAATAATTCCATTAAATATTTACCTCTTTTTTCTGGGTATCTGCTGTCATATTACCTAAGCTTGCTAAAATCATTAACGTAGCGCCTACAACTGTTAAGTAAACACCTAGGTCAAATGCAATCGCGCTGGCAAGCTCTGTTTTACCGACAAACGGAATATCAAAGTAGTCAAACCAAGTTGTTAAAAATGGCTTATCAAAGAACCAACTACCCACACCTGTAAACAAAGAAATACCAATGCCTGAAGCTATAATTTTGCGATAATTAACATCAAAACGTTCGTTAATCCATGCCGTACCATGCGCCATGTATTGCAAAATAAACGCGATTGATGTTACTAACCCAGCAATAAAACCACCACCAGGTAAGTTATGCCCACGTAAGAAAATATACGCAGAAACCAATAAGGCAAGCGGCAATAAACTTTGTGAAATACTCGCCAGTAATATTGGGTGACGCTCTTTAGCCCATGGGCGCCCTTCACTGTCACTTGCAGGCATAAATAATGGGATTCGAGAAAGTACTTTAAATATACCTAATGCGGCAATACCTAATACGGTAATTTCGCCAAGCGTATCAAAGCCCCTAAAGTCGACCAAAATAACGTTAACTACGTTAGTACCACCGCCACCAATCTTAGCGTTAGCAATAAAGAAGTCTGAAATTGAATCTAATGGACGTGTAAGTAATGCATAACAAATACTCGCTATAACTACACCTAGCGTAGAGGCTATGCCTAAGTCTCGAAGTACGCGTAACGAACTTGATTCTTTTGGCGTATGCTGCGGTAAAAAAAACAATGCCAGCATAAGTAAAATAATAGTAACAACCTCAACGGTTAGTTGTGTAAGTGCTAAATCAGGTGCAGAAAAACGTGTAAATACAACCGACACCATTAACCCTACAATTGAGAGCATTAACAACGATACCATTCGAGAGCGATGCCAAATAACGGTAGCAAGTGCACCAATAATCAACAAGCCAGCTCCAATTGCATTGTGCACATCAACCGGCGTAAGTGGCATGCTACCGGCAAGCTGTTGCATTTCAAATAATGGCCAACCCGCACACAGTAGTACTACTGCTAACATAATTACAAGATAGCGCTGTAGGGAACCATTTTCTGTACTATTTACCTTTGATTGACACCAAGCAACGATACTTAAAATTACACGTTCAAAGGTTTTTTTAGCATTGAGAGGTGGTAGTGATGCTTGAAATTGAAATAGATATTTACGATTAATGTAAATAAATAAGCCGCCAGCAATCGCCATTGCACTCATAAGTAGAGGTAAGTTAAACCCATGCCAGATAGCTAATTCGTACACTGGCATTTCTTTTCCAAGTACAGCTAAAGATGCCGCAGATAAAATACCGTCAATTGTAAAGTGCGGGAACATGCCCACTAATAAACAAATCACAACGAGTATTTCTATTGGTACACGCATATAACGTGGTGGTTCATGAGGCGTTCGAGGTAAATCAATCGGGTCGCCATTAAAAAATACGTCGTGAATAAAGCGGGCTGAGTACGCTACAGCGAAAGCACCTGCAACAGTTGCCAATACTGGAATTAACCACGACATAGAACCAAGCACTTGTTGATGCAGTGTTTCTGCAAAGAACATTTCTTTCGATAAGAAACCATTAAGTAGCGGAACGCCAGCCATTGCCGCTGCCGCGACCATTGCAAGTGTTGCTGTGTAAGGTAAGTATCGCCACATGCCATTTAATTTACGCATATCACGCGTGCCCGTTTCATGATCAATAATACCAACTGCCATAAATAACGATGCCTTAAAGGTTGCATGATTAATTATATGGAAAATAGCAGCAACGGTCGCAAGCTCAGTATCAAGTCCTAATAGCAGCGTTATTAAACCTAAGTGGCTTATTGTTGAATAGGCTAACAATCCTTTTAAATCGTGTTTGAATAATGCTATGTATGCACCAAACAATAGCGTTGCTAAACCTGTTAACCCTACAAGTAAAAACCAAGTATCCGTGCCAGCTAAAGCAGGATGAAAACGCGCTAACAAAAATATACCGGCTTTTACCATAGTTGCAGAATGTAAATACGCACTTACTGGAGTAGGTGCTGCCATTGCATGAGGAAGCCAAAAATGAAATGGAAATTGTGCCGATTTGGTAAACGCACCTAATAGTACCAATACCAATGCTACTTCGTATAAATCGTGAGATTGAATGATTGCTTTGCTTGCTAAAATAACATCTAGGTCGTAACTACCAACAATGTCTCCTAATAACATTAAGCCAGCAAGTAGTGCTAAGCCACCCGCCCCTGTTACTGCAAGCGCCATGCGTGCGCCCTTACGCGCTTCTGACTTATGCCACCAAAAACTAATTAATAAAAATGAACTTATACTCGTTAATTCCCAAAACAGCCACAATTGGATAACATTATTAGACATAACAATGCCAAGCATTGCGGTCATAAATAGCATTAAGTAACTATATAACTTAGCCATTGAATCGTTAGCACTGAGGTAGTAACGCGTGTAGAGGATAACGAGCAGGCCTATGCCTAAAATCATAAACATAAACAATAAACTAAGACCGTCTAACCGCAGAGATAAGTCGAGTCCTATTGACGGGATCCAAGCTAAAGAATAACGAATTGTTTCGCCCGCTAAAACTGCAGGTGCATGGTATAGAGTAATCCCCAAAGCAGTCAAAGGCGCAAGAGCCGTTAAACTAGTGCTTAAATTACGGGATAACTTACCTGTGCATGCAGAAATAACACTGCCAATTAAGGATAACAAGGGTATCCAGAGCAAAGTCATAATGTAGGGCCTTTTATAATCATAAGTTTATCAGGGCATCTCTTTTTTAATACTAAGTGATGCTTTTACTGCCTGTTTTTAAACGACATTAATGACTATAGTTATACTGAAAAACACTTATTTTGTCTATAAAAAGCGGTTCTATATGGACATTTTTCAAACAATAACTAACAATTTATTAAGCCTAAAAAAACAATTAATTAATAGTGATAATTGTTAGTTTAATATAGTCTTATTTGCAAATGTAAGCGCGCTAGAGTGACGATGAAACTTACCATTGGTCGTATCTAAATGTTTCAACCAAAGTTGCCTATACTGCGCTGAGAGACCTAACTGCTGATATTGCATAATGGACCAATTTTCACTGGGCTTATAAGCAATGCCTCCTTGCTGACAACTCTTTGCCTTATGCCAATCTGTTGGCGGCGGCTCACCATGAGAAATAAATAGGTTAGGCGCAACAAAACCTGTTTTTGCACACAACCATGCTTGCTTAGTTTTAGGCAAAGCGTATTCATCCTCAAAACCGTTAAAATGCATCAGCTCGTGCAAAAATACACTGTATTTTGCTTTTGAGTTTATTAGCATTGTTCCCTTCGTGACATTAGCCGTACCGTCTTTAGGCATCATCACTATAAAATCATAATTGTTAGGAAGCTGGTTATTAAGTTTAGATAATTGCCAGTCACAGTTTGCTATTTTACTAGTGCTACTTTTGCACTCAAGCATACCCGCAACGTAAACTGGTTTTGAAAAGCAAAAAATATTTTCACGGGGCTCTGGCTGTTTATTATAAGTATTAATAAACTCTATAAGTTTATATAAGCCACTACGATGATCGCTCATAGTCAGTACGTTAAACATACATTGCTTATTAGGTTTGCTTATATTTCTTAAAGATGAAAAACCAAGATTATGGATAAACGCTGTAGATACTTTACTCTGTGGTGTTTTTAACTGAAGTTTTAGATGATTTAGCACATCCCCTGCTGGTAATTTGTTTTTACTAGCGAGTAACTCTAAATCGCTCCAACGTAATTTCTCAAGTAACTTTGTTGCTAATATTTTACGCTCTGGGATTGTTAAGCCATTTATAGCTGAGAGCCAAAATGGTTTTGCAGTATCACTCTGACTGCTTTTAATAAGCTTAAGAGAATACATATATTGCGCTGAAGAAATTTGATTGCGAGCGAGTATAGCTAAAGAGGTCTTTGGTAACTGCTCTAGGTGGTCAGAAAAGTAAGCAGGTGAATTCCAATAACTTTGTAGAACATTGGCTTTTGTATTTAAAACATGCCAAAAGCCAATAGCGCCAAGGTGATTACTCGAGCCTGTAATTAACAAACAACATAGTAATACACCTATTAACTTAAAACGCTTAACTTGCGTCAACACCTTCCATCAACTCAAGTTCTAAACGCGCATACTTGTACTCAATAAACTCGTGTACATTGGTTGCTAGCGCAAGCCTAAAATAGTCTGATGCTAAATACAGCTCACCAGCTGCTTGATGCATTTTGGCTAAGTAAAAATAAGCTTCACATAAACGCTGCGCATATTCTTGCTCGGTTCTAACACCATCACTAATGCCAGATAAAAATGCATACTCAGTCATATCCCCCGTATAAAGAGAAATTAACTGATACGCCCATTGCGATTCATCAAGTGCTGTTGCATTAGTTTTAAGTGATTCAAGCGCTGCTGCTTTATCTTCTTGTGCACTGGCTAAGTAAACCCATAAAACACGGTATGGATCATTTGGAGAGCGGGCTAAAAACTCATCAAAGTCGTTTTTAGCAAGACCTGCTCTATCACCGTAATAAAGGGCTATGCCTCTATTTAAATAAGCATATTCATGCTCTTCATCAAGCTCAAGGGCTGAATCAAAAAACTCATAGGCTTTTTCGTATTGCTGCATAAGCGTATGTTGAATACCTAGAAAGTTATATACTTCAGCTAAATCAGGTTTAAGCTTTACTGCGCGGTTAAAATCAATACGCGAAAGAGTGGTCATACCTAAACTATCAAAAAGTACACCACGGTCATAATAAAGCTTAGCTTGTTGCTCTTCGCTTAAGTCAGCTCTATTCAATAACTCTGAGTAGCGTGCAATGGCAATTTCACTTCTAAAGTCAGAAGCTAAAGGTGCAGTAAATGGCACATTAACAATCGGGGTTGGTTCTGATTCGGTTGTAGTTTGGCAAGCGCTTAAAGACAAAATAGCAAAAGATGCCAAAGCTAAATGTTTGAGTATCATTAAAATCCTTAATACCAAGATATATCGCGATTAATATAAGACAGACCTTGTCCAATAAGGTTTCATTAAAGCATAAAAAAAGGGGCTAAACAGCCCCTTTTTTATCATCTAGCTAATATAACTAGATTAATAAGTTAGCAATTACGCGTCAGTTGGCGCGTCAACAGCTGGTGCTGCAGATTCCATTGCTTCTTTAATACTTAGACGTACACGGCCTTGGCGATCTACTTCTAGTACTTTAACTTTAACTTCTTGACCTTCAGAAAGGTGATCAGCCACGTTGTTAACGCGCTCAGTACTAATTTGAGAAATATGTACTAGACCATCTTTACCTGGAAGAATGTTTACAAATGCACCGAAGTCAACAATACGTACAACTTTACCTTCGTAGATAGTACCTACTTCTAGTTCAGCTGTTAATTGCTCAATACGGCTAATGGCATTAGCTGCACTTTCGCCATCTGTAGCGGCAATTTTAATTGTACCGTCGTCACCGATTTCAATCGTTGTACCAGTTTCTTCAGTAAGTTGACGAATAGTTGCGCCACCTTTACCAATAACTTCAGCGATTTTCTTCTGTGGGATTTTCATCGTGTAGATACGAGGAGCAAACATTGATAGCTCTTCAGAAGGAGCAGAAATCGCTTCGTCCATCACTTCTAGAATGTGTAAACGTGCAGCTTTAGCTTGTTTAAGCGCAATTTGCATGATTTCTTGAGTGATACCTTCAATTTTGATATCCATTTGAAGTGCAGTAATACCCGCAGCAGTACCCGCAACTTTAAAGTCCATGTCACCTAAGTGATCTTCATCACCTAAGATGTCAGAAAGAACAACGAATTTTTCGTCTTCTTTAACTAGACCCATCGCAATACCCGCAACAGATGCTTTAATTGGAACGCCAGCATTCATAAGTGCAAGTGAAGTACCACACACAGAAGCCATTGAAGATGAACCGTTTGATTCAGTAATTTCCGATACTACACGGATTGAATATGGGAATTCAGTCAGTGTTGGCATTACAGCAGCAATACCACGCTTAGCAAGGTTACCATGGCCGATTTCACGACGCTTAGGAGAACCAACAAAACCAGTTTCACCTACACAGAATGGAGGGAAGTTATAGTTAAGCATAAAGTGGTTTTTATGAGTACCAGTTAAATCGTCGATTAACTGTGAATCACGTTCTGTACCAAGAGTAGCTGTTACTAACGCTTGAGTTTCGCCACGAGTAAATATAGCAGAACCGTGAGTACGCGGTAATACGCCAGTCATTACATCTAGTGCACGAATCATATCTGGTTCACGACCATCGATACGTTTTTCGCCAGCAGCGATACGGCCACGAACGATTTTCTTCTCAAGTGAACCGAAGATTTTACCAACTTCTTGCTTGTCTAAAGACTCGCCTTCAGCAAGTTCAGCTGTTAATACTGCAACAACTTCGTCCTTCGCTTCGCCAAGTGCTTCTTTACGCGCTACTTTATCAGTGATTAAGTAAGCTGTGCCTACTTTATCAGCAGCAATTGCTGCTACTTTATCTTCTAGTGCAACGTTTTTAGCTGGTGCAGTCCAATCCCAAGTAGGCTTGCCTGCTTCTGCTTTAAATTCTTCGATTGCAGTGATGATCGCTTGAGATTGCTCATGACCATATACAACAGCGCCAAGCATTACGTCTTCTGCAAGTACGTTAGCTTCTGATTCAACCATAAGTACCGCTTTATCAGTACCGGCTACTACTAAATCAAGTTGGCTTTCTTCAAGCTCTTTCAATGTAGGGTTAAGTACGTATTCGCCGTTGATGTAACCAACGCGAGATGCACCAATTGGACCACTGAACGGGATACCTGAGATAGCAAGTGCTGCTGAAGTACCAATCATTGCAACCATATCAGGTTGGATTTCAGGGTTAACAGAAACAACAGTCGCAATAACTTGTACTTCGTTTACAAAACCGCTTGGGAAAAGTGGACGAATTGGACGGTCAATAAGACGTGCAATAAGAGTTTCGCCATCGTTAGGACGACCTTCACGCTTTAAGAAACCACCTGGGATACGACCAGCAGCGTACATACGCTCTTGGTAGTTAACTGTTAGTGGGAAAAAGTCTTGACCAGGTTGTGCTTCACGCTTACCAACAACAGTTACTAAAACTGAAGTGTCGCCAATGCTTGCAAGTACAGCGCCGTCTGCTTGACGAGCGATTGCACCAGTTTCTAGAGTCACTGTATGTTGACCTAGTTTGAATTCTTTAATAATTGCTTGCACTTAAAATATTCCTTAAATGTATTCTAATAAGTTGTCATCAAAGTACCAATTACAGTACATAATTGTATTCAGTTGGAAATCAATTAAGTACTACAATTGGCAATGATGTGAATAAGCGTAGATAAACCTTTTTATCTACGCGCATAGTATATACCAAAGCTACTTCAAAATGCGAGTCTAGGGTGTGTTGATCTTTGCGGGTTGAAATTTGTTCAATCTAACGACTAGATTTCAGCTGGGCTTATTTAGCGGTTAAATACAAAAGCTCTTGGTAAGCTATGAAATGGGGGTTTTATATTGCAATTCAATAGGTTTAAGAATTTTCTTAATTTGAAAACACAAATTTTAGGCACAAAAAAAGGAGCTAAAAAGCTCCTTTTTCTATAATCTAGTTCTTAGCGACGTAGGCCAAGTTCTTTGATTAACGCAGTATAACTAGTGATGTCTTTACCTTTAAGGTAATCAAGTAGTTTACGGCGAGTGCTTACTTTACGAAGCAGACCACGACGTGAGTGGAAGTCATGCTTGTGATCAGCAAAGTGACCTTGAAGCTTGTTGATATCATAAGTAAGTAATGCTACTTGTACTTCTGATGAACCTGTATCGCCTTCTGCACGTGCAAATTTAGCAATGATATCGATTTTTTCTTGATTGCTTAGTGACATAGTAACTCCAAAAATTAAATTTAAAAGGTGTCTTAGCCGATCACTAATTCAGCCAAAACGATTAAGCGGGCGTATTCTACCAACTGTGGGAATAACTACAAGTTAATTATCCCCATCTACAACTATTAAGCCATTGTTAGGCACATTAGTTGCTTATTCCGGTTTCACGTAATCGTCTTGCTGACTAGCAAGACCACGTTTAACCTTTAAATGACCATTTGAGTTACGCTCACCGGTTCCAATAAACACACCATCAGCAACTACTTTAATAGCACCTTCAGGCAAAGGTTTTGGTAACTCAACTGCTTGTCCGTGGCTAAATACCCAGCCTTCGTCTTTTGAAATTTCAATGACAGGTAAGTCAGTTAAAGCAGTATCAATTGGTAGTAGCAGCGAGTCTAAATAAGTAGAAGGTGCAAGCTCTTCTTCTTTCGCTTTAGCAAGTAATGCTTCAATTTCATCAAGCGAGACCATTTTATCTGCCGGGTACTGACCAACAGCAGTTCTGTGAAGCATTATAACGTGTGCGCCACACCCTAGGTTTTCGCCTAAATCATCAACGATTGTACGAATGTACGTCCCTTTAGATACATGGGCCGTCATCTGTAATACGTTACTTTCTTCATCAAATTCGTCAAACGATAAGCTAAACACGTTTATTTTTCTGCATTTTCGAGGTACTTCAATACCTTCGCGTGCGTACTTATATAACGGTCTACCTTGGTACTTAAGTGCCGAGTACATTGACGGATATTGATCAGACTCACCAACAAAAGCAGCTATTTCTTTTGTTAGCTGTTCACGCGTTACGTTCACATCTTTAGTACTAACAATTTCGCCATCAGAATCTGATGTTGTTGTACGCTCACCCAGTTGTGCACGAACGATATAAGTTTTATCTGTATCAAGTAGAAACTGCGTAAACTTAGTCGCCTCACCAAAGCAAATTGGCAGCATACCTGTAGCAAGTGGATCTAAAGCACCTGTATGCCCTGCTTTTTGCGCAAAATAGACGCTCTTTGCTTGCTGTAATGCTTTATTTGATGAAATGCCTTCAGGTTTGTTTAACAACAAAATACCGTCAACTGCACGGCCTTTACTGCGCTTTGCCATCTGTATCAGTGCCTTCTTCGCTATCTGTATCGTCTACGTGCTCAGTACCTTCTTCGCTATCTGAAATATCAGCAGCATCAACACTTTCTACGTCTTCATCAACATGCTTTGCGTTATCTTCGCGGATAATAGAATCCACTAAGTTAGAAATACGCATACCTTCCATTAATGAGTTATCAACGACAAACTTTAACTCAGGCATTATACGTGCACGAATACGCTTACCAAGTAACGAGCGAATATAGCCCGTTGCTTCATTAAGTACTTTTGCGCTTTGCTTTGCTGCATCTTCATCTTGCGTGTTAAACACCGTGATGAAAATCTTGGCATAAGATAAATCGCGCGATACTTCTACCGCTGACACTGTCACCATACCTAAGCGTGGATCTTTAATTTCGCGTTGTAAAATTACAGCAATCTCTTTTTGGATTTGCTGTGCAACACGATCAGTGCGAGAAAATTCTCTCATTATACTTGTCCTAAAATAATAACTTATTGAAATTAAATAATAAGTTAACTAAATAATGGATATGCAAATGGGGGCTAAGCCCCCATTTAAAATCTTAGCGTAGGGTGTGTAGAACGTTCGGGCGTTAACCTGAGCGTTCAATACTCCCTAGTAACAATTATAGAGTACGTTGTACTTCAACTGTTTCAAATACTTCGATTTGGTCACCAACACGTACGTCATTGTAGTTCTTAACGCCGATACCACATTCCATGCCGTTACGAACATCAGCAACATCGTCTTTAAAGCGACGAAGTGACTCAAGTTCACCTTCATAGATAACAACGTTTTCACGTAATACACGGATTGGAGCGCTACGTTTGATAACACCTTCAGTAACCATACAACCAGCGATTGCGCCAATTTTTGGAGACTTGAATACGTCACGAACTTGAGCAAGACCAATAATTTCTTGCTTAAACTCTGGCGCTAACATACCTGACATTGCTTGTTTAACTTCGTCAATCAAGCTGTAGATTACGCTGTAGTAACGTAGGTCTAAGTTTTCAGTCTCAATAACTTTACGAGCTGAAGCATCAGCACGAACGTTAAAGCCAACTACAATTGCGTTAGACGCTGCAGCTAGTGTTGCATCAGTTTCGGTAATACCACCAACACCTGAACCAACAATCTTCACTTTCACTTCATCAGTAGAAAGTTTAGTTAGTGAATCAGAGATTGCTTCGATAGAACCTTGAACGTCTGCTTTAAGTACCACGTTAACTTCAGAAACATCGCCTTCAGTCATGTTAGTAAACATGTTTTCAAGCTTAGCTTTTTGTTGACGTGCTAGTTTAACATCGCGGAACTTACCTTGACGGTATAAAGCAACTTCACGCGCTTTACGCTCATCTTTAACTACAGTCGCTTCGTCGCCTGCAGCTGGAATACCAGAAAGACCTAAAATCTCAACTGGAATAGATGGACCAGCTGACTTAATGTCTTTACCGTTTTCATCGCGCATTGCACGAACACGGCCATACTCAAGACCACATAATACAATGTCACCTTGGTTAAGCGTACCAGATTGAACAAGTACTGATGCTACTGGACCACGGCCTTTATCAAGACGAGATTCAATAACAACACCCGCAGCCATACCTTCAGTAGGTGCAGAAAGTTCTAAAAGTTCAGATTGGTTCAATACTGCTTCAAGAAGGTCATCAATACCTAAGCCAGTTTTAGCTGAGATATGAACGTACTGCGTATCGCCGCCCCATTCTTCTGGAATAACGTCAAGTACAGCAAGTTCGTTTTTAACGCGATCTGGATCTGCGCCTTCTTTATCCATTTTGTTTACAGCAATGATTAAAGGAACGCCAGCTGCACGTGCGTGCTGTACCGCTTCTTTAGTTTGTGGCATTACACCATCATCTGCTGCAACCACTAGGATTACAATATCTGTCGCTTTAGCACCACGAGCACGCATTGAAGTAAATGCAGCATGTCCTGGTGTGTCTAAAAACGTGATCATGTGACCATTTACGTCTACGTGGTATGCACCAATATGCTGTGTAATACCACCAGCTTCGCCAGAAGCAACTTTCGCAGAACGAATGTAATCAAGAGTCGATGTTTTACCGTGGTCAACGTGACCCATTACAGTTACTACTGGAGCACGCGGCTCTGACTTACCATCTTCATGGCGGTCATTAAGTACTGTTTGCTCTAATTCGTTTTCTTTAACAATGATAACCTTGTGACCCATTTCTTCTGCAACTAGTTGTGCAGCTTCTTGGTCGATCACTTGGTTAATAGTAACCATGTCACCCATTTTCATCATTGTTTTAACAACTTCAGCGCCTTTAACTGCCATGCGTGATGCAAGCTCAGCTACTGTAATTGTTTCGCTAATACGCACTTCATTTTTAACATCAACAGTTGGTTTTTGGAAACCATGTTGTAATGATGCTGGTGCTTTTAACTTAGACTTGTTACGGCCTCTTGACGCTGCAAATTTATCTTTTGCTGGCGCTTTCTTCTTTTTCTTAGCACGGCGAGTACCTTGCTCATCACGAGCATCGGCAACATCTTCTGCTTCACGTGCATAAGTAGAAGTCGTAAGATGGTGATCCGCTGTTTCTTCGCGTTTCTTACGTTCTTCTTCTTCTTTCTTCCAGCGTGCCGAGTTCTCTTCAGCTAGCTTTCTTGCTTCTTCTGCTTGACGTTTCGCTTCTTCTTCAGCTTTCTTCAATGCGGCCTCTTCTGCTTCTTTTTGCAGACGCTCAGCTTCTATGCGATCTTTCTCAGACTTAGCACTTTGCTCTGGGGTCATCTGCTTTTGTTTCGCTTTACGCTCTGCATCAGCTTTGCGTTTAGCTTCTTCTTTGGCTTTACGGTCAGCTTCTTCTTTCGCTTTGCGCTCTGCCTCTTGTTTCGCCTTTAATTCTGCAGCTTCTTGGTCAGCTTTTTGCTGCTGTTCAAGACGCACTTTTTCTTCTGCAGCTAAGCGTGCTTGCTCTTGTTCTTGTTCCATTGCGCTTTTTTTCACGTATGTACGTGTTTTGCGAACTTCAACTTGAACGTCTTTAGCTTTACCCGTAGAACCCGTTACACTTAAAGTGCTTTTGCTCTTACGTTGCAAAGTCATGCGCGCTGGGCCATCTGAACCTGCGCCGCCATGATGCTTGCTTAAATGATCAAGTAACGTTGCTTTTTCAGCTTCTGTTACGTTATCAGTTGCTTGCTTAGTGATACCTGCTTGTGAAAACTGCTGTAGCAATTTATCAACAGTTGTACCTATATCGCCGGCTAGTTTTTCAACATTTACTTCTGCCATAGTGTGTAATACCTCCGTTAATAAATTACTCGTCTGCAAACCAACAAATGTTTCGTGCAGCCATAATCAGTTCACCTGCTTTTTCAGATGAAAGTTCTGTGATATCAACTAATTCGTCAATACCTTGCTCTGCCAAGTCTTCAAGTGTAACAACACCCTTGCTTGCCATAACAAATGCTAAGTGACGTTCTAAGCCTTCAAGCGCAAGTAAGTCTTCAGCTGGCTCTGCGCCATCTAAGCTTTCTTCCGTTTTAAGTGCTTTAGTTGTCAATGCATCTTTTGCGCGTGAGCGCAGTAAATCCACAGTCTCTTCATCAAGACCATCAATTTCTAAAAATTCAGACGCTGGCACATACGCCACTTCTTCAAGTGTCGAGAAACCTTCGTTGATAAGTAATGATGCAAACTCATCATCAATTTCTAAATTTTCAGTGAATAAGTTAAGTAACTTATCAGATTCAGCTTCATTTTTAGTACGCATGTCTTCAACAGTCATTACGTTTAGTTCCCAGCCAGTTAACTGGCTTGCTAAACGAACGTTTTGACCATTACGACCAATTGCTTGCGCTAGGTTATCAGCTTCTACAGCGATATCCATTGAGTGAGTGTCTTCATCCATTACGATTGAAGCAACTTCTGCTGGTGCCATTGCGTTAATAACAAATTGTGCTGGGTTGTCATCGTAAAGTACGATATCAACACGTTCACCACCAAGCTCTGACGATACAGCCTGAACTCGTGCGCCACGCATACCAACACATGCACCAATTGGATCAATGCGTTTGTCGTTAGATTTAACGGCAATTTTAGCGCGTGAACCTGGATCACGTGCAGCGGCACGTAATTCAATCATCTCTTCGCCAATTTCTGGCACCTCAATGCGGAATAATTCCATTAGCATTTCAGGTTTAGAGCGCGTTACAAATAATTGTGCACCGCGTGCTTCTGGCTTAACTTCATATAAAAGACCACGGATACGGTCACCCGGGCGGAAGTTTTCACGTGGTAACATGTCATCACGGTAAATTACCGCTTCTGCGTTGTTACCTAAATCAAGTACGATTGCATCGCGAGTTGCTTTTTTAACAACACCCGTTACTAGCTCGCCTTCTTGATCTTTGTATGCTTCAACAACTAAAGCGCGCTCAGCTTCACGTACTTTCTGTACGATAACTTGCTTGGCCATTTGTGTTGTAATACGGTCAAATTTGATTGAGTCGATTTGCTCTTCAACATAATCACCCATTTGCAAATCAGGTTCTTCAACCTGCGCTGCTTCTAGAGTGATTTCGCTGTAAGGATTCTCTAAAGAACCGTCTTCTAATACAGCGGCAATCTGCCAACGACGGAACGTGTCGTAATCACCGGTTTTACGGTCAATTGCTACACGCACTTCAATTTCGCCATCGTGTTTTTTCTTTGTCGCTGTCGCTAAAGCGAACTCTAGAGCTTCAAAAATCTTTTCTTTTGGAACCGCTTTCTCATTGGAAACGGCTTCAGCAACCAATAATATCTCTTTTGCCATGGGTAATGCCTCGCTTGCCCTATTCCTTCGCACTCGAATTTAAAACTTCGCGATTAAATTCGCACGTTCGATGTTACTAAGCATGATCAGATGCTCTTCACCATCGCTAGATAGTGTGATCATATCGCTGCTAACTGCTACTAAGTCGCCTTTAAAATTACGACGACCATCCTGTGGAAGTTTGGTACGCACGCGTACTTCCTCTCCTTGCGCCTGCTCGTAGTGATCTTGTTTGAATAATAGACGATCAACACCAGGAGACGATACTTCCAAATCATATTCATTTGTAATTGGGTCTTCGACGTCTAAAATCGCACTAATTTGGCGACTTGCATCCGCACAGTTATCAACTGAGATCCCATCCTCATGAGCAATATATACTCTTAAGGTAGAATGGCGACCCGCTTGCACAAATTCAAGACCATGCAACTCAAAGCCTAACATTTCTACCGCAGGCGTTAACATGGTTACTAAATCTTGTTCAAGTTTTGTCACGAAAATCCTCCATACAAACAAAAAAAGGGCTTATAGCCCTAAAATACTGAGTTTAAATTTTAATTTGATGACAATTGCCACAAATCATAAGGTGCAGATACAACAACGCCCCGAACCAAGCGGGGCGTCACACCAATAAAGCATAAAACTGTGTGGCCTAGGGCCAAGCTTGGTTGCGAGTCAGTAAACTGACCTAATTAAACTACATAGCCTAAAACGCAAAACGCGCATTACTTAGAATGCGCGATATAAATTAGTAAGGTAATACCTACTAGTAGAATTGGTTGCGGGAGCCGGATTTGAACCGACGACCTTCGGGTTATGAGCCCGACGAGCTACCAGACTGCTCCATC
>NZ_JADYWO010000008.1:0-311112 GCF_015864775.1 Pseudoalteromonas sp. NSLLW218 | reverse complement strand
TCTATGGTGAGGGATGGTGTCATGTGGGATCCTAAAATGGTTTGAAATTAGGAATTGACACCATAGTCACTTGTTATATGTTTATTTGCTGGAGTAGTGCTCAATAGAGTTCCTAAGCATATCCTCATACATTTCAATATACTCTGTAATATTAGCTTCGAGGTTGTTTGGGGATGATTTATCAAGAATGTTTTGAGCATTGTAGCAAGCGGTAGCAAATAGCATTGAAGAGCTTGCTTGAGACATTGAAGTCTCAGTTTCAACTTCAATCGCTTTTTCTAAATACCGGCCGACTACTTCTTCAAATTTTTCATCCATACTCTGAACATTCCCTAAACATATAATAGCTTTATCAGAGGACACTTTCCTCTTTTTATGAGCAAAGTATGTCCTCTTAGTTATTTTTAATAGTAATAGCAAATCTTGTAACACATTGCCAGTTATAAACTTTCAGGCGGGTTGTTCTTTTAATGATATGCACAAATGAGGAAAACGTCCTCATTTTTTGACTTAGGAGGAAAAACGCCAGTACTGTACGTAAATGCAGCAATTACATATTTAAAATGAAAGCTAAAAGCCTTTTTAAATGATTTAACAGCCACTAAAAAACGGCGGCGATAATGCAAGTAACCGCTTTAAGTACACTTGTTTGTGTAAGCATATTATAAAAGGTGGTTTACTGGTGGTGGAAGTTGTAAAAACGAGGTCATTAATTATTTACTAAACGCGTCTACCTGCTATTAAAGTAAGGCTGACACGCTTAAGTATACTGATACCAATCGACTTAAGTATTTAGCCTTTCTAGCGTGCTAAATAAAGCGTTAACGGCGTTATAAATTTCTCATGTAGAACAACTACATGTCGAAATTTATGCCTTGTTATCACTCTATTTGTCCGTCGCTATAAATGTCTAATAACTTAACACGATTGGTATTATTTAGCTTTTTTTGCCTCTAGAGTTTCTATTTCACTCCAGATTTTTTCGGCTTCTGCACTTAACATGGCAAAGCTTTTAATGTCGCCTTTTCTTTGTGCCTGCATGCCTTGCTCTAGTTTTACGTCGTATTCTTTACGCAGTTTTTTTACGGGATCAGGCTTTAAAAATGAAAACATTAGTATTCTCTTAATTTATTAAATTATATGTATTTAGTGTACGCATTAATTGGCTTAATAGTTCTTTGTTTGGTGAAAATGTTTACTTTGCGCTTTAAAAGCGCAAAGTAAACGCAGTGTAATTTTGCGTGCTAGTGCTAGTGCTAGTGTTTATTTTTCTGGCTCTAAGCGTTTAATACCTTGGCCATCAATACCTAAATAAATAAAACCATCGCTGCCTTGGGCTAGGCTACGTACTCTGCCAATGCCGTCGAGTATTTTATATTGCTTAGCAACCTTACCCTTTGAGAGTTCCAATGCGCTAATAAATGCAAATTTCATTGATGCTAGTAATAGCTTACCTTTAAGCTTTGGGTATTTATCACTCGTTACATACAACATATCGGAAGGGGCAATTGAAGGGGTCCAGTGTAATACAGGCGATTGCATGCCGTCTTTTTCTTTAAGGTCGGTAAACTTGGTACCGCTGTAGTTAACGCCATAACTTACTAAAGGCCATCCGTAGTTAGCGCCTTTTTTTATTATGTTAAGCTCATCACCGCCGCGTGGCCCGTGTTCGTGAGACCATAAAATATTATTTTGATTATCAAACCACATGCCTTGTGGGTTACGGTGCCCATAAGACCATACCGCATGTTTTGCATTTTTTTGTTTAACAAACGGATTGTCGCTTGGGATATTACCATTTTCGTGTAAGCGATAAATTTTACCGCCGTCCCGCGTGAGATCTTGTGGGTTTATATCGCGCGAGCCGCGATCGCCAATTGAAAAATAAACATAACCTTCATCATCAAACACAATACGACTGCCATAGTGCTGGCCTTTGGTACTATTATGCTCGCCTTTGTACAGCAATTGCTGATCAGACAACTGCGTATGATCGTCACTTAGCTTAGCGCGCATTAAGGCGGTGTTACTGCCGCTTCCTTTGCCCTCACTACTTGAGTAACTAAAGTACAGCCATTGGTTTTGCTTACTATCGGTGTGTAGTGATAAATCAAGTAATCCACCTTGGCCATTAGCGTCAATGCCTGGCAGCCCAGAGACCTCAGTTAATTTAGTGGTATTTTTAGGTAATAAAAATAATTTTCCACTGCGCTCAGATATTAATAAATCACCATTAGCTAAAGGCTCAATAGCCCAAGGTATAACCACACCTTCTGCAGCTGTTACTGCGTTAACGCTAAGCGCTAAAGTATCGAGCTGTTTATAGTTTTTTACGTAATCGCTTTTTGCATGCGCGGGTGCGTTAGTAGCAAATATAGCAATGGCTAGGCCTGCACTTATTAGTTTAGGGAGTGTGTTATGTGACATTAAATTTATCATTATGGCTTCCAAAATTAATTCAGTCTTTTATAACCTTAACATGGCATAAATAAATTTGTTAAGTGTTGAGTTGAATGAAAAATACACACTTATATATTTATAAAATTACCTCTTCACAGGAAATTGTTTTAGCAATTAGCGCTAATAAAAAATTGAATAATTACTCTATTGGGGTTGAAAACTTAAAATTTGAGCGTACACTTGTGCGCTGAAGTTTGAGCGTACACGTGTAAGTTCAAAATAATTAAGATTTGATAGAGATTTAACCATGATGACACAAGTATTAAACCAATTTTCAAAATGGTTTTTACACCATCAAAGTTTTGCAGGCTACATAGAGCCAATAATGCAGGTGTTTAAACCTGCGTGGCGTGCAGGGCAGTTTAGAGCGCAAGTAGTTAGTACCGCTATGCTTGATGGCGGCTTTTTAAGTGTGCAGCTTAAGCCAAGCAAACAATGGCAGACACATACGTCAGGGCAGCATATAAGTTTAACGCTTGAAATTAATGGGCGATTATTAACACGCGTTTTTACCGTGGCTTCAAGCGCTCAGCAATTTAAAAATACAGGTTTGGTGCGCTTACTAATCAAAACAAATGCGCAAGGGCGTTTTACAGGCTTACTCAGCAGTGCATTAAAAGCGAGGTTGTGGTGCAATATTTCTGCGCCAAGCGGCGACTTTGTATTTAAAAATACACATACACCGGCTACTTTTGTTGCCGGTGGGTCGGGTATAACACCTATGCTGGCTATGCTTGATGATTACTTAAGTCAAACTACGCAAAAAGTCTCGTTAGTGTATTACGCAAAAGCCACTGAGCATCAATGTGTTGATGAGCTAAGTGAGTTGGCAGCGCAATTTGAGCATTTTTCGTTTTTATTATTAACGCGTGAGCAATCAAGCGATATAACCAGCAATATTAAGCCGTGGGAAAATCCAGATATTTACTGCTGTGGCCCTGTTGCATTTATGCAAACGGTGAGCGATTTTGCTAAAACGCACAAGCTAAATTACTACCAAGAAGCATTTTCTTTGGCGCTGCCTAGCTTAAACGACGACAGCCAATTTAATGTGAAAATTAACGCCAGTGCCCATGTTGTATCGGGCAACGATGTTTTACTGAATCAGTTTGAAGAAAAAAAGCTACCCGTTAAACGCGGTTGCGGTATTGGTATTTGCCATCAATGCCAATGTATTAAAAAGTCAGGCGTGGTACGTAATTTAAAAACAGGTGAATTGAGTGACAACGGCGAGCAATTAATCCAACTTTGCGTAAGCCAACCTGTTAGTGATTTGGAGTTACAATTATGAAAAACATTAACTATGACATGCTCGCAAGCGAGCTAGATGCCATTAAAATGGACACCCTTGGCAAAGTAGGCCAACAAGATGCTGACTATATTCGCTCTGTTGTGCGCAAACAGCGAGTGTGTGAATGGAGCGGGCGAATTTTGCTAATGCTTGGTTTTATTCAGCCATTATTGTGGGTTGCAGGCGTTTTATTATTGGCACTTGCTAAAATTTTAGACAATATGGAAATTGGTCACAATGTAATGCATGGTCAATACGATTGGATGAACGACAAGCAACTTAACTCACAACATTATGAGTGGGACATTGCGTGCGATGGACAAAGCTGGCACCGCGTTCATAACTTTGAACACCATACGTATACTAATATTATTGGTAAAGACAGAGACTTTGGTTATGGCTTGTTGCGTTTAAGCGATGATTTTAAGTGGCGCTTTAAAAATGTATGGCAGTTTTTTACGTATATTAATTTAAGTGTGTTATTTCAGTGGGGCGTGTCGTATCACGAGTTAGCTGCAGAGCGTGTTTTTATTGGTAAAAAGAAAGAAAACCGCGAAGGGCTTGTATCACACTCTACATTAAAGCAACGCTTTTTTAGTAAAGGCGCTCGCCAGTTAATTAAAGATTATGTGATATTTCCGTTACTTGCAGGGCCTTTATTTTTATGGGTATTGGCGGGGAATTTAGTGGCAAACTTAATCCGTAATTTATGGACGTCGACCATAATATTTTGTGGTCACTTTACTGAAGAAACAGAGACCTTTAAACAAGAAGACTGCGTAAACGAAACCCAAGGGCAGTGGTATTACCGCCAAGTACTGGGCTCGTCTAATATTAAAGGGTCGCATTGGTTTCATGTTTTAACAGGGCATTTGAGCTGCCAAATAGAGCATCACTTATTTCCTGATATGCCGTCTTCGCGCTATCAAGAAGTTGCACCGCAAGTGCAAGCTGTTTTGCAAAAACACGGTATTGATTATCACACTGGTGGCTTTTTTAGACAGTATACGTCGGTATTAAAACGTATTATTAAATACTCGTTTAAATAAATTATTTGTTTTAAAAAATCGATATATGTAACAGCATAGGTCGATTTTTTTGTTTATAGCACCCAAAGCGGTTGATTAGTAAACAGCACTTGCAAAAAATTCTCATAGTTAATTAAAAAAGCCTTACTTTAGCTATGGTTAAATAGCGTGTGATTGTCATACAATGGAGGGAAATAGACCACACAAGAGAGATTAAAATGGCCGCATTTGGTACCGTGTTTATGCCGCAGATGATTCAAGCTCGTTTTTCTGATAATAAATGGAGCGAAAGCTCAATTGTTCCTTCCGATAAACTTGAACTTCATGCTGGTGCGCACGTTCTTCATTATTCAAGTACATGTTTTGAAGGCTTAAAAGCCTTTCGCCATGAAGATGGTTCTGTTTATCTTTTTAGAATGGATGCAAACATTGCACGTATGCAACAAAGCTCAGCGCTATTAAGCTTACCGAGTTTTGACAGCGATATGCTAAAAACGATGATTATCGATATTATGCGTGAATACGCAGATGAAACGCCATTACCACCAGGCTCTATGTATATTCGCCCAACGCACATTGGTACTGAGGCTGCAATTGGTAAAGCCGCAGCGCCATCAATGAGCTCGCTTTTATATACATTACTATCGCCAGTAGGTGACTACTTTGCCGGTGGTGCAACTGCACTACGTGTACTGCTTGAAGAAGATGGCATGCGCTGCGCTCCGCACATGGGTATGGTAAAAAGTGGTGGTAACTACGCCAGTGCACTAGCACCTATTAGCGCTGCACGTATAAAGTATCAAGCTGATCAAATTTTGTTTTGCCCAGGTGGCGATGTACAAGAAACCGGTGCTGCTAACTTTATACTTATTGATGGCAACGAGATTATTACTAAAGCGCTTGATAGCACCTTTTTACACGGTGTTACACGCAACAGTATTTTAACCATTGCAAAAGATTTAGGTATGACGGTAAGCGAGCGTAACTTTAGCGTTACTGAGCTATTAGAGCGTGCGGCTAAACCTGGCACTGAAGCTGCGCTTTCGGGCACTGCAGCTGTACTAACTGCTGTGGGTACGTTTATTCATAACGATAAAGAATACAAAGTAGGTACTGGCGAGCCGGGTCCTACTACAGCACGCCTTCGCCAAGCATTGAACGATATTCAATGGGGTAAAAGTGAAGACAAGCACGGCTGGTTAACTAAAATCTAATAATAGATTTAGTAATAGATTTAATAATAGATTTAATAGTAACTCGCATTAAAAAGCCACCTAATCGGTGGCTTTTGTGTGTTTGGGTACTTTAAGCTGTGCTTATTAAAACTTCATTTCTATTTTACCGTACACGTAACGTCCGTTAAATCCATACGGTGAAAAGCTTGAGTATGCAAACAAGCGTGAGAAAGTGCTTACTTCGTCAACATTTTCGCGTGTTGCGTCTGGGTAAATATCAAAAATGTTATTCGCTCCCAAGCTTAACGATACGTTATTGGTAAGTGCATAAGCTACGTCTAAATCAGTGATCCATTTTGGTTTTAGTACTTCATTTAGCTCTGCCGTTGATGATGGATCTTGAGTTTCACCGTAGCGTGTTGTTCTAAGCGTTGTACGAATATCATCGTTAGTCCACGTTGCACTTAAGTTGTACTTATTACGCGGTGTGCTTACTTCAAAGCGACGCAGCTCATTACCAGAGAACAAGTTGTCTTGATCAAACCCTGCGCCTTGTAGTTCTGCTGGTGGGTCGATAATATTGGTGACTTCATTTTTGCCGTAGTTATAACCGAGGTTAAAGGCTAAATCGCCGTAACCATCGGTTGCTACGTTATAAGAGGCAACCACATCAACACCACGGGTTTTACTGTCAATTGCGTTTAAGAAGAAGCGGCCCTGATTAGCACCGGTACCTTCAAGTAGTTGCTCAATAGCAGCACCCGATAAGTTATTTGATAACACAATGCGGTCATCAATTAATATTTGGTAGTAATCAACCGATAAGCTGAAATTAAAGTCGGTAGACCATGTAAAACCAACGCCGTAGTTTGTTGCTTCCTCGGCATCAAGACCAGGTGAGCCCAGTGCTTTTGCTACATCGCTGCCCGGTGCAAATGTGCCGGTTTCGGTTGGTTCGCCATCAACAAATACAGTGGCTACTGAGGTAAAGTATTGCTGTTGTAACGACGGTGCTCTAAAACCAGTAGAAACCGATGCGCGCAGCGCTAAGTCTTCAGTTAACGAATAACGAGTCGCAATTTTACCATTAATGGTATCGCCAAAGTCTGAATAATCTTCATAACGGGCGGCAACTGCTAAATTCCAATCGTCGGTTAGGTAGGTTTCAAGGTCGATATAAAAGCTCACGTTATGGCGGCTGTTATCCCCTTCTGATTCGGGTGTAAAACCTGGAAATACTTGTGAACCCGCTGCGCCAAATGGGCCATCAACTGGGTCGGTTACTGCACCACCTGGGCCAAATGTGCCTTGTGCATATGAAGCTTCTTCACCTGCATCAATTTGGTACCCTTCGCGGCGATACTCAGCACCTACGGCCACACTTACTGAACTTTCTAAAAAGCTGACGTCTACCTCACGATTAAAATCAACATTTAAGGTAAGTTGATCGTAGGTAAGTGTTCCGGCATCAAAGCTTGTTTGGCTAGTAGGGCCGTATGAGGTATTTAAGCTATTTATAACGCCAAACTCGAACGCATCTTGACCATATACGGCCGATACATCGTAATTCCATTCACTTATAAAACCTTTAGCGCCAAGTGCCAGCGAAAAGTCATCTATGTCTGAAGTAATAACCGGTAAAAAACCATCAGGGTATACTTCTTCTATATTACGGCTATCACTCGCGCGGCGATAAAACCCGCCACCTTCGCCTTCACGTTTGCTGTAAGAGCCAAACGAATATAAATCGATATCGTTTGTTAATTGATAACCTGCGTTATAAAACATTGAAAAGTCTTCAACATCGCCATTACCAAAGTTATGGTTATAACGGTTTACGGTAAGTTCACGAGGGTCTAGCGAGCCATCATCTAATCGTGCGTAGTTTTCACGGTTATCGTAGTCAGAGCGGTTAGTTGAATGGCGGTCGCGGTATTCTGTTGAGATATTTAAAAAGCCATTATCGCCAAGCTCAAAACCCATATTACCTTGAAGTGTGAGTGTTTGGCCGTCTGTTAAAGAGCGATCGCCCCCTTCGGTAAATGCTAAATTTCCGTCGCTACCTTCAGATACAGATTCAAGCTGTGGTACACCGTCCATTTCGGTTACGTTAGCACCATAAATAGCCGCAACTGAGCCACCACTACTTGCGCTTTTAAGCACAATATTAATAACACCCGCTATAGCGTCAGAGCCATATTGCGCTGCTGCTCCATCGCGTAATACTTCAATACGGGCAATAGCATTTGCTGGTATTGCATTTAAATCAACCGATGATGAACCACGACCCGTTGAGCCATTTAAGTTAAGTAATGCGTTGCTGTGGCGGCGTTTACCATTAACAAGCACTAAGGTGTGATCGGGTGCTAAGCCACGAAGCTGAGCAGGGCGTACATGGTCGCTGCCATCAGTAAGTGATGCCTGCGGGAAGTTAAAGCTGGGTAATAAACTGCTAAGTAGGGCATTCGTTTCAGTAAAGCCAGAATTTTTAAGGGCATCAGCGCCAATTATATCGATGGGTACTGCGCTGTCTTCTACTGTACGGCCTAATCGGCGAGAACCAATTACGCTTATTTGTTCGATGTTTTCTTCTGCTTTCGTGTCTTGCTCTGCAGCATTTGCTGAGAGCGAACCAAGTAGTGCAGCAGATGCGCTCATTGCGAGTAATATTTGTGGTACCGATTGCTGTAATTTAAATAACGGTTTTCTATTCATGCTGTATTTCCCCATACCCATTGAATTATTTTAGTTATGTACAAAAAGATTAAACCTCTCTGTTACCTTGAACATATACTTAATTAACAAAGTCAGTCAATTGAATAACATTCAATTAATTTAGGTGTTTTTATAATTACATTTGGTTGTTTTTTATAATGACCATTGTTTTGGTTATATAGTGAAGGTGGTTGCTAAGTAATTGATGGATAATGAATTATATTTAAAAGTTAAATTTAACGTTTAATTAACTGGTAAGATGAGGTTGATAGGTTTAACTAGTCATGAGTGGAAAGCCATTTTTATTGGGCTGGCAATAAACAACGGCTGAGTTATAAATATTTTTAGAAACATAAAATACAAAACCACCCATTAAATGTTAATTAAATTAACATTTAATGGGTGTAATATAAATTATGTACTACTTATTAGAACCTATACTTTAAAGCATGAAGTAATTTTGTTTTTATAAGTAATTAGTATAAAAAAGACTACTAAAAAATAGTGTTAAAATTTAATTTTTCCAACAAGCATGTCTTTAAACATGACCCAATCTCCCCATAAACTGTAAAAGGGGTGTTTAAAAGTAGCTGGGCGGTTTTTTTCAAAAAAGAAATGCCCGACCCACGCAAACCCATATCCAATAACAGGTAATAGCCATAATAAACTATATTGCTGTTTCAATAATGCTATTGCGATTACAGCAAGAACGAGGGCGCTTCCTATAAAATGTAAGCGGCGGCAAATCACGTTGCGATGCTCTTTTAAATAATAAGGGTAGAAGGCTTTAAAGCTTTTAAACGTGGGGTTTGTACTTTGCATAGTGTGCTCTTTTATTATTTTTTATTTTATCAGTGTTGTGAACTATTAAAGCGTAAGTTTACATTTGTTTACAGCGATAAATGGCGCTTAACGCATCTAAATAGACAAAAGAGCTAAAAGTTAATAACTTATGTGCACTATTAATAAATAAGAATGGAACTCAGGATGTTTAAACACACTCTAGCATGTGCTGTAATTGTAGCGCTTAGCGGCTGTTCAGAGCCAACTAATACGGTAACTCAAGAAGAAGTAAAAGCACCAATGAAGCAAGTTAATGCAGTTATATACCCAGAAACAAAAAAAGGCGATATCGTAGACACCTACTTTGAAGAAGCAGTTAGCGACCCATATCGTTGGCTTGAAGATGATATGAGCGGCGAAACTGCCGATTGGGTTAAAACGCAAAACAGTTTAACGTTTTCTTATTTAGAGCAGATACCTTATCGCGATAAGTTAAAGCAGCGCCTTGAAAAACTAATGAATTACGAAAAAATAGGCGCTCCTTTTACTGAAGGCGATTACACCTATTTTTATAAAAACGATGGCTTGCAAAATCAGTATGTTTTGTATCGCAGTAAAGATGGCGGCGACGTAGAAGTATTTTTAGATCCAAACAAGTTTAGTGACGATGGTACGACGTCTATGTCGGGTTTATCGTTTTCAAAAGATGGCTCATTACTCGCGTATCAAATATCTGAAGGTGGCAGCGATTGGCGTAAAATTATAGTTATTGATGCACATACTAAAGAGCAAGTTGAAGAAGCGCTAGTTGATGTTAAATTTAGTGGTATAGACTGGTTAGGCAACGAAGGCTTTTATTATTCAAGCTACGAAAAGCCTAAAGGCAGTGAGCTTTCGGCTAAAACAGATCAGCATAAAGCGTATTACCATAAGCTAGGTACTGCTCAATCTGCTGATAGTGTTGTATTTGGTGAAACTGATGAGCAAAAACATCGCTATGTAGGCGCTGATGTAACTCATGACGGCCGCTACTTACTTATTTCAGCTAGTACGTCTACTTCAGGCAATAAGCTGTTTATAAAAGATTTAACAAAAGAAAACAGTGAGTTTGTAACGGTTGTAGGAAATACTGATTCAGATACATCAGTGATTGATAACGAAGGCAGCAAGCTGTTTTTAGTTACTAACCTTAATGCACCAAACAAAAAAGTAGTGACGGTTGATGCAAGCGATCCAAGCCCTGAAAATTGGGTTGATTTAATTCCTGAAACCAAAAACGTACTAAACCTGACAAAAGGTGGCGATACCTTTTTTGCCAACTACATGGTTGATGCTATTTCGCAGGTAAAACAGTACAACAGAAAAGGCGAGCTAATTCGCGAAATTACGTTGCCAGGCGTGGGTACTGCACGTGGTTTTGGCGGTAAAAAAGATCAAACAACGCTTTATTATTCGTTTACTAACTACAAAACACCAGGTACTACTTATACGTTTGATGTAACTACAGGTGAATCGGGTGTTTATCGTAAGTCGGCTATTGATTTTAATAGCGATGATTACACGTCTGAGCAGGTGTTTTACACATCAAAAGACGGTACTAAAATACCGATGGTAATCACCTATAAAACAGGCATTAAGCTTGATGGTTCAAACCCTACTATTTTATATGGTTACGGTGGTTTTAATATTAGTTTAACGCCAAGCTTTAGCCCCGTTAATGCAGTATGGCTTGAACAAGGTGGTGTGTACGCCGTTGCTAATATTCGTGGTGGCGGTGAGTACGGTAAAGACTGGCATAATGCAGGCACAAAATTGCAAAAGCAAAATGTGTTTGACGACTTTATTGCAGCGGCTGAGTACTTAAAAGATAAAAAGTACACGTCTAAAAAGCGCTTAGCACTTCGCGGTGGCTCTAATGGTGGTTTGTTAGTTGGCGCAGTGATGACGCAGCGTCCAGACTTATTTCAAGTGGCTCTACCTGCTGTAGGCGTACTTGATATGTTGCGCTACCATACATTCACTGCGGGCGCTGGTTGGGCATACGACTACGGTACGAGCGAGCAAAGCAAAGAAATGTTTGAATACATTAAAGGTTATTCACCACTTCATAATGTAAAAGCAGGTGTTGAGTATCCAGCTACTATGATTACAACTGGCGATCATGATGACCGCGTTGTCCCTTCGCATTCGTTTAAGTTTGCAGCTGAGCTTCAAGCAAAGCAAACGGGTAATAATCCAACGCTTATTCGCATAGAAACCAATGCAGGGCATGGTGCAGGTACTCCAACAAGCAAAACAATTGAGCAGTACGCTGATATATTTGGTTTTACGCTTTACAACATGGGCGTAGAGTCGTTATAAAAGCGATTTAACTAAATAGCTAACTTTAATAGCTGAGCAAAAAGGCCGAGTAAATTTAATTTACTCGGCCTTTTCAATGTTAGCAGTTAACAGTTAACAGTTAGCAGTTAGCTACTGCATAGGTGAAAACAATCGTTGATATGTTTTATAAGCGTATTCGTCGGTCATTCCGCTTAAGTAATCGCAAATTATACGCATACCTTGGTTTTTCTTTTCGGCTTCTATGTATTGTGCTTGTGTTGTTTCGGGCAATAAACGCAGCGGATCGCTAGCAAACGCGGTAAATAACTCTATTAGTAAGTTTTGCCCTTTAAACTCTATTTGCTGCATTTCGGGGTCGCGTATTAAACGTTGAAACACAAAATGCTTAAGTATTTGCAATACACTGTCGTATTGGGCATCTAATTTAGCGGTGTACTTTAAAATAGGGCATTCAAAGTCATCGTTTTGAATATCTAAATGTATATGAATAATAAAGGTATTAACCAGCTCACCTATGGCATCTTTTCGCTCATAATCATTTTTTGAAAACAAACGCTGGGTCAGCGATTCAAGCATGGTGTTTAACCAGGCAAAATTTAGTGCTTTTAAATGAGGCAGAGCATGAGTTTGCCAATCGTCTAACGTAAGTACGTGGGTTGCAATGGCATCTTCTAAGTCGTGTACCGCGTATGCTATATCGTCGGCGTGTTCCATTATGGCGCTATCGAGCGATTTATACGTTGTTTTAGCGCGGTACTTATCAATAGCGGCATGGCTACCTAGCAATGTTTTATCGTTTTGACTCAGTGGTTCTACTATCCAATTAAATATGGCTGCATCGTCGTTGTATAACCCTTTGGCAGGTCTCCAATCATCAGCTTTTATAAATGCACGACCGGTTGTATCGTCAGGAATGGTATGCCAGAGCGTATTAATAAACGCGGGGTATTTTATAAAGCCTAATAAAGTACGACGAGTGAGGTTCATGCCGTGGCCATTACTGTAGGGCTCAAGTTTTGCAACTATGCGCAGTGTTTGTGCGTTACCTTCAAAACCACCGTGATCGCGCATCATGTAATTTAGTGCTATTTCACCACCATGGCCAAAAGGCGGATGGCCAATATCGTGCGCTAAACAGAGTGTTTCTAGCAGTCCGGTTGATGGAAAGTGCGTAAAGTCGCTATGTTGCGCTTTTAAATGGCGCAATATGCCAGTACCAATTTGCGATACTTCTAAAGAGTGGGTAAGGCGAGTGCGGTAAAAGTCGTTTAGGCCAATGCCCATAATTTGGGTTTTAGCTTGCAAACGCCTAAATGCAGCGGCATGAATAATACGCGAACGATCGACCTGCCACGGCGAGCGGTTATCGTTAGGACGATGTTTATATTGCTCTATTATTCGGCTCTGCCATTGTTTATCCATACTGCTTACTCACACATAGTTAATATTATTAAACTTTGCCCAGTATACCCATGGACTTATAAATTGCGAATGAACAAATGCACTACTTTTCGTTATTCGCGTTTATAAAGTGGCTTAGGTATAATGGGCCTTCGTATGTTTGTGTATTAACCATGCATAATTAGTTGTTTGAAAGAGAGAATACATGTTAAAAACGATTTTTAAACTTTTACTGAGCGTATTTTTTATATGGGCACTTGCGTATCCGTTTATGCAAAGTGACGACGTTGATCAGGATGAGCAAACGTCAGAGCAACCAACAAAAGTGAAGAAAAAAGAAAAACCATTACATAACGTAAAATTACCTAAGTTTTCTGAATTTAGTGATGTAAAAGAAAAAAAACATGCATTTTTTAGCTTTATCCGCCCGCATGTAGAAGCCGAAAACAAAAAAATACTACAGCAACGCGCTAAGCTAGAAATAGCACGCATGATGCTCCAAAACGAATTACCTTTAGAAAAAAAGCAAAGCAAAGATATTGCTAAAATTTTAAAGTCATACGGCTTACCAACCACAGTTGATACGCTCATACTTACGCAAGCATTACGCCGTGTTGATATAATTCCTAAAGAATTAGCGCTTATGCAAGCTGCAAACGAATCTGCGTGGGGCACATCACGTTTTGCACGTATTGGCCTTAACTTTTTTGGTCAGTGGTGTTACACAAAAGGTTGTGGCATGGTGCCAAAACGCCGTAATACCGGGGCTGCGCACGAAGTTGCTGCGTTTAAATCGGTAAGAGCTGCTATAAACTCTTACTTTAAAAACATAAATACGCATCCTGCTTATAAAGATTTGCGCGCAATACGTGAAAACTTACGTCTTGAGCAAAAACCAATTTTAGCGACTGAACTTACACATGGTTTAATGTCTTACTCTGAGCGCGGTGAAGCGTATATAGAAGAGTTAAACACCATGATTAGCCAAAATAGAGCCTACTTTGATGAATAAATACATTTTTAATTGTACCAACGCTATTGCGTTAGTACTGCTGAGCATTAGTGCATTTAATGTAAATGCGAGAGAGTTTGTGATGTCGTATGACGGTTTTTACGACCGCTTAAAAATTGTTAACAAAGGCGATTTTCAATATGCGCGAGTTAACTTTTACATTAGTGATATTGGTACTAATGAAACATGTGCGATTAAAAGCGGTACTATTTTAACCGAAAGAAACGAGTATCCACTTAACTTTACCGATAAAGCACAATTACTATTGCCGTTCGATAAGCAGCTTGATACCGATAAAGCGGTCATTGTAGTAGAGCCGCTTAATCCTGTACACGATTGCCAATTAAAGCTACAAATAGAAGCAAACGAACTTGAAGGTTTAGCGTTTTCAAAGCAGTCGTTATATACCATTAACGACGAACTTGATGAGTTGTTAACTGATTTGTCGGGCTTTTTTGTAAGTAAATTAATGTGGTTTTTATTACCAGAGCAAAAGGGCGTAGCAGTTACATTTAAAAGCCCAATGCAATTTGATGATAAGAGCATAACGTGTGAAAAGTCAGTATGTTACTTTGCAGTTGAAGATAGCTGGGAAGATGATAGCGCGGTGCTTGGCGATATATCGCAAGTTATTAAAGTAACGCCTTGGATTGTTAAGTGATTAGCGTTTAGCTAAGTAGCTAACCTATAAAAAGCGGCATCTAGCCGCTTTTTTTGTACCAAATTCTGTACTCGTTTTTAGCCTTTAGTTTTTATTTAATAAGCGGTGCTGATGAGTCTCGCTGCATTAAAGTGGGTTCAAAAAACCGATTTATAACGAGGTTTTTATTTTGATATACGTCTTTAAGCACTAGTTTTGCTGCCATTTCGCCCATTTTCCCGACCGGATTATCTATGGTCGTGAGTGTAGGGTACAGGTAGTTTGCAAAAATAACGTTATCAAATCCAACAATCGATAAGTCGTTTGGTAAATTATAACCGTGCTCTCGTGCGTACTTCATAGCACCGGATGCCATTTCGTCATTGGCACATACCAGTGCGGTAAAGCTAAGTTTTTCATCAATAAAATGTTTTAAGGCTTTACTACCGCCAGTTTCGTTAAAGTCGCCAATATAATAAAGGGCAGGATCAAATTTAACGCCAGCTTCTGTAAGGGCTTGTTTATGACCCTCTAAGCGATTAAATGCATCGGCTTTAAACTGAGGACCTGCAATGTACGCTATTTGTGTATGCCCTTGATTTAATATCGATTTAGTGGCCAGGTAGCCACCTAATTGGTTATCTAGGCTGATACAGTTGTCTTTTAGTTGCTCTACGTAACGGCTCATTAAATAAACAGGTGTAGAACCTTCGCTTAACTTTATTAGGTAGTCATCTGAGACGGCTTCTACGTGCAAAATAATGGCATCGCAGCGTCTGCTAATTAAAAACTCAATGCCTTCTTGCTCTTTGTCTTCTTCACTGTGTCCGGTGGTAATAATAACGTGCTTACCCGCAGCACGAAGCTCTGACTCAATACCTGCCATCATTTGGGCAAAGAAAGGACCATGTAACTCAGACACTAAAATACCGACACTGTTAGTGCAGTTAGAGGCTAAAGATTGCGCTATTGAATTAGGCTTGTAGCCAAGCTGCTCCATGGCATCAAGCACTTTTTGTTTAGTTTTATCGCTTACGCGGGTATTTTTGTTCATCACGCGAGAAACGGTGGCTAACGATACGCCCGCAAGCTCTGAGACTTGATAAATTGTTGCCATGTTATTTGTTCACTCGCTTATCCTTAACTACTTCGGCTAAATAATACCTTAGAGTATATATCTTAACTAGCTGTTAGTTTAGATTGAATATTTTCAACAACCTGATTAGTTAGTGTATATTTTTTCATTATGTAGGCAACAAATAATGAGCCAAAAGCAGGTAGCACAGTAAATGAAAGTAAAATACCGTGTTGGGTGTCGAGGGTTTGTACTGCATCGGCCTGATAGCTGTAAAAAGATAATAACCAGCCTGCAATTGCGCCGCCTACAGCCACGCCCATTTTAATAAAAAATATGACGCCAGAATAAACCAAACCCGTAATGCGTACACCTGTTTTTTCATGCCCGTAATCTATTGTGTCGGCCATTTTTGCCCACAACAACGGGGTTGCCATATCTAAAAAGAATTTCCATAAAATAAAGGCCGCAAATGCCAATACTAAAGAGTCTTTACTAATAAAGTAACTAAAACCACAAATAGCGGCGGCAATAACTTGTAAGCTTATATAGGCCTTTATTTTACAAAAGCGCTTTGCAAGTGGTTGAGCTAAAGCGCAACCTACCATACTGGCTGCAACACCTAGCGTCATAAATAAGGTGATTAAATCGTCTCGACCTAAATAGTATTTTACGTAGTAAACAGCAAGCGTAAGCCTTAATACTTGCCCGGTAAGTAAAAAAAATGCAGCTAAGCAAAGTGTTCGCCATTGATCGTTTTTAATTAAGGCTTTAACACTTTTGGCAAAAGGAATGTTTTGCTCTTTTGGCTGTTGTATACGCTCTTTTGTGCCTAAAAAACAAAGTAAAAACAGTACAAAACCTAAAATGCTCATTGCAGTCATTGTGTATTGATAGCCTTTGGCAGCATCGCCTTGGCCAAAATACTCAACCATTGGCATAGTACAACCCGCTACTATTACGCCGCCTAACATACCAAATACAAACCGGTAAGACTGAATAGTAACGCGTTCTTTTGCGTCTGCAGTAAGTACGCCGCCCAATGCACAATAAGGGATATTAATAGCGGTGTAGACAACCATAAGAAGTGTGTAAGTAGTAAAGGCATAAATTATTTTATCGGTGCCTTCTAAATCGGGCGTAGTGAACGCTAAAATACTTATAATAGCAAAGGGAAGTGCAAGCCAAAGTAAGTAGGGGCGAAAGTGCCCCCAGCGCGTATGTGTTTTGTCAGCAAGGTTACCCATTAATGGATCGGTTACGGCATCAAAAATACGCACTGCTAAAAACATAGTACCAACAACGGCAGGCGATAAACCTACTACATCTGTGTAGTACAGCATTAAAAACATCATAACTGTTTGAAAAATAATATTACTGGCGGTGTCGCCTAAGCCATACGCTATTTTTTCTTTTACACTGACCATGATTGTTTATCCCGCTTTGTGCTTATTATTATCTATTTGAGATAAGTGCTTTATAGGCTAAGCCACTATTTTTAATAGTACGTTGCTGCGTTTTATAATCAACATAAACAATACCAAAGCGCTTTAAGTAGCCTTCTGCCCACTCAAAGTTGTCCATTAAGCTCCAAGCAAAGTAGCCACGTATTACAACACCCTGTTCAACTGCATTGTGAACTGCGTTTAAATGAGTATTATAATAACTTAAACGGTCTAAGTCGTTAACTCCGCCATTATTATATGTATCGGGCATTGCTGCGCCATTTTCGGTTATATAAATAGGCGGTAGGGTGTATGTCTTATTAAGCGATACGAGCAGGTCGGTAAACGATTGCGGGTAAACCTCCCATCCCATATCAGTCAACGGACCCGTTGGTGCAATGGGTTCATAGATATCAGTAGGGTGCGCTTTATAAACTTGGCGGGTGTAAAAGTTAATGCCTAAGTAATCAATTGGCTGAGAAATTAATTCCATATCACCTGGGTGTATTTCTGGTAAATGATCCTCAGGTAGTTGGTTAATTATATCAGGGTATTTACCGTCCATTATTGGTTTCATGTACCACTGATTTAAATAGTCATCAGCGTATTTGGCACTGTCTATGTCTTGTTGAGTATCTGTAAGCGGGTAGGCGGGTGTAAAGTTAAGCACAATGCCGTTTTGAGTATCAGGCGATGTTTTATTTAGCACGTTCATAGCCAGGCCATGAGCGAGTAATAAATGATGAGCTGCTTTTTTACCATACTGCTTGCCTACTAGACCTGGGGCATGTATGCCAATCTCGTAACCTAAAAACGCGCTGCAAAAGGGTTCGTTTAATGTAGCGTAAGAATACACTCGTGTTCCAAATGCGTTAGTAATTAGTTCTACGTACTGCTCAAATGCATAAGCTGTTTTTCTGTTAAGCCAGCCGCCTTCATCTTCAAGGTGTTGCGGTAAATCCCAGTGATACAAAGTAACAAAGGCTTTTATATTTTTTCGTTTTAGCTCATCTAAAATATCAGTATAAAACTTAACGCCTACAGGATTTAACTTTCCGTCTTGAGTCATAACGCGAGGCCATGAAATAGAAAGCCTGTAAGCATCAACACCTAGAGACTCTATTAAATCTATGTCTTGTTGCCAATTGTTGTAATGATCGCAGGCAATATGACCATGTGAATTATCAGCAATTTTACCTGCAGTACTACAAAAGGTATCCCAAATACACGGTAAGCGATGCTCATACCCGCCCTCTATCTGAAATGATGCTGTTGCTACACCATAAACAAAGTCTTTTGTTAATAGAGGTGAATTAAATGGTAATGATATTTTTGTCATTGGTTACAAACCTTTTTGAGAACTTAATTGCACGCTTAGCGCCTATTTTTACTGACTTTCAGCGGTTACAAAACATTATTAAAAATAAAAGTTGTTGAAATATGTAACATGTTCGTATTTAATTAGCCGTGAAAGCGCTTACATTTTTAGATTAATGTTAATTAATCTTCAGGTCAACTCTTTAATACTGCGCCTTAGCGGGGTTTGTATTAATTACTTACTGAAGATCAATTTATAATAATAAATTGCGGAGAGCACATGGCTAGTTCAGCACCACTGACATCACACACACAGTCGCAAAACCACCAAGATAAAAACTATGGTTTTGCACTTACATCTTTAACTTCACTATTTTTTATGTGGGGTTTTATTACCTGCTTAAATGATATTTTGATTCCGCATTTAAAAGCGGTTTTCGATTTAACTTATGTTCAAGCAATGCTTGTGCAGTTTTGCTTTTTTGGCGCTTACTTTTTAATGTCACTCCCTAGTGGATACATTGTTAAAAAGCTTGGTTATAAAAAAGGAATCGTGGTTGGGCTTTTAATTGCGGCAGTAGGGTGTATCTTATTTTACCCAGCAGCGTCTTTACATAGTTATCCTGTATTTTTATTTGCTTTATTTGTACTTGCCAGTGGCATAACGTTATTACAAGTATCTGCAAATCCTTATGTAAGTTTGTTGGGTTCAGCAAAAACTGCGTCGTCTCGTTTAACACTAACCCAAGCTTTTAACGCGTTGGGTACTACGGTTGCGCCATCATTTGGTGCTCTGTTAATTCTGGACTCAGCGTCAGAAGCCTTTTTAACACCTGCACAAAATGCGGAGTCAGTTCAACTTCCTTACCTCCTTTTAGCTGCAATGCTTATTTTACTAGCCGGTATTTTTGCATGGCTTAAATTACCAGACATTATGAGCGAGCAAAAAGCAGAAGCCGAAAAATCAGAGGCAATTGAAGGCAGTGCTTGGCAGTATCGCCATCTTGTATTAGGTGCTGTGGGTATATTTATGTATGTAGGCGCCGAAGTGGCAATTGGTAGCTTTTTAGTAAGCTTTTTAGCACAAGAAAATATAGCAGGGCTAAAAGAGCATGCTGCAGCTCATTACATCACTTATTATTTTGGTGGTGCTATGGTTGGGCGTTTTATTGGTGCTGCTGTAATGCAAAAATTACCTGCTGGTAAAGTACTTGGCTTTAACGCAACCATGGCTATTATTTTAGTCGTTATTGCCATGAGCACGTCGGGTCAATTAGCAATGTGGTCAATACTATTGGTTGGTTTATTCAATTCTATTATGTTCCCCACTATTTTTAGTTTAGCGTTAAATGGACTTGGCAAACATACAGCTCAAGGCTCTGGTATTTTGTGTTTGGCGATTGTGGGTGGTGCAATAGTGCCACTTTTACAAGGTGCACTTGCTGACAGTGTGGGTGTTCAACTTTCGTATGTTTTACCTATTTTATGTTACATATTTATCGTGTTCTATGGTTTAAGCGGTAGCAAACCAGTTCAAGCGCAGGAGACTCTATAATGAAAACCCCTTTTACACTTAATAAAATAGCCTTAGCAACATTAATTGCATCAGTAGGTACTTTATCGGCTTGTTCAAACGACGCAGTGACATCGGTTGAAACTAATGAAACGTTATCTAAAACAGCGCAAATTTGGCCAAAACTTAATATTGCCGTTAAAAAAGATGCCGATATTGAGGCTAAAATAGTTAACTATTTAAAAGCCATGACACTTGAGCAAAAGGTTGCTCAAATGATTCAGCCAGAAATTCGTGATATTACCGTTGAAGACATGCGTAAATATGGCTTCGGTTCATACCTTAATGGCGGTGGCGCATTCCCTAATGGCGACAAACATGCAACACCTATGGACTGGGTAGCCTTAGCAGAGAGCTTTTATCAAGCTTCTGTCGACGACTCAGTTGATGGCAGTAGTATCCCAACTATGTGGGGCACCGATGCAGTACATGGCCATAATAATGTAATTGGTGCCACGTTATTTCCGCACAACATTGGTTTAGGCGCGGCGAATAATCCTGATTTAATCGAGCAAATAGCATCGATTACTGCAGTAGAGGTAATGGCTACGGGTATTGATTGGGTATTTGCACCCACAGTTGCCGTAGTGCGCGACGATCGCTGGGGAAGAACCTACGAAGGTTACTCAGAAGATCCAAAAATTGTACATGATTACTCAGCAGCCATAGTAAATGGCTTACAAGGTAAAGCCGATGGCGACTTTTTAAGTGACAAGCGTGTAATTAGTACCGTTAAGCACTTTATTGGCGACGGTGGTACGGTTGATGGTGATGATCAGGGTAATAATATCGACAGTGAACAATCATTATTTGATATTCACGCACAAGGCTATGTAGGCGGTTTATCAGCAGGTAGCCAATCGGTTATGGCTTCTTTTAATAGCTGGAATGGCGTTAAAAATCACGGCAATAAATATCTACTTACTGATGTATTAAAAACACGAATGGGTTTTGATGGATTTGTAGTAGGCGATTGGAACGGTCACGGTCAAATTGAAGGCTGTACTAACGAAAGTTGTGCGCAAGCCGTTAATGCTGGCCTTGATATTTTCATGGTGCCAACAGGTGCCTGGAAGCCTCTTTATAACAATACAATTGCGCAAGTTAAGTCAGGCGAAATTAGTATGTCGCGTATTGATGACGCAGTGAGCAGAATATTACGCGTAAAACTTCGCGCTGGTTTATTTGATAAACCAAGCCCGGCTAAGCGTCTTTACTCTGGAAAAACAGAGCTAATTGGTGCCCAAGAGCACCGCGAAGTAGCACGTCAAGCTGTGCGCGAATCACTTGTGTTACTCAAAAATAAAAATAACCTATTGCCTATCGCAGCTAATCAACGCGTACTTGTTGCAGGTGATGGAGCCGATAATATAGGTAAACAGTCGGGTGGTTGGAGTATTACGTGGCAGGGGACTAATAATAAAAATGCTGATTTCCCTGGAGCAACGTCAATTTACAAAGGGCTTGAAGAGCAAATATCTGCAGCAGGTGGAAGTGTTACTTTAAGCGCTGATGGTACGTTTGAGCAACGTCCTGATGTTGCCATTGTTGTATTTGGTGAAGAACCTTACGCAGAAGGGCACGGCGATAAAGATAACCTTGAGTTTGAGCGCGGAAATAAAAAGTCATTAGCACTTTTAAACTTACTAAAAGAGCAAGGCATTCCTGTTGTATCTGTGTTTATATCAGGTCGACCTATGTGGGTTAACAGCGAACTTAACGCATCTGACGCGTTTGTAGCTGCATGGTTGCCAGGTACAGAAGGCGCAGGTATTGCTGATGTTTTATTAAAAGCGGCAGACGGCACCATTCAAAATAACTTTAAAGGTAAATTATCGTTTTCTTGGCCTAAATCAGCGGTACAAACTGCGGTTAATAAAGGCGATGAAAATTACGAGCCATTACTCCCTTATGGTTTTGGTTTAACGTATGGCGATAAAAACGTGCTAGCTGACGACCTTGATGAAGACTCTAAACTTGATAACTCAGGGCTTACGAGTATGGATATACTTGTTGGTGCACCTGTAGCGCCATGGCGCTTATTGTTAAAATCGGGCGATGAGCTTTTAGATGTATCGAGTAGTACCCATGAATTTGGTGCAATTAAATACCGTACTGAGGACAAAACAGTACAAGAAGACGCGCGCCAATTTAACTTCAGCGGTACAGAAAAAGCCAGTGCTGAAATAGTAACAAGCTTTGCAGAAGATACCATTGCCTACGTTGAAGCCGATAGTGTGATTAGCTTTGATATTAAATTAAACGAAGCACTAACGAGCGATATAGCACTTGCTATGACTTGCTCGGGTGAATGTGGTGCAAGCATTGATTTAGCAAACGTAGTGGATAAAACCATTGAGAATAAATGGCAGTCAGTATCAATTGATTTAGGTTGCTTTGCTGATAAGGGTGTTAATTTTGCAAACCTAACAAGCCCATTTAGCTTACGCAGCAATGGTAAAGCATCAATTTCTGTAGCTAATATTCAGTTTGTGCCAAATAAGGCAGGCGAAGCTACACTGTCTTGTAAGTAGTTTATTAACTCTATTGTGTGTATACCAAAGCCCTTCGAATGAAGGGCTTTTTTTATGTAGAGGTAACCTGCATAAACACTTGAGCTGATTGATATAACTTAATAGGAACTGGTCGGTATAAATACAAAGGGGTACCGCGTTTTTATAAGAGGGGCCTTTTTTATAATTACTTATAAAATAATTAGCACTGCATTAAGAGGTTTTTCTCGTCAAAGCTGACTACTTTATCTCTGCCAGTTTCTTTAGCAAGATAAAGGCGCTTATCAGCCAGCGACAGTAAGTCTTTTACACTCATTTTACCATTTAGTGCACTACTCACACCGGCGCTTACAGATAGGTTAATATGCGAGTTTTGATAATAAAATGGATGCTTAGAAATATTTTCACGTAAGTGTTCTGCATATTCTTTAGCTGCTCGTAGAGAATAGTCTGGTAGTAATATAGCAAACTCTTCACCGCCTATTCTGGCGCAAATACCTTCATCAATAAATTGCTCTTTTATGTGCTGCGCAATCCATTTAATTGCTTGATCGCCGGTGTCGTGGCCGTACTTATCATTTACACGCTTGAAAAAGTCGATATCTAGGATAATTACAGATACGTTTTTATCACTGTTGTTAGGTTGTTTAAGGGTTTCTTTGGCATTATTAAAGAAGCCTCTTCGATTAAATAATTGTGTAAGAGAGTCGGTGTTCGCAAGGTTCGATAGCGTGTATTCACTATTAGAAAATAACAAAAATGGCAGTATAAGAGCACTTAGAGTGGCTAATAGTAAATGACTAATAAGAACAATTTGTAAAGGCGTTGCTACATCCTGAATACTCGAGCTCAGTACCGGTATTAGTAGAAATATTACGTTTAAAAACATAACACCGCTGTGCACTAAAAAGCAGGTGATCAACGCCTTTTTCTGGGCTTTAGCAACAAAGCTCATGCTTTTGATTAAATACGCCGTGTAAATAAATAATCCGGCAATTACTAAGCTCGTTAGCATTTTTGCTGCTTCGAAAGGATAAATTGCCAATAACAATAAACCAGAAAACCCAAATATGCAGTAAAGAGGCATTAAACTAATATTCTGTATATTTTTATATTTATATAGTCCAATAATAATTAAAAGTGGGCTCATAATCATAGAAATACTAGCCAAGTAGTGGGTTATCAAAGGAAAGTCTATGTATAAGCGCAAACATGCCAGTATTTCTGCTAGCGCAAATGTGGCACAGGCTAAACCAAATAGTAAAAAAGATGTTTGTTTTTTATATTTATAAATTGAGAGAAAGAATAAGCTTATGAGTAAGTTAAGAATAAAAGAGAGGAAGATCACAGTAGGCAAATGAAACATGATTTATTCTCTTTATTATAAAATGATGAAATATATATTCAATTAAGTGTATAATTATTATGTATTAATAAGAAAAGGTCAATTCGGTTAAAAGGATTGCTTTTCAATTTTCTGCATTCTACCTTAAGAATTATTAACGCCAGCTAAACCAAGCTCTCTAAAGCTGATTTAATATCTGGATGATGAAAACGATAATTATGAGCTAGTACTTTTTTAGGAACTACAAATTGCCCCGTTGTAAGTAAGTCTGACATTTCACCCATTAATAGTTTAAGCACTACGGTTGGCATAGGGATAAATGCAGGTCGTGATAACGCCTCGCCTAAGCTTTTACTAAATTGAGCGTTGCTCACAGGGTTTGGTGCAGTTGCGTTAACAGGACCTGATATTTCAGGATGTCTAATAATAAAAAGTATTAGCTGAATCATATCGTCGATGTGTATCCACGACATACCTTGCTCGCCATCACCAATAGGGCCACCTAAGCATAATTTAAAAGCGGGTAGCATTTTACTTAATGCCCCACCTTTTTTGGCCAAAACAATACCCGTGCGTAATAGGCACACTCTGGTTTGTTCTGATTGCGCAAGTAAAGCTGCATTTTCCCAGTCTTTACAAAGCTGGTGGCTAAATTCGTCGTGAGGGTTTTCACAGGTTTCATCAATAGTGTTACTATTTTGTCGACCATAAAAGCCTACAGCACTTCCAGAAATAAAAGTATGCGGGGGAGTGCTACAAGCTTTAATAGCTTCGCTAATTTGTTGTGTAATACCAATACGGCTGTCGCGTATTATTTGCTTTTGCTTGTCGCTCCAGCGTTTATTTACAATCGGTTCGCCAGCTAGATTAATAACAATATCAACGGTGTTAAAATCTACTGTATTAACATTGCTTACGACTTTAACTTTATGTCCCAGTAATACGTTAGCTTTAGTTGGATTTCGACTAAGCACAGTAACAGTATTATGATGAAGTAAAAAAGGGCATAAGTGCTTACCAATTAATCCCGTCGCGCCAGTAACAAATATATGCATTATTAATCCTTACAATAAAATAGTAGCAAGTGATTAAAAAACATACTCGCTAGCAAACAGCTTTGCAAATTTATACGTAAAACAGGCTTTTATGATCACTTCGTCATTATTTCATTTAATTACCTTTTGCCTTACACTAAGGCCATATAATTAATAAAAGGATTAATAAATTGGCAAGTTTAACTGGAGTAAATAAAAGCTTAATAGTTTTTGCTTCCTTAGTGGTCGTACTCGCGGGGATAAAAGCAGCAAGTGTAATTATTATTCCGTTTATTTTGGCAGCGTTTATTGCCATTATTTGTAATCCGCTAATCAAGTTTTTTGCGCGCTACCGAATTCCTAAAGGCATTGCTGTTATGTTGGTGGTGCTTATTATAGTTGGCTTAGGTGTGAGTCTTGGCGGGCTTGTAGGGCAATCAATAAATGATTTTTCGCAGCAACTTCCTGAGTATAAAACACAACTCAAAGAAGAATTTGTATGGCTGGTAGATTTAGCATCTCAATACAATATATTGATCAATAAAGATCAGTTAATCAATATGTTCGACCCAGGTAAAATGGTTGATGTAGCCACCAATATGCTCACTGGTTTAGGTGGCGTAATGGCAAACATGTTTTTAATTATTTTAACTGTTGTTTTTATGCTGTTTGAAGGGCCAATGCTGAGTAAAAAAATACACATGGCACTTGAAGATCCTGATAGCAAAATGAAGCAAATTGACCGCTTTTTAGAGTCTATTAATTCATATTTGGCAATTAAAACGCTAGTAAGTTTAGGTACGGGTATTATTGCTGCGTTTTACTTATGGATTTTGGATGTAGACTACTTTGTGCTTTGGGGCGTATTGGCGTTTATGTTCAATTACATTCCTAATATTGGGTCAATTATTGCGGCTGTACCGGCAGTATTACTTGCACTTATTACTCAAGGCCCGTTAATTGCGGGATTGGTTGCTGCAGGCTATTTAACAATAAATACGGTAATGGGTAATATTGTAGAGCCTAAATTTTTGGGCAAAGGGCTAGGTCTTTCAACGCTAGTAGTATTTTTATCATTAATATTTTGGGGCTGGTTATTAGGTACTGTAGGTATGCTTTTATCTGTGCCATTAACTATGATTGTAAAAATAGCCCTAGAAGCCAGTGCAGAAGGTAAGTGGGTTGCCACTCTACTAGGCAGTGGCGAAGACGTTGCTAAAAATAACTAACATCTATAACCATCAAGGGCTGTAAAATTAAAGCCCTTGATGGCTACGTTAACAGTAAATACAAGACTATTAATTAACAAACAATTTAATAGCGTCATCCACTGCGTTTATTGCGCCTTCTAAATATCCCGCTTCTTGTTTTGCAAACTCACTCGCTACAAAATGAATATTTAGGTTATTTAATTGCTCATCCAAGCCAGAAAAATCAAATTCTGGGTGCTGTGAAGGCTGAGTTTGATCGTCTCTATTCGCTACAAACTTATCGTCTGCCCAGTCTTTAATAAAGTACCCCGTTGCCTTTTCTGCATCTTTACCATAAAAGTAGCTAAGCTGCTGGGCACAGGCTTGAATTAATTGCTCTTGAGTTACTTGGTTTCGTGATAAGTAGGGCACACCTATAAAGCCAAATAATGCGGCGTAATTGCCATCTTCAGCACTGGCGTCGTGAATTTCGACCATAGGGCCTACGCGGCTAAAGCACTGCCCTGATAAGTTTTTATCACGCCAAAATGCATGTTCAAAAGTAGCTATAAATTTGGCTTGTCCTGCCATCCATGTAGGTACACTACTAAGGCGGTTTATGAGTGCTGGAGTCGCCCATAGTTCAGGTGTTAAGTGTGTTGTAACCATACGAGCAGGAACTGCTGAAATTAGTTTTTCAGTAGTAAAGTGCTTAATATTACCTAAGTGATTAACCGTAATTTGCCAGTTGTTATCACCTTTTTTAAGCTCAGTGACATTGTGTTCTAATAACACAGAATCAGGATTAAGTTGCGCGTATAAGGCAGTTATTAAGGTATTCATGCCGTGCTTAAGCCTAAATAACTGCATATCTCCAGCACCTGCAATTTGTTGAGGCTGCTTGGAATTAGGTGCTTGATATAACACATCACCTTTGTTGTATTGCTCAAATATACTCAAGTTGAGTGACTTTACTAAAGCTTGAATTTTTGGTTGGTGGGGAAATATCCACGTAGGGCCCAAATCAAAACTAACATCGTTATTTATTGGTGATTGCGCGGCAAAAATTCGACCGCCTAATAGCGATTTAGCTTCCAGTAATAAGAACTGAATATTAAGTTGTTGTAATTTATACGCACAGTATAAGCCGGCAAGTCCGCCACCTATAATTATTACTGGTTTAGTCATTTTTATTACCCATTTAGCAATCTACTAGTAGATAGTTTGTTTTGATATAAATAAATTGTCAAGCGGAGCGGGGAGTGTACAGAATAACTTAACTAATTAGTTTCGTTAGAATGGGTGTTTTAGTGATTCTGTAAATTGATTTATAAGCTCAATTTCACAGAGCTTATAGCTAATTGCAGCTGTTGTCGCATTAGGAAGTTTTATTAAATAGCGCCATTGGCAGGCGCTCTCCAGGTACTTTTCGCTATTAGTAATGCTACGCATAAATAACGGAAGTACTTGAGTATTACCTGTGCTTTCTTGTGATTTAGTTAGCTCATATTTGCGCTTTTGTATCCAACTGCCTTGTACTTGCTTTGCTTTATCAATTTGGGTATCTAGGCATTGAATATACCGCTTAGCTTCATCGGTTGTTGCTTTAGCGGCTAAAGTACATGCCTCATCTGCCAAGCTGTACTGGCTTGTAGCTAATAGCACAATGGCAGTGAGTTTTAATAAATAGTTACTTTTTGTCATTGTAATTAAACTCTAAAATAAATTGAGCGCCGGCTAATTTATCAGCATCGGTAATGGTTAGCGTACCGTGATACGACTTAACTAAATCTGATACAATCGCCATGCCTACGCCGTGTCCGCTTTCGTAAGTATCGAGGCGAGTACCACGTGTAAGTAAAGATTCGCGCTTATCTTCTGGCACGCCAGGACCATCGTCGCTAATTCCAATACACAGGGTTTTGCTTTGAATGACCTGTATTTCTACTTGTGAGCGACACGCTTTACACGCGTTATCAATCAAGTTACCGAGTAATTCCATTAAATCTGTTTGATCGCCTAAAAAATAATCTTTTTCGGTTACAGTGCAGCTAAAAATAATATCTTTATCACGATATACTTTTGCCATAGCACTGAGTATTGAATCGAGTACTGGCTTAACAGGGGTTTGTTTTTTCCACGTGTCTGATGCGCCTGTTGCAGCACGTTTTAATTGGTGCTCGATCATCACATTAATGCGGTCGAGTTGTTCTTGTGCATCGGCATCGTTTGCCAATGGACTTGATTTTAATACAGCAAGCGGCGTTTTGAGTGCATGAGCAAGGTCGCTCAATGAGGCTCTATAGCGTTCTTTTTGGCGTTGTTGCGACTCAAGTAGCAAGTTTAGATCTGCTTTTATTGTTTGCAGTTCTACTGGGTAGAGGCCTTTAATTTCTTGAATATCGCCTGATTCAATCGCTTTTATTTCTTTATCGAGTCGTTGGAGTGGGCGAGCGCTCCAAATGAAACCAATCGCCATCAGGCCTGCAATTGCAATCCCCATGATAAACATCCAATCTACAAGGGTTTGCTTAAAGCCATCCATTAAACGAAGTAGAGCGTCGTTACGTTTAACTAATATAAAGCGAGCTTGTTCTGATTGATCTATGTTGTTTAAAATTACAGTCAGGCTAAGTTGCCAATAAGCGGTATTATTATATTCAACACGCCTAAAGTCGGCAGCACCTGCTTTGGTCTCTATTTGTTGAGGTACATAGTTTAAATTTACAGCCGACTCTGAGTTCCAAACCGGGTCATCATCGCGGTAGATCATTGCGTAGGTATCAGAATTTAATCTGTTTAACTCAGGCGCTAAAATAGTGCTGGGCATAATAATACCATGCTCAGTAAAATCGACTTCAGATATTAGCGAGTAGAGTTGTGCTTCGAGGGTTTTTTCTGTCGCATCAACAAGTGAAGCGTAATACGCCTTACCAATTGAATAAAATAAGATAGGAAGTGCGACTAACAAAACAAAGACAAGGATAAATCCTTGCCTTATTTTTAACGATATTTGCGGTATTACCACTGGCTTTTAAGCCTGTAACCACGCCCACGTAGTGTTTCTACTGGGTTTAGTACGCCTTCAGGGTCAAGCTTTTTACGCAAACGTAGTACAAATACTTCAATTACGTTTGAATCAAGGTCGAAATCTTGGTCGTAAATGTGCTCAGTCAGTTCTGATTTAGAAATTACTTTTTGCGGATTTACCATTAAGTATTCAAGTACTTTATATTCGTAAGCTGTCAGGCTAAGTTCTTTGTCATCAACCCATACTTGTTGTGAACGTGTATGGATTTTAATTGGACCTGCAGTCATTTCTGGATTTGCTTTACCAGCACTGCGACGAATTAATGCATTACAACGGGCAATAAGCTCTTCAACATGAAATGGCTTAGTAAGGTAGTCATCGGCACCTGCATCTAAACCTTCTACTTTATCTTGCCAGCGATCGCGCGCGGTTAAGATTAAAATAGGGATTGTAATGCCTTGTGCTCGTGCTTTATTAATTAGCTCAATACCGTCTATTTTAGGTAAACCTAAATCAACTACGGCCATATCAAGCGGGTATTCTGTAATGTGGAAAAGACCTGCTTCACCATCGTGGCATAAATCCACGCTGTAACGTTCTTTTTCTAAGGCATTACGTAGGTTATCTGCTAAATGTAAATCGTCTTCTATAACTAAAATTCGCATTTTTAATCCTTTTTCACTTCGCCGGTTTTTTTATTAATATGTAAATCAACGACGTGGCCGTCAGATTTGAGTATTCGTACGGTATAAAAATCTGTTTTTTCAGTGATCTTTAATGTCTTACCGCCAATTGTTTTCTTTGCGAGTATTACGGCTTTCTTTTTGTCCACCTCAGCATGAGATGCTTGGGTGGCGGTTGCTGCTTGACTAAAGTTAGCTAAGCTAACACAAGCAATAAAACCGAGGCTTAATAATACGCGCATAATGGAAAACTCCTAGACCAGACTCACTTAGTTTAATTAACTAAGTTACTAAAATTCAAGTAAAAACGGTAAATTCGTTTTTATCCTGATAATTTTAATTAAAATCCTGTGAACAAACCCTGAATTACAGTGCAACGCACGCTCTAGGGTTTAATACTTTTTAAGCAGGAAATACCTTTTTAAAAGGTTTAACAATTGTATTTTCATAGATGCCAGCGGCAACGTAAGGGTCTGCTGCTGCCCACTCTCGAGCTGCTTCAATTGATTCAAATTCAGCAACCACTAATGAACCGGTAAAACCTGCTTCTTGAGGATCTTCACTATCGACTGCCGGTAATGGACCGGCGGTAAGTAGACGGTTTTGTGAATCAAGCTCACTAAGGCGTGCTAAATGTGCCGGGCGTGCTGCTTTTCTAAGCTCTAAGCTGTTTTCAACGTCTGTTGAGTGAATCATGTACAACATAAGGAATCTCATAAAAATTGTTAAATTTGATTAACGCAATACTACCACAGCGTTGAAAATTGGTGAATTAAAAGCGTATTTACACAGGTTTACACTTCGATTTTATTTTTAAGCTGTAATTGCTTGAAAATCTCTGTGTAACACTGGTAGAGTCGCTGAAATATACAAAATAATAAAAAGGTTTTATGCATGAGCGAAAATAGAGAACGATTTAGTTCCCGCCTTGGGTTCATAATGGCAGCGGCCGGTTCAGCTGTTGGTATTGGTAATTTAGTTGGTTTTCCGGTTTCTGCTACTAAAAATGGTGGTGGCGCATTCTTATTAATTTACGCTTTATTTGTCATATTCATTTGTTTACCAGTCATGATGGCTGAAATGGCAATGGGTCGTAACGCTCAAAAAGATCCACTTGGTTCGTACAAACTATTATCTAATAACGATAAAAAATGGAAGTTAGCTGGGTTTTTTGCGGTGCTTACACCATTTATGATTGCTGTATTTTATATGGTGATTACGGTTTGGATCTTTGGTTATTTAACGCAAACAGGCCTCGGTAATTTAGATTTACTTGCAGATCCTGGCCACTTTGGTGTTTTTATTAATAGTTACACTGTGTTTGGTTATATGGCTGTTGTGGTTATTATCGTTAACTTAATTTTGTTAGGTGGTGTTAAACAAGGCATAGAAAAAGCCGCCAAATTTTTAATGCCCGCTTTATTAGTTATGCTACTAGCTCTAGTTACTTATGTATTAACGCTTGATAACGCAATGGCCGGTGTTAAATACTACATTATTCCTGATTTTTCTAAGATGAGTGCAAGTGTACTTAATGGCGCATTAAGCCAAGCGTTTTTCTCGCTATCGCTGGGTATGGGTATATTAATGACTTACGCGTCGTACATTTCTAAAAAAGATGACATTGTAAGCAGTGCTAAAATGGTCGCTATTACTGACTCACTCGTTGCGTTTGTAGCGGGGCTAATGGTGTTGCCAGCGATATTTAGCTTTGACCCAAATACAGACCCATCAGCACTTTCTGATTCGTCCGTATCAATGATTTTTGTATACCTACCTAAAATATTATTAGCACTGCAAAATGATATTGGTTATGTAGGTGCGTCTATTGTTGCGTTCTCATTCTTCTTATTAGTATTTTTTGCAGCGATTACTTCACTTGTTTCAATAGTGGAAGTCCCGACTGCAACACTAAGTGATCGTAAAGGTATTAGCCGTAAAAAAGCACTGGGCATCCTTACACTTTCAACCGGTGTACTTACTATTTTATGTACAATGTCGTTTGGTATGATTGACAGCCTTACATCTTTCACCAGTTATGGCGGTGTTAGTAAGAGCTTTTTTGATATTATTGTTGATGTATTTTACGACACAATTTTACCACTTAACGGCTTAATGGTGTGTTTGTTTGTAATGTACCGCTGGAAAAAAGCACGCTTAACACAAGAGCTAAGCTTAGGTTCGCCTAATTATGCGGGAAGCTTGATGGAAAAGTACGTTAACTTTTCACTTTCAACGTTTATTCCTGTCATTCTAGCTGTAATATTTATAAATACAGTGGCGACTAAGTTTTTTGATTTAAAAATATTTGGTTTTTAATAGGCCTCTTTAAAAGCTTATTGAATAATATAATGCCGCTCAGTTAAGCTTAGCGGCATTTTTTATAGGCGTTTTTTACAGGTATCTGGTCTAACTATTATACCAACCTGCATAAATCTTTGATCAATTTAACGAATTAAATTGCACTATAACGTCGTTAAAAATTTTTTATTTAGAACAACTAGATACAAAAATTTTTGCCTAGTTCTAGCATAATTTTCTTAACGTTAAATAGACCCCATATATAAGCAGATTGGTATTAAAGGGATTTAAAATGAATAAAATTATTATTGGGTTTGCTTTTGCTATTTCATCATTTGGCGCATTTGCACAAAGTACTGATGATTGGCCAGAAGGCGGTGCAATGCACACGGGCAATACTTATAATTTAGAGGGCAATAGATACAAAACTAAAATCAGTAAAATGATGGATGAGATCTACCCGCAACTAACTGATGATTACCAAGTAGATGCAGTTAAAGCGCAAATAAAAGCATGGGAGCAGTATATAGATGCTACATGTAACGTTGTTGGCATAGCAACGGGTGCCGGTGGCTCTTGGCCCTCAACGTATAGTGTTAAATGCGAAAGAAGCCTAAGTTATGATAGATACTTTGCGACTAAAAATGCGCTGAAGTGTGTTAATAGGTTGAGCAAAGAAGAGTTTGTAGGACGTAGCGAAAAGTTAAACTGTTTAATCCAAACTCTAAACATAAAAATATTTTAAATTAGAGTAGCGCTACAGCTAAATTATACAGTTAGCTGTAGCATGTTAGGCTTTATAACACCTCAATACTTTATAGCAACTCAATACTTACTGTTGCGCCTTTTTCGATATTGCCGCTTTGCGCAGGCACTACAATTAAGCAGTTAGCTTTACTAAGCGACGAAAGTACACCCGAGCCCTGTTTATTAAACGGGGCAACCACTAAGTCACCTTGCTCGTTAATTGTTGCTGTACCGCGTTGAAAGTCAGCTCTGCCAGGGCGCTTTTTAATAACGGATGTAGTAACCGCGTTAAATCGCATTTTAGGATTTACTTCACCAAGACCCGACAGCTTTTGCAGTGCAGGCTCTACTAACTGATTAAACGTAACAGCAGCCGACACAGGGTTACCTGGCAAGCCAAAAAAGTAACTGTTACTTAGTTTACCAAAGGCAAAAGGTTTGCCTGGTTTCATGGCTATTTTCCAAAAGTGAATTTCGCCAATTTCGTTGAGCACTTCTTTAGTAAAGTCGGCTTCTCCAACCGATACGCCGCCTGAGCTTATTACGGCATCGGCGAGTTCATTCGCTTTTAAAAATGCATTGGTGATGAGGTCTTTGTCATCAGGGATTATTCCTAAATCGATCACGTCGATATTTTTTTGTTGCAGCGCACTAATAATAACAGCGCGGTTGCTTTCAAAAATAGCGCCTTGCTTAAGAGGCTGACCAGGTTCTATTAGCTCATCGCCTGTAGAAAGCACGGCTATTTTTAGGGTTCTTACCACGTCTATATTGGCAATTCCTAAAGATGCAAGTAACCCCACATCAACGGCTTTTAATTTATCGCCTGCTTTTAAAATAACATCGTCTATTGCAATATCTTCACCAGCAAAACGTACGTTTTCATTTAGCTCTGGTTGCGCAGTAAACGTAATTTTATCGCCATCTACCGAGGCGTTTTCTTGCATTACAACGCCGTTAGCGCCTGGTGCAATGGCGGCGCCGGTCATTATTCTTACGCATTGCCCTGGGGTAAGCGTTCCTTCAAAAACTTGACCCGCAAACACGCTACCTACTTGTGTATAGGTTAAGCTTTTATCTGAAATACATAGCGCATAGCCATCCATTGCGGAGTTGTTATGAGCGGGTACGTTTATAGTTGATTTAACATCGCTTGCTAAAACGCGATCAACACTTTGCATTATAGTGATGGTTTCAACGTCTTTAACAGGCGTTATTGAGCCAAGTATATTTTGTATTGCAGTTTCAATTGGTAATAAACCGGGTGCATTGCAAACATCGTTCATATATATTGCTTACTTAAATCATTTTATTTTGAAACAATACTTATAATGTCAAAGCTTTACAATACATGGTTGGGTTATTTTTTGTGTATAGCATGCATGCTTTCGTGCAGCGTAAACGCAAAAGAAACGCTGCAAGTAGCCGTAGCGAGTAATTTTAAAACTGTATTGCAAACCCTACTAAAAAAATCCCCATTACCTAATGTTGACGTGAAAATATCAGCTGCTTCTAGCGGTGTTTTATATTCGCAAATAGTGCATGGCGCGCCATTTGATGTGTTTTTATCGGCTGACGATTTTCGACCGCAATCACTTATTAAAGAAGGTTATGCCGAGCAAAGCAGTTTAATCACTTACGCGTTAGGCGAACTTGCTTTGTGGCAACCAAAAGCTGAAAAAGTAAATGATAAAGTAGCTATTGCTAATCCGCGTTTTTCACCATACGGGCGTGCCTCAGAGCACTACGCTAATAACCATTTTAAAAAGCCAGTAAATTATGTGTATGGTAATAATATTACGCATGCGTTTCAGTTTGTGCAAAGTGGTAATGTAGGAGTAGGGCTGGTGGCTGTTTCATCACTAAAGGCGGCTTACAGTAACACGCAAGATCAAAAATATTTAGATTACACCGTGCTGCCTACAAATCAATATCCCGATATAATTCAACAAGGCGTTATTATTAGCTCGACTAAAAAGCGTGCTAGCGCTCAGCAGCTTATGCAATTTTTAATGGCAGAGGCTACGCAGCAGCAGTTAATTGAATTAGGTTACAGAATAAAGGACAACAATGCTTCAAAGTGATTTAACCGCGCTGTGGTTAACTATAAAACTTGCCTTTATAACCGCAGTACTCCTTCTTGTATTTTGTATTCCACTGGCTTACAAGCTCGCTGGCTATAACGGTAAATTTAAACCATTTTTAGAGGCATTAATTGCAATGCCTTTAGTGCTGCCGCCTACGTTGTTAGGGTTTTACTTACTTGTTTTATTTTCGCCTGATCACGCTTTTGGGCAGTTTTGGTTTTGGCTAACGGGTACACAGCTTGCGTTTAGTTTTCAGGGCGTGGTTATTGGCTCGCTTTTTTATTCACTGCCCTTTGTAATGCAGCCGCTTGTGGCTGGGTTTAAACATATTAATCAAACCTATAACGAAGCTGCCATTGCGCTTGGGTTAAGCCCTTTTAAACGCTTTGTGCATTTAATTATTCCGCTTTTAAAACCCAGTATTGGTAGCGCATTTGCTTTAGGCTTTGCGCACACATTGGGTGAGTTTGGTTTGGTATTAATGATTGGCGGTAATATTCAGGGGCAAACACAGGTGGTGTCTATTGCGCTTTATGACCATGTTGAATCGTTAAATTATACGGCGGCGCATCAGCTTTCACTTATTTTATTGGCGATTTCGTTTGCCTGTTTAGTGCTGTTATTTAAGTTTAATAAAAGCATTGTTGGGGTTAAGCAATAACATGATTAAGTTAAGCCTTTTTAAAGCACTCAATAATTTTGATTTAGATATAAACCTTAAGCTTGAGTCGTTTAATGTACTCGGTGTTTACGGGCCTTCTGGCTCGGGTAAGTCAACATTACTGCGTTGTATTAGTGGTTTAGAGCCTGCAAAAAGTGTTTATGTAAACAATCAACCAGTGCATGAGCTGCCAAGCGATAAACGCGGTATAACGCTTCAGTTGCAATCGTGCCCGTTGTTTCCTCATTTAGATGTGGCAGGTAATTTAGCGTTTACACAAAAACACTGCGGGAATAAGCAAACAAGCTTAACGCTAGAATACGTTGTTAAAACACTTGAATTACAAGACTTACTAAACCGTGATGTACAAAGCTTATCGGGCGGCGAACGCCAACGTGTAGTATTTGCACGCACTTTGCTTGCTGGTCAAAAATTTATAATGCTTGATGAGCCTTTTAGCGCGCTTGATTGGTCATTGCGTTTTAAAACACTCACTAAATTTAGCGAGATTGCAGTTAAGTTTAATATTAAATTTATAATAGTAAGTCACTCATTAAAAGAGCTGCTATTTTGCTGCGATACCCTTATTCAGCTTGATAAAGGTAAGGTGATAAACCAAGGTGCAAGTGCACACGTTGCAAAAGCTATTTATGCAAACGATAGGCAAACACCGCTGAGCTTAATTAATTACGATGTTGTTAAATTTGATGAAGACTACGGGCTATATCAACTGCAATTACAGCAAAGTGAGCAGCCGCTTTTTGTGCTTCCTGCACTTGTAGATAGCAGTAACAAGCTAATTATAGAAAGTGAGCAAATGTCGCTTAGTGCGTTAAAGCCTGAGCAAACAACGCACAGTAATGTTTTAAAGACGGTATTAACTCAGGCTGAGCTTATTAACAACAAGTGGCAGTTAACGCTTAATGTAGATGGGCAAACTTTGTATTGCTTGGCTTCAAGACGAGTGTGGGACAAAAACAACTTTAAAGTTGGCGATGTGCTTTATACAACAATCAGTAATCTAGAATAACTAAATGCTGCACACCGCACATTGACTGTTTTTAGCTATTTTAAAACGATTAAACTCCATGCTTAAACCATCCACCAGCAATAAGTGCTCGCTTAAGCCACTTGGCAAACCAGCAAGCATTTTTAGTGCTTCAGTAGCCTGAATACTGCCTATTAGCCCCACAATAGGAGAGAGCACACCGGATTCAGAGCAGCTTTGTGTTTGTTCACTAAAAAATTGCGATAAACAACCATAACAGTGGCTGTTTCCATCCATAGTAAAACACGCGACTTGTCCTTCCATTCGTATTGCAGAGCCTGACACTAGCGGAACTTTAGCTTTAAAACAGGCGCTATTAAGTGCATTACGCGTTGCTAGGTTATCTGAGCAATCAATTACTATATCAATGTTATTAAATAGCTGCTCTGTAGAGGTATTTGCATCAAAAAATGCCTCAATAGTATTTATGTTTATTTCACTATTAAGCGCGTTAAGCTGTTTTTTAGCAGCACTGCATTTTGAGCTACCAATGTCGCTTTCTTTATACAGTATTTGCCTTTGCAGGTTGGTCACGTCTATTTCATCGTTATCAACTAAGGTAAGCGTGCCAACGCCAGATGCCGCTAAGTATTGACCTACCGCACAACCAAGCCCACCCACACCAATAATTAAAGCATGCGATTGCCATAGTCGCTCTTGTCCGTCTATATCAAGCTGCGGGAGCATAATGTGCCGTGAATAGCGCAGTTGCTGCTGGTAAGTTAGCGGTGTTTTTTGCATTTTCAAACTTCTCATACTTTTTTTGAACAATACCAAGTTGTTAAATCCAAGAGCAAGTAGTAACGCTTTTTATTTGCACTCTAACAACCCAGAGCCCTTCACTCATATAGTGCAACTATAACGTATAAAAACAGCTGTTGCATGTAACCATATGAAATTTATAGTTTTTAATTAGTGGCTCAGTAATTGCTATATCGGGTTAACTTAAATTTAACAAAAATTGGGCTGCTACTCGTATAAAAGGGTGGGGCATTAATAAAACAATAATACGTTTACGAGGAAAATAAACATGCAACCGAGTTCTGGGTTTAACCTAATATCGTTTAGCGGAAAAATGAAAGTATTACATCTGAGTTGGATGGTCTTTTTTGTGTCATTTTTTGTATGGTTTAACCATGCTCCTTTATTAGGTGCCATAGCGGGTTCACTTGGTATTACCATGGCACAGGTTAAAACATTACTAATTTTAAATGTAGCGTTAACTATTCCAGCGCGTGTTGTGGTGGGTATGCTAACCGATAAATTTGGTCCCCGTATTGTTTACGCGGCACTACTTATTAGCTGTAGTATTCCATGTTTTATGTTTGCTATGGCAACTACATTTGAGCAAGCCGCAATAGCGCGTTTTGCTTTAGGCTTTATTGGTGCTGGCTTTGTTGTGGGGATTCGTATGGTGAGTGAATGGTTTCCTGCTAACGAGTTGGGTATAGCTGAAGGTATTTATGGCGGTTGGGGTAACTTTGGTTCAGCAGCTGCGGCTATGTTATTGCCAATTATTGCACTAATGTTTGGCGGCGAAGATGGCTGGCGTTATGCAGTAGGTTTAACCGGTGTATTAAGCGTTATATTTGGTGTTATTTGGTACTTAAATGTAACCGATACGCCAAAAGGCGGTACATACTTTAAGCCTAAAAAAGTAGGCGCAATGGAAGTTACCAGTAAAGGCGACTTTGTATTACTGCTTATTATGAAAATCCCTATGTACGGCGCATTAGCATTACTTACTTGGAAGCTTTCGCCAACCGGTGCTAACTTAATTTCGGCTAATTTTGTACTTGCTGTGTATGCTTTTTTAGTCCTACTTTATATTTACGAAGTGTATAAAACCTTTGACGTAAATGGTCATATTTTTAAAGAGCCTGTACCTGAGTCGCATCGTTATGAGTTTAAGCAAGTGGCTGTTTTAAATATTTTATATTTTACAACTTTTGGTTCTGAGCTTGCGGTTGTTTCTATGTTGCCGCTGTTTTTTATGGATGTGTTTGCGCTTGATATGGTGTATGCCGGTATTTTAGCCTCTGCTTATGCATTTATGAACTTAGCATCTCGCCCAGGTGGTGGTTGGATTTCAGATAAATTAGGTCGTCGTATAACACTTATCGTACTTACGATGGGTCTTGCTGTTGGTTATTTTGTAATGGGCTTGGTTGATGCATCGTGGCCTTTATGGCTTGCTGTAGTAGCTGCTATGGCATGTTCGTTCTTTGTGCAAGCCGGTGAAGGCGCCGTATTTGCGGCAGTACCACTAATTAAGCGTCGTTTAACTGGTCAAATTGCAGGTATGACAGGGGCTTACGGTAATGTAGGTGCGGTAGTTTACTTAACGGCATTGTCACTTGTTGATTATCAAACTTTCTTTTTCATTATTGCCGGTAGTGCATTACTTGGCCTAGCTGCACTATTTTTTATGAAAGAACCAGATGGCCATATTACCGAAGTAAATGAAGACGGCACCGTTGAACTTATTTCAGTGACTTAAGGCATTATTGACTATGTTTGATGAAACACACCAAGCTAAAGCGTTAAAAAATGAACTCAACGTTTCATTTGGCGGGCACAGCGCTAAAGGGTTAAAAGCAGAAAACCAAGATGCGTTTGCTGCTCTTAATACCAAAGCGCAAGAAAAAGAGTCTAAAGGCGTCATTGCCTGCTTAGCCGATGGGTGTTCATCAGCAAAAAATGCTAAACAAGCGTCTCAACTTTCGGTTACTCATTTTATAAATGAGTATTTAAATACCCCCGAAAGTTGGGCTGTTAAAAAGTCAGTGTCGAAGGTGCTAGCAAGTTTAAATCAGTGGCTGTATTCGCAATCGGTTAATTACAATCACTTAGGTCAGCGCCAAGCTGATTGGATGACGACTTTTACAGCGCTTATTTTAAAGTCGGCAACGGGTTATATATTTCACTTAGGTGATACGCGTATCACCCGCCTACGCGGGTCTAAAATAGAGGCGATAACACGGGATCACAAAGTAAACGATACGCTAACACGTGCGCTTGGCGCACAACTTCATCAAGAAATAGATGTATACGAAGTTGACCTAAAAGCAGACGATATTTATATATTAACCTGCGATGGCGTACACGATGTGCTCCCAAGTAGTGATATAGCTAAATTAATTAATGAGCACACTAATTTAGAAAATGCAGCTAAAGCAATTACCGAACTTGCATTAGCGCGAGGCAGTGACGACAACGTAAGTTGTTTACTGGTAAAAGTAGAAAACATTGCTGAGCAAAAACTAGATGAGCTTTATCATTCGCTAACTCGTCGCAAAATTCCACCAGCGCTTAATGTTGGGCAAAAAATTGATGACTACACGGTTATTCGTAAATTGCATGCCAGTAGTCGCTCGCATATTTATTTAGTGCAACAAGCGCCCGATATACCGCCAGTGGTTTTAAAAGCACCTTCGGTTAATTTTGAAGACGATGTGCACTACCTTCAAGGCTTTATAAGAGAAGGCTGGGTTGGACAACGCATAAACCACCTTAACGTGATGAAAGTACTGAGTACGCAATCGCAAAGTCGTTTTTTATATCATATTTGTGAGTACATGGACGGGCAAACACTGAGTGATTGGAAGCACGACGTGCCGCACCCAGAAATAACGCAAGTACGCAGTATTATTGAACAAATAGTACATGCACTAAGGGCGTTTCAGCGACTCGATATGGTACATCGCGATTTAAAACTCGATAACGTAATGATAGATGCGCACGGAAAAGTAACGCTAATAGATTACGGCACAGTAAGTGTTGCGGCTATGGACGAGTCGGTTAAACAAATTGCGGATGATTGCCCGCAAGGCACAGCCGACTACACCGCGCCCGAAACACTGATTACTATGCACGCCGATTTTAAAAGTGATTTGTTTTCACTTGGCGTTATTGCATACGAGTTATTGTGCTCAAAATTGCCTTACAAACCACTGCCACTTAACCACGTAGCGCCAAAAGATTATAGCCATTGGCACTACACAAGTATTCGTAAATACAGAGCCGATATTCCGTTTTGGTTAGATCAAGCCCTTATGAAGGCGCTTGCCCCTAAACCTGAGCTCAGATACCAAGCTTTTTCTGAGTTTATAAACGATATCAATAAACCTAACCCTTATTTAGAAAGTACCGCCAATAAAAGCTCAATACTAAAACGCGATCCAGTGATGGTTTGGAAATGTATTTCGCTGTGTTTATTTATTGCTTTGGTATGTGTATTAATAATTAAAACTTAGAGAACCAAAATGCTTAACTATAAGAACAACTTACCTATTATTTTTATACTGGGTTGCTTCACTGCGCCTTCAATAAGCCAAGCTTCGCAAACTGATCTTGATTTTAGACTGCGTTTTGAAAGCGCTGATCAAAACAATGCTTTAAAAGATGCAAGTGGCTTGACACTTAGAACCCGCTTAACGTATCAAACAGATGAGGTGAATGGTTTTTCAGCCCTTATTGAAGTAGAAGACATTCGCAGCCTATTGGGCGTAGATGATTACAACAATACGCTGGGTAAAAATACTAATTACTCTGTTATTGCAGACCCAGAAAACACTGAGATTGACCAAGGCTTTGTTAAATATGTACGCGATGGTTTATCGCTAAAAGTAGGGCGCCAAATAATAGCACTTGATGGGCAGCGTTTTGTTGGGCACGTAGGTTGGCGCCAAGACAGGCAAACCTTTGATGCAGCAACCGTTAATTACGCATTTAATAACATAGATTTACAATACAGTTATTTAAATAAGCGTAACCGCATATTTGCTGACGATAAAGACATTGAGTCGTCCGATCATCTAATTAATGCAAGCTTTAAAACAGACTACGGTAAAGTGGTTTTATACAGTTACTTATTAAGTGACGATGCACTACAAGACGACAGTTTAGACACTTATGGCGTTTCTTTTAACGGTAATAAAACTCTAAACGACATAAAATTTTATTACAAAGCGGAATATGCAACGCAGTCTGCCTCAACAAGCGTGAACGATTTTGATGCCGATTACTATGCACTTGAAGGCGCTGTTGATTTAAATGGGTTGGGTATAAAAACAGTAACATTAAAAGTCGGCATAGAGTCACTTGGCTCTGATAATGGCGAGTATGGGTTTGCAATACCGCTTGCTACTTTACATAAATTTAATGGTTGGGCCGATACGTTTTTAAATACACCATCACAAGGCTTGGACGACACTTATATTAGTTTAAACGGTAAAGCGTTTGACGGAAAATGGCTGGTGGCTTATCACAGTTTTGATGCTAATGAGCAATCAAATGGGGTTGACGATTTAGGCAGTGAGGTAAACGTACAATACGTTAAACCTATTAATAAAACCTATTCTGTCGGTGTTAAATACGCCGATTACTCAGCGGGGGATACTGCTGCTAATAAAGTCGATACTCAAAAATTATGGGTATGGATGAGTGCTAAATTTTAACCCTCACTATCTTCTAATATCCTCTTGTAATTTATAGCGACACAAGATGGTGCAATTGCACCATCTTGTGGGGATTTACGCTTTCCACCTCTGCACCAAAGTAGGCAACTTACTGATATTAAATGCTTATATATTTGGCTTGCATATTGCTATAACAATCTTATAACAAATAATTCGATTTCAATTTTAGTCAATTACTAAAGTAGATATCACTTTGAGGTGGGTAAATGCTAAGCAAGCAGCGTGTTGTAGTGGTAGGAAACGGAATGGTGGGGCATCATTTTGTGCAGCAGCTAGTTTCTCAAAATCAAGCTGATGAACAATTTGAAATTACGGTACTGAGCGGTGAAGACCGTTTAGCGTATGACCGAGTGCAACTATCTTCCTTTTTTAAAGGTAAAACCGCAGACGACCTCGCACTTACATGCAGTAAAACCTATGACGATTGGCAAGTGTGCTTTCATACTCATTCTAAAGTGGTTGATATAAATCGTGATGCGCAAACAGTAACAACCGCTAAAGGGGAGTTGTTTGAATACGACAAGCTTGTGCTTGCTACAGGTTCATTTCCATTTGTACCTCCTATACCGGGTAAAGATCGTGAGCATTGCCTTGTTTATCGCACCATTAATGATTTACACGCAATAAAAAACTCAGCCCACGGTAGTAAAGTAGGCGTGGTAATTGGTGGCGGTTTACTGGGGCTTGAGGCTGCAAACGCATTAAAGCAACTAGGTTTACAGACTCACGTAATAGAATTTGCACCGCAACTTATGGGCGTACAAGTTGATGCGGGGGGCGGTCGGTTACTAAAAAACAAAATTACAGATTTAGGCGTTACTGTGCATACATCGGTAGCAACCGAGAAAATAGTAGAAGGTGAAAGTTGCCGTTATAAAATGTGTTTTAAAGGCGGTAAAACCCTTGAAACCGACATGATTGTATTTTCTGCGGGTATTCGCCCTTATGATAATTTAGCCCGCGAGTTTAATTTAGAGATAGGTGAGCGCGGCGGTATTGTAATTAATAACCACTGCCAAACGAGTGACAAAAACATATACGCGATTGGTGAATGTGCATTGTGGAATAATTTTATTTTTGGCTTAGTGGCACCCGGTTACTCTATGGCTAAAATAGCAGTTGGGCATATTTTACAAGATACACAGCAAGGTACTTTGCAAAGTACTGGCTTAGACAATAAAGCCGATGAATTTAGCGGTGCCGATATGAGCACCAAGCTTAAATTAATGGGTGTTGAAGTAGGCTCTATTGGCGATGCGCATGCAAGAAGCGAAGGCGCAATAAGCTATTATTTTGAAGATCAACCCAATGGTATTTATAAAAAAGTAGTCACTAATTCACAAAGTAATAAGCTGATTGGCGCCGTACTTGTTGGCGATACCAGCGATTACGATAATTTACTGCAATATCATTTAAACGACATTGAACTTACCACCGCCCCCGAAGCGCTCATTATGCCCCTTGCTGGCGACATAGCAGAGCTAAGCGCCGATGACTTGCCTGATGACGCTATTATTTGCGCTTGTCATAAAGTAACTAAACACACCATTGAACAAACAGTCGCTAAAGGCTGCATAGATTTGGCAAGTGTGCAGCAAAGCACCAAAGCCAGTACAGGTTGTGGAGGGTGTGAAAAACTCGTTCAAAACGTAATAAACAGCGCACTCGCAAAAGCTAGTAACACCATTAACGTAGTTACCCTTAATGAGTCTGTAAAGCAACCTGCATAAATTAAAACGTACTAATTAAAGCACACTAAAAGAGAGCAGTAGCATGACAACCGCAAACACGTCACCAACTATAAATAAAACCAGTTTAAAACAAACAACATGTGCTTACTGTGGTGTAGGGTGTGGTGTTGATATTTCAATTTTTAATAATGTGCCAACCAAGCTTGAAGGCATGCGAGAGCATCCCGCAAACTTTGGTCGCTTATGTGTAAAAGGCACGCATTTGCTCGACACGACAGGCAGTGATAATCGCTTAACGACGCCTCTCATTAATAACCAAGCCGTTACGTGGGATGAAGCCACCGACCATGTTGCCAATAAATTTAACGATATAATACAAAAGCACGGACCCGATGCTGTGGCTTTTTATGTGTCGGGGCAATTACTTACTGAAGATTACTACATCGCGAATAAATTAATGAAAGGCTACATAGGCTCAGGCAATATTGATACAAATTCGCGCCTGTGTATGTCATCTGCTGTGGCAGGTTATAAACGCGCTTTTGGTGAAGACGTAGTGCCGTGTACTTACGAGGATTTAGAGCAAACTGAGCTGCTTATTTTAATTGGCTCTAATGCCGCGTGGACTCATCCGGTTTTGTATCAGCGAATGGAACGTGCAAAGCAGCTTAACCCAAATATGAAAGTGGTGGTTATTGATCCGCGTAAAACCGACACCGCTGAGCTTGCCGACACATTTTTAAATATAAAACCAGGCAGTGACGCCGCGCTTTATAACGGTTTGCTTAATTATTTAAATGAGCATAACCACCTCGATACGCAATTTATTGCTCATCATACAAACGGCTTTGAAAGCGCACTGCAAGAGGCAACAAAATGGAGCTGCGAGGCAGTTAGCGACTTTTGCGATATAGCAATTGAGCAAGTCACTGAGTTTTATGCGCTATTTGCTAAAAGCCCAAGTGCGATTAGCTTTTACTCAATGGGGATAAACCAATCAAGCTCGGGTGTAGATAAATGCAACGCCATTATTAATGCGCATTTAGCCTCAGGTAAATTACTTAAGCCAGGTAGCGGTCCGTTTTCGATTACTGGGCAACCCAATGCGATGGGCGGGCGCGAAGTAGGTGGTTTGGCTAATCAGTTAGCGGCGCATTTAGATATTGAAAACGAAGCGCATCAATCACTTGTGCAACGCTTTTGGCTCTCGCCAACTATTGCTAAAAAAGCAGGCAGCAATGCCATTGATATGTTTGATGAAATAGCCGCAGGCAAAATAAAAGCAGTGTGGATAATGGCAACAAACCCAATGGTGAGCTTGCCTAATAACGCCGCTATTAAAAAGGCATTAGAGACCTGCGAGCTGGTGGTTGTATCTGACTGTATTGCAAAAAGTGATACGTTAAAATTCGCCGATGTTGCCTTTCCATCAACCGGATGGGGCGAAAAAAACGGCACAGTAACCAACTCAGAGCGCAGAATATCAAGACAGCGCCCGTTAGTAGCGCCTTATTCGGGAGCTAAAAATGATTGGCAAATTATGTGCGAAGTCGCTAAAAAAATGGGCTTTGAAGGATTTGATTTTATAGACCCAAGTGGCATTTTTGAAGAATGGGCACAGTTAACCGACTTTGAAAATAATGGCAGCCGATTGTTAAACCTTTCTGGTTTAGTTGGGCTCACAAAAAGCCAGTACGATAACTTAAAACCCATTATGTGGCCGGTTGTTAAAAATCAGACTTATAAAAATGGTCAAGTTTTTACAGATAATCAATTTAGCACCGCTGATAAAAAAGCACGCTTTATACCTATAACGCCGCAATTACCGGTGCAACAAACATCAAGTAAATATCCCTTTGTTATGAACTCAGGGCGTATACGCGACCAATGGCATACCATGAGCCGCACCGGTAAAAGTACTGCGCTTTCATCGCATATTACACGCCCGTATATTGAAATTAATCCGCTTGATGCAAAAAAATTAGCAATTAAACAAAACGATTTAATTAGTGCAATTGCCCAAACAGGGCAGGTTACCGCGCATGCAAAAGTAACCGATGCCGTGCGAAAAGGCGAATGCTTTATGCCTATTCATTGGAACAAGCAATTTGCGTCATCCGCTACAGTAAGTGAGTTGTATCAATCGGTAGTTGACCCTCTATCTGGTCAGGCTGAGTGTAAACATGGCGCCGTTAATATAGTTAAAGCACCGTTTGAGCAATATATGCAGCTGTTTACTAAAAACGAACTTGTTATAAACAGTGATTTTTGGCTCAAAGTTAATGCAAGTAATTGCTTTAATTACCAATTGGCGCTTAATGAGGCACAAAGTGATTTACTGTATTTCTGCCAAACCTTAACCGGTTTACAAGGGCAGTGGTCGGCTATGAATACGGCAAAAGCCATGCATGTGCAGTGTATTCAAAACGATCAATTAGCGTTTGTTGGTGTTATTTCTAATGAGCAAAAAGAAATATCACTTGAGTGGATAAACCATTTATTTGCAGAGCCATTACTGACTTTTACCCAATTACAGTCTTTGCTTTATGCAACCCCCGATGAAGAATTTACCCAAGGCATGCAAGTGTGTAGCTGCTTTAAAGTAAGAGAGCAGCCGATTATAAACGCCATTAAAAACGGTGCAAACACCGTCGAGCAATTGGGGTCTGAACTTAAATGTGGGACGAACTGTGGTTCGTGTAAAACACAATTAAGCCAATTAATAAAACAACATTACAAAGCAGGTTCTAGCAGCATTAATGTTGCGGTTGTAATGTAAAGAAAAAAGGAAGCATATGCTTAATGATCAATTTGGTCGGCAGTTTAACTATTTGCGCCTTTCAATAACCGATGTATGTAATTTTAGTTGTAGTTATTGTTTACCAAACGGGTATCAGTGCGATACGCCGCGTAATTTTTTAAATAAAAACGAAATTAGCATGCTTGTAAATGCGTTTGCAGAACTAGGTACTAAAAAAGTGCGTATTACAGGTGGCGAACCGTGCTTGCGAAACGACGTAACCGATATTATAAAACTCTGTAAAAATACGCCTGGCATAGAAAAAGTAGCCATTACTACCAACGGGTTTAATTTATTAAAGAAAATTGATGAATTTGCAGAAGCAGGGCTAGATGCACTTAATGTCAGTATTGATAGTTTAAATCCGAGTATGTTTAAACTCATAACAGGGCACGACAAACTTAACCTTATTTTAAAAGGGATTGAACGCGCGGTAGAGCTGGGCATAAAAGATATAAAAATAAATGCAGTGCTTGCCAAGCAGTTTAATAAAAACCAATTGAAGGATTTTTTAGCATGGGTAAAACACCACAAAGTTACGGTGCGCTTTATAGAATTAATGGAAACCGGTGACGGCGCAACCTTTTTTGAAGAAAATCATTTAAGTGGGCAAACGGTTAAAGCACAATTACTCGACCAAGATTGGCTACAAGTCGTTAGGGGGAAATTAAATGGACCCGCCGAGGAATTTTGTCATCCTGATTACGATGGTCGTATTGGTTTAATAATGCCGTACAGTAAAGATTTTTGTAAAAGTTGTAATCGCTTAAGGGTGTCGGCGCTGGGTAAATTACACTTATGCTTGTTTGCCGAGCAAGGTATAGATTTACGCGAGCTACTCAACGAGGATGATACTGCAGCGACAGTAAAGGCTATTCGAGCTGCTATGGGCAATAAAGAAATAAGCCATGAGCTAGATAAGCGCTTAACAGGTGCGACAACTCACTTAGCCATGTTGGGCGGCTAATATGGAAGCTGATGTGAATACCCATATAGAAGCTGATATAAAATCTAATATGAAAGTTAAGCGAGACTTTACAGGCGTTGTGCTTGCTGGTGGTAAGTCATCAAGAATGGGCACAGACAAAGCCGATTTAGTTTTAAAAAATAAAACGTTATTGCACAATGCGTGTGATTTATTAAAAGACGCAGGTGCTAAAAACATACTAATAAGCCGCAATATTATAAATCCGCTCAAGTCATCGAGCCATTATTCACCGAGTGATTATCCCTCAGAAAAGTACGTTAAAGATATATACCCAAATAGTGGACCCCTTGGCGGTATTTACTCAACATTAATAGCCACTGAGCACGACTTACTTATTACTGCGGTAGATATGCCTCTACTTACGAGTAGTTTGTTAAGCACAATAGTGCTGGCTTCCCAGTCAAATAACGTACAAAGTGTGAGCAATCAATTAAATCAGTCACAAATACATGCTTGGCACTTTGAAAATGAACCGCTACCGCTGTATATTCGTAATACAAGCAGTGTAAAAAATCATTTAAAACACATACTCACAAACGCAAACAGTCATAAATCAATAAAACAGTTTACCCAAAGCATTGGTGTGCAAACGCTTTTATGTAATAAAGCGCATGCATTAATAAACACCAATACACCGGCGCAATTTAAAGCTGTAAATGAGCATTTTGACCTAAGCATTAACCAATTGAGAAGAACATTATGAGCCACACAAGCGAGTCACAAATACCTTTAAACATTGCCGTACTTACCGTAAGCGACACGCGCGATGCGATTACCGATACTTCTGGTCATTACTTAATTAAAGCGCTAACTGAGGCGGGTCATCACTTAGCGGATAAAGAAATTGTAAAAGATGATGTGTACCAAATGCGCGCTATTGCATCGCAGTGGATAGCCGACGACACCATTCACGCTATTTTAGTGACTGGTGGTACAGGATTTACCGAACGTGATTCAACACCTGAGGCATTTGCGCCGCTGTTTGATAAAAGCGTAGACGGCTTTGGTGAGCTATTTAGACATATATCGTACGGTGAAATTGGTAACTCAACTATTCAATCTCGTGCACTTGCGGGACTTGCTAACAACACCGTTATTTTTTGTATGCCAGGCTCTACAGGCGCATGTAAAACAGCGTGGACAGGCATTATAAAAGATCAACTTAACTCAATGCATAAACCGTGTAACTTTGTACCGCATATTACCATTGGTAAAAAGTGTGAATCGCGTGAGCAATAGTATGTTAAGCCACGTTGACGAAAACGGCCAAGCTAATATGGTTGATGTATCGCTCAAAGACGTAACCCTGCGCGATGCCTCAGCTGAAGCATTTATTAGCATGAGCAAGCTTGCCTTTGAACAAGTAATGCTTAATCAAAACAAAAAGGGCGATGTGTTAGGCGTGGCCCGTATTGCGGGTATTCAAGGCGCTAAAAAGTGTGCTGATTTAATCCCGCTTTGTCATCCGCTTGCACTTACTAAAGTAGCTGTTGATTTTGAACTTGATGAAGCAAACAGCCAAATTAAAATAACCAGCTACTGCAAACTTGCCGGTAAAACTGGCGTAGAAATGGAAGCGTTAACAGCGGTATCTGTGGCTAGCCTTACTTTGTTTGATATGTGTAAAGCAGCCGACCCACTAATGGAAATTAGCGGCATGCGCGTTACTCAAAAAGCTGGGGGCAAAAATGGCAGTTGGCAGCGAGATTAATCCAAACGATGCTATATCTAGCGCCCAAAAAGTAGAGTTATTGTTTTTTGGGCAACTAAAAGAGCGATTAAAGTGCAGTAAATTAAGCCTTGAGATTACGCAGCCGCTTACTATTTCAGAGCTTAAATTAAGATTAGTTAGCCAATACCCGCATTGGCAACCGTGGCTGGAGGAGCGTGAGCTACTTGCAGCGCTTAACCAAACTATGTCATCAAGCGACGAAATAGTGAAAGCAGGGGATGAGCTTGCCTTTTTCCCGCCGGTTACAGGTGGCTAATGAGCATACATATTCAAGTACAAACCGATGATTTTAATGTAGGTAACGAGCACAATACGCTTTGTAGTAATAATAAAAGCGATGGTGCTGTTGTCACCTTTACAGGTTTGGTAAGAGAGTTCAGCAGTGGCGATAACGTTATTGCACTTGAGCTTGAACACTACCCTGGTATGACCGAGCAACTGCTTCAATCTATTGCAGAGCAAGCACAAACTCGCTGGCAACTGGCGAGAATATGCATTATTCATCGCGTTGGTTACTTAGCACTTGGCGAGCAAATTGTATTTGTAGGCGTGACCAGCCGCCATCGCCAAGCCGCGTTCGAAGGCGCACAATTTATAATGGATTATTTAAAAAACCACGCCACGTTTTGGAAAAAAGAGCACTTTAAAGACTCATCAAATTGGGTTGAGTTTAAACAAAGTGACAAACAAGCGCTGGGCAAGTGGGAAGAGTGATACAGATATTTAATTATTTACGTTCAGTAAAGGCTTTATAGCTCGATAATAAATAACTTATGTAACTCTCAGTTTGCGTGTGAAGTCTGCGTTTTTCGTGTTATAAATCAGCAATATTAGATTGTTAGCTCGACCCAAGTCTGGAAGACATATGCGCACATCAAAAATGTTATATTTTACAATATTATTACTTGTTCTACTTTCAGCTTTTCTTGCTGTATGGGTATATGATTTAAAAGAAGGTAAAGATTTACTAAGCTTTACCATATCAACAGTAAGCTTTTGTATAGCCGTATTAGCTTTATTTATTACTGTTAGAACATATACATCAATTGATAGTGTAAATAATATTAGCAAAATGGAAGGTAACATTTTAGATAATGAAAATTACGTAACCTCACTTCCAGAGTTGATTAACCAGTTTAAGTCCCAAGATGAAAATACACTAGAGAAAGAAATTTTTGACTCTATTGAGCATAAACTAAAAAAAGAGTCAGAAACCGCCGTTCTTTTTGCCGATACCCTGCAATATATAATTGACCTAATTGTTTTATTTCCAGCTGTTTTTAATGCATCAGAAACTAACAAAGTGCTTTATAAAAAGCGTATGGATACAATTTTGTCAGAAGTTGATAGGCGCTGTGAAATATTGCACTCGGTGAGTAAAGGTAATTCAATTCAAATAACGGAAACGATAAAGCTATTTAAAGCTGTTGTGTCTTACCAAAGTTTTGTGGCTGATGATAATTTTAATATTCATGCAGACTTACTTCATGTCAGAGGTCCAATTCTTCGTAATCCAGTTACAAAAACCATTTACCACAATTACCTAGGTTTGTATTACAACAAAAAAGGCATGCATTTGCTGCGAGAGTCGCTAAATATGAACTCTGTAGATATTTTGTCTATTGATGGTTTAGAATTGGCTCAAAAAAATATTAACACTATAGAACCATCAATACTTGAAGAAGTAAGTATGTATCTTAAATCTGCCGCTGAGCAGTTTGATAAAGCACTTAAAGTATCTAGCGAAGATGTTATGTGGCCTGGTTTTATTAATTACAATAAAGCACGTACGGTATATTTTTTAGCTTTACTATCAAATAGCGAACTTAATTGGTTAGATATTCTCGACGAAGCAATAGAGTCTCGCAGCAGGTTAAACCGACTAATTGACGAAATTTTAATGATAGACAGATCAAAACCAGCCAATATTGTTAGCACACATTTAAGAGAATTTTTTCTGCATCAAGAAGAGTTAGCACGTACAGTAAAATTGAACATTTTACTGTCGAATAATTTAACCAGACAAAATAATGCGCCTATTTTATATAAAGGGGTTAATATCTCTGATATATCAAATGAAAAACTAACTGGCTTATTTGTATCAATACAAAAGTTTTCTACAGTTAGTACTTACCAAGAAAAAATCATAAGTCGACTCAAGAATAACCTCGCGATGACAAGCTAATAGAGATTTAGCGAGAAAGTAGGAGGATATACTATTTTTAGACTCTTATTTTTACGGCTTTGCGCATAATAAAAAAGCCACTTACCTACGCATGAAAAGTCATAGCAAGAATAAATGGCTCTATTAAAATGTTTTTGGACTGAGCTTACTTTATTACACTTTTCCAATGCTCAAATCAGGTATTAAATTGAGCTTGTTATGGATAGCATGATGGATGAAAGATAACTTAGTTCGCACTGCTTGAGTTAATACAAATGGGTAGGCATCGGCAAGTCCCATGCTGCGATTTAGCGAATTTAGAATGATCGAAAATTCCATCCAAGTATCTAAAATAGCATCAATCGATGTTTGTGAATTAAAGTAATAAGCACTTTGTGGCAATCGAAGCTCGTCTGCTTCGTCTAGCTCAAATTCATTGCCAGTTGTAGAGCCGGTAATTGAGAAGTTTTTAGCCGTTTCAAGCGTATCGATAATGTGCATGTAATGCGCCCATGTTTCTGCCCAGTCTTCATAAGGGTGCATGGTAGCGTATTCACTAATAAAGGTTTCATGCCAGTTAGCAGGAGCGCCTTGTTTGTAATGAGTATCGAGCGCTTGTTGATAATCTAATTCATCATCACCAAAATATTGCTTACATAAAGCATGTTTTTTTGGTGAATTTGCGATTAGTTGATCAAAATAATAATGACCAAGTTCATGGCGAAAATGACCAAGTAAAGTACGGTAACGCTCACCCATCGCTATTTTAGCTTGAGAGCGTGCTACGTCGTCTGCCTCGGCTAGATTTATAGTGATATGGCCACAGTCGTGTCCTGTAAATACAACGTCTTGACCTATAATTGGGCTTACAAAGTGATCGCTCACGTTACGGTCAGTTATGAAGTCGAAGCTTAATCCGCTTTCAGGTTCTTGAATAATAGTATTTAAGGGGAGCGATAACGATTTTAGAGTATATAAAGCGCGACGCTTCGCCGTTTCCATTTTTTTCCACAATGGAATATGCCCGATAATGCTTAAATCGGGCACCGTTTCATTAAAGCGGCATGAAAAACACAGCACTTCGTCTTTATCGGCAACGGGTATAAATGTATCTAAATTAACCATACCATTACAAACGTGGTACTGAGCATTGTTATCACATTTTTTATAAAAAACGTCAGGCGCTTCTGCTTTGTAAAATAGACCCGATTGTTCATCAATTTCATAGGGTTCAACTTGATCGAACTCATCATCTATACCAACGGTTCTGCCACAAGCCAAACAATGGCTGCTTTCAAAAAATAAAATAAGTTGTTCTGTGCAATTACATTTAAATGTTTTCATATGTTACCGAATAAAAAAGAGACCGTATAAACCACTTTTATTGAGCGTTATGCTATTGGAGGATAGTGGTTAAATCCTTTTTAAAAGTTCAGACTTTTTAATATTAAATTCATCATCACTCAACGCATTTGAATCGCGTAGTTGTGCTAACTTTTCAATAATTTGAAGTGTTTCGTCTACCGAGTATTGCCCCGTTGTATTATTAACAGGTGCTTCAATTTGGCTAGGCGTTAATGATGCAAAATTGGGCTGCGTTACTTGCTGTGTAAAGTCTTTTTGTGGTTCTGGAGTCGTTGGCGCTTGCCCTGAAAGTAATGGCAGGGTATTTACATTAATCGTCCCCCACTGACTGTTAAATGTAAGAGAGGTATTATTGCCTTGCTGTTGGCTTACACCACCAATATTATGATCTAAAGTGTCGTATACGCTCACTTGCCCATTTAATTCAACGGCTAAGCGATTAGGGAATATAGCGTAACGAATATTATTTTGTGCACCACTGCTAAACGGGCTGCCTAGATTACCTGGCCACCACTGATTGCTACCAGGCGTTCCTGCAGGAATAACCGGAAATATTTGGTTATTGCTCAATATATTAGCAAGTTCGTTGCACAAGTTATCAACGGTTGATTTTAAGCCGTTGTTAAACATGTCGCCAACCATTGTCATTCCGCCGCGCATCCATTGACCAGAACCACCAAGCTCTGGGCAATTAAACTGTGCCATTGAGCAACCGCCGTTATTAACGCTAACTAACATGTGTATTACTGCATCGTGACTGAGGTTATAACGAGATGCTATACCATTAACTAAGTTTTCACCGACATCTGTTAGCTTTTGCATAAGAGAATATCCTATTAGGTAGATTGGGTTGATTTAAAAAATCTTAAATACGCTAGGGCGTGTTGATTTTTGGGATTGAAATTTGTTCAATATAGGGGCGATTTAATCGCGGCGCGAGGTTTGTAACCTAGTGGGCTAAGTAAAAACCGAGCAACAAAGAGTCAATCGTCCCTAGAAAGAACCCAGGGGCAGCGCATGTTTGGCATTTATGCTGCGTTATCGCCTATGTATGGGGAACAACCACACATCATAGACTCTGCCTTGCTTAAATACCAAACATACTGCTGCAAATTCAACCACCAAAGAACAACACGCCCTAGTGCTGCATTACCTTTAGCTTTGATGATAATGAAAAATTAACAGGTTAGTGAGATGTGCTGGTCTTTCAAATTGGACGAGTTCTGTTTTGTCTGAAATGAAAACACACCACTGCAAAGCTAATCTTTAAAGTAAGCATCTATGTATTAAAAGTTGCTTGTTTTATCTCATAGAGATTGTTAGTTTTGCTGTAACGTAAGCGGTTAAAAATCGATCTAGTATAGCACCGTTACTTACTTTAACAGCAGCTTTATCGTGAACTATTTCTTACTATTTAATAATTACTTTGAATGATTTTTAAACTCTAAATAAATCCTTTTAATTATATCAGTTTAGCGGTATAAATAACGCAGTGAGTATTTTAAAAAATCTAAATATATTTGTTTTATTTCAATATTTTAAATTAACAGGATTTAATTGTAAGTTATTTTGAAGCTCTATTTTGGTGCGTTTTCTGCACCATTAATAATCTAAAATCGATGGTCTAAATCACACTAAGTTTACTATTTATTGAATTGGTGTGTTTTTCCTATTAATTAGGTCAAAACCTTTATGCATAACGTTGCTTTGTGCAATAGCCGCGAGTGGATGAACAGTACTACTTTAGTAAGTTTTTTGGTATAAAAATTGCACAAGCGAGTTAGGTCAAGCAATATTTTTAGCGTTATATTGTGGCCATATATTATTAAAGGGGAATTAATAGATGACAATTACAGTTGGGATTTCGCACCATACTCAGTATAAATACGACCGGTCAGTTAATATGGGACCGCATATATTCCGCTTACGTCCCGCGCCACATAGCCGTACTAAAATTAAAAGCTATTCTTTAAAAATAGTACCAGAAGATCATTATATAAATTGGCAACAAGACCCTTTTGGTAATTACCAAGCAAGGGTGGTTTTTAACAAACCAACCACCGAATTTAGTTTTACGGTCGATTTGGTCGCCGAATTAACGGTTATTAATCCTTTTGATTTCTTTTTAGAAGATTATGCCGAAAACTTCCCATTTGTTTACGATGCTATTTCAAAGTCAGAGCTCGCTCCTTATTTAAAAAAACGCAAAGCCAGTCCAAAATTTAAAGAGTTAATTGAATCTTTAAACCCTAAAGAGCCGCTTAGAAGCGTTGATTTTTTAGTCGCTGTTAATCAAGCTATTTATGAGTTAGTTGGTTATGGCATTCGTTTAGAACCTGGCGTACAAACACCGAACGAAACAATAAGTAAAAAAACAGGTTCGTGTCGTGATTCTGCTTGGTTGTTAGTACAACTGTTTCGTCATTTAGGGTTGGCATCTCGATTTGTATCGGGCTACTTAGTACAGCTAACATCAGATCAAAAATCATTAGATGGTCCAAGTGGTCCAGAAGAAGACTTTACCGATTTGCATGCATGGACCGAAGTGTATATTCCTGGTGCAGGGTGGATAGGGCTTGATCCTACCTCGGGTTTATTTGCCGGTGAAGGGCATATTCCATTGGCATGTACGCCAGAGCCAAGCTCGGCGGCGCCGGTTACAGGCGGTATAGATGACTGTAAATCGGAGTTTAGCTTTTATAATAAAGTAACGCGTGTACACGAAGACCCACGTGTAACTAAGCCATATTCTGAGGCGCAGTGGGCGGCAATTAATCGCTTAGGTCAGCACGTTGACAATGTTTATAATGAAGAAAATATACATTTAACCATGGGTGGCGAGCCTACGTTTATTTCTATTGACGATATGGAACATCCTCAGTGGAATACTGATGCCGATGGCAAAGAAAAAAGAATATTAGCTCAAAATTTATTTGTAGAAATGAATAAAGTATACACAAAAGGTGGCTTTACTCATTACGGACAAGGTAAATGGTATCCGGGTGAGCCATTACCACGTTGGCAATATGCGTGCTATTGGCGCAAAGACGGCGAGCCTTTATGGCAAGATGCCGCACTATTAGCCGATCCTAATAAAGACTATAAATTTGATCATACCGATACTAAAAAGTTTGCTGATAAACTATGTGACTCACTTGGTCTTGAAACCAAGGCACTTACTACAGCTTATGAAGATATTTTATATCACATGTGGCAAGAAGCCTCATTACCTACCGAAATAAAGCCAGATCAGCCGGAGCTTCTCCATGCAATGAGCCGAAAAGGCTTTTTAGCTAAAATGGATAAAGGGATAGAAAAGCCAGTTGGTTATGTTCTCCCTTTAAAATGGAACGATAGCAAAAACTGCTGGCAGTCGTGTACGTGGGAATTTAAACGAGGCAATTGTTTCTTATTACCTGGTGAATCCCCAATGGGGTATCGCTTGCCTTTAGATAGCCTTGAATGGAGCGGCAATATTATTGACCGCGACCCGTTTGATATTCCTGAAAACTTTGGCAAAGCTAAAAAGCTTAAAAAAGGCTTTATTGGCAAAGAAATGGTTAAAACCGCCCTTGTAATGGAAGTGAGAGAGGGGCGTTTATACATATTTATGCCACCAACAAGTCATTTTGAACATTACATGGGTTTAATCAGTAGTATAGAAGGTGTGGCTAAAACACTTAAAATGCCGCTTGTTATTGAAGGCTATAGCCCACCTAAAGATAGTCGCGTAGAAAAATACGCTGTAACGCCAGATCCAGGTGTTATTGAAGTAAATATTCATCCTTCAACATCGTGGGATCAATTAGTCAGTCGAACTACAACGCTATATGGTTTAGCAAAAGAATGCCGATTAGGTACCGATAAGTTTATGGCAGATGGTCGTCATACTGGTACTGGTGGTGGTAACCACGTAACGCTGGGTGGTGAAACACCTGAGCAAAGCCCATTTTTACGCAGACCCGATATTTTAAGAAGTTTTATTACCTATTGGCAGCACCATCCTGGTTTATCGTATTTATTTTCGGGGCTTTTTATTGGTCCTACAAGCCAAGCACCGCGAGTGGATGAAGCCCGTGATGAAGTTTTATACGAGCTAGAAATTGCCTTTTCGCATATGCCCGAAGGTGAGGTGCCTGAACCTTGGTTAGTTGATAGGCTACTTCGTAATTTATTAGTGGATTTAACGGGTAATACGCACAGAGCAGAGTTTTGTATAGATAAGCTTTATTCACCCGACTCAGCCACAGGTCGTTTAGGGATTGTAGAATTTAGAGGCTTTGAAATGCCTCCGCATTCACAAATGAGCTTAGTGCAAATGCTGCTGTTGCGTACTTTACTTGCTTGGTTTTGGAAAAAACCTTACCACAAGCCATTAATACGTTGGGGTACAGAGTTACACGATAAGTTTTTATTGCCACAATATGTAGAAAACGATTTAGCTGAAGTAAGCCGCGATTTACAACAGGCAGGCTTTCAATTTCAGTTAAGTTGGTTAAATCCATTTTTTGAATTTAGATTTCCGGTGTGTGGTACGCGAGAACTTGATAACGTTACACTTGAGCTTAGAACCGCAATCGAGCCTTGGCATGTACTAGGCGAAGAGGCAAGTGCGTCGGGTACGGCGCGCTATGTAGATTCGTCATTAGAAAGAGTACAGATAAAAGTACAAGGAACAATGAGCGACCGCTATGTTGTAACGTGTAATGGTCGAAGAGTGCCGCTTAAATCGGTTAAAGGTAAAGCAAAGGATGAAATGGTCGCGGGTATACGATACCGAGCTTGGCAACCACCTACAGCGCTTCACCCAACTATTGGCGTACATGCACCATTAGTTTTTGATTTAATCGATACGTGGGAAGGACGTTCAGTTGGAGGCTTTGTATATCATGTGAGCCATGCCGGTGGGCGTAATCCTGAAACGCTACCGGTTAATGCATTTGAAGCAGAAGGGCGCAGAGTCGCAAGATTTTGGGAGCATGGGCATACACCGTCTTTACTTGCATCAGCAGAACCAAGCTGGAGCCCATCGGCGGTTACGCATAGTTTTCAGTCGGCGCAAAGCGCAAGTGAATACGTAGTACCTGATGAAGAAAGTAGTAACCCTGATTATCCAAATACCTTGGATTTACGCAGGCAGCCTAACTTTAAATAATAATTGATAGTTGTGTCATTCCACTTTGAAATTATTTAAAGTGGAATGACTAAATATTTTTAAAGCATCATTATGAACACGGCTATTTACTATAAATTGGAGCACTTTCAGCTTGTATATTAACAATAACGCGATGCCGGAATTGCCTGAGTGGTTGTCTTTATACCTTGATAAATCACATGGACATGATGAATTAGCAAACCACAGTGGTTTAAACCCAGAACATTGGGATACTTTATTTAAGCGTTTAGCTAGCCTAACAGCAGATGATGTTAGTAGCCGCGCTACAGAAATTAGCCAATTACTACAAAATGGCAATATTAAAAATGAAAGCAATAAGCAATGGCACTTCGACCCGTTGCCGTTTATGTTATCAAAAGCTGATTGGACGTTGCTTGAAGAGGGAATAAAACAAAGAACCCTTTTATTAAATAAAATTCAGCAAGATATTTACGGTGATCAAACTCTTTTAGTTGATGGTCACATTCCTGCAAAGCAGCTTTTTCAAGACCCTAATTACTTACGCGAAGGTTTTAGTTTACCTAGTAACGAATTAACACTTTTTTTTACTGCATTAGATGTTTACCGCACGCCTACAGGCGAATTTAAAGTATTAAGCGATCATTGTCAGTGCCCGTTAGGCTTAGGGCTATTAATTAAAAGCCGTATTATTGCAAGGCGTGTAATGGCTGAAGAATTTGCAGAATGTAATGTTCAGCAAATTAAAGAATTTCTAAATCTATTCCAAGAGGGTATTAATGAATATACCCACTATATGGATGACCCACGAATTGTAATTTTAACCCAAGGAATTGATGACCCTAACTACAACGAGCATGCATTTCTATCTACCTACTTTGGTTATACATTAGTACAAAGCGCTGACTTAACCGTGCGTGGTGGTGACGTTTGTTTAAAATCGTTACAAGGTTTGGGTAAGATTAATGTCATTTTACGCTGGGTTTCTGATCGTTGTATTGATTCTTTAGAGCAAACTGAATATTCACTTCATGGTATTCCGGGCTTATTACAATCGGTACGACAAGGGTCGGTTAAGGTTTTGAACCCGTTTGGTAGTGGTGTGCTCTCGTCACCTTCAATAAAGTGCAACTTAGAAAAGTTATCGCAGCAGATTTTAAAACAGCCGCTGTTGTTGGGTGAGCCAAATTACTTAAATGTAAAAGAAGCGCAAGCCGTTGATTGGAATAACCTCGAACTACTATCAGCTATAGACCCTACACTCAAGTTAGATGGAGTGTTGGACGAGCAAGAAATAAAGCTACTTATTAGCAAAGAACCCGATAATTACTTTTTCCAAGAAAAGCCTTCTTTTAGCAGTGCACCATTTTGGCATGACGGGCAATTAATCTCCAAGCCAGTGGTGTTTAGGTGTTATGCATTAACCACAGAAAATGGTGTAGAAGTACTTCCTTCAGCACTGTGCTTTTCAAACGAAAAAAGTAACAACCCAAGAGTATCTGGTTGGATCAAAGATACATGGATAAATACAGCCGATAGAGTTGATTTAGGCGAGCATAATCCACCGGTACCCATTAGAAAAAGAATGGATGTAACGCTACTCGAAGGGGTTATTTCGAGCCGCACGGCTGAGCATCTTTTTTGGTTAGGTCGATACTTAGAGCGCTGCGAAAACACCATCCGTATTTTGCGTATTTTTATAGACAAGTACACCGAGTTTTCTGTTTACCCAGATTCAATACGAAAAAGTATAGTTGCACGGCTTTCAAATGCTATTAAGTCGCAATATATTGTTTATCCATATGTAGAACCTGATTTAAAACTAGATGGCATTGATGTAAATCTGTCGAAAGAAACCGCTTTTCAACTGCTTGCAGACGAGCAATGCGCTGGCAGTATTATTAATACATTAAAATATATTGCGAATGCGTCGGTGCAAATTCAAGAATTACTGTCCCATGATAGTCGCCGAATAATTGATGATATTAGTGAGCAAATTAAGATATTTAAAAATGTAAATATTAATATTCCAACGCGTGCAATGCAAAGCAGCCTAGATAGAGTTATAGGCTCTATTATGGCTTTTAATGGCTCAATCACAGATTGTATGCCAAATAGTAACGGCTGGTTTTTACTCGAAATGGGTAGACGAGTAGAGCGTAGCTTACAAATTACATCACTAAGTACTGCTTTATTAACCAAAGAGTTAGACGAGCCCGAAGAGCTAGGCTTACTTGAGGCTGTGCTTAGCTGCCAAGTTAGTTTAGTTACCCATAAGCGCCGATACAGAATGTATCAAACCATTGGTACAGGGCTTGAGTTATTACTTTTAGATGCAGAATACCCACGTTCTTTATTATTTCAGTTAGAGGAAATTAATAAGTTGTGTAAGCATTTACCCACAAAGCGTAGACAAGGTGTAATTGCGGCACACGAAAAAGCAATTTTACTATCTAAAACAAGTTGTTATGTAACCGAAAAAGATTACCTACAAAAAAGTGAAAATGGACAACGTAACCAGTTAATCGAATTTAACCATAATACGCGTATGAACTTAGATACATTTTGTGATGTATTATTACTACAGTATTTTTCTCATACCCAAACGGCAAATAAATTGAACTGGACTAATATTGAGCAAGCTCAATCGTGAAATATAAAATTAAGCATTCAACTACTTACAACTATTCTGACTTTGTGAGTTTGTGTCAAAACCAAGCGCGATTAACGCCAAAAACAAATCGTGGGCAAATATGCCACAGTAGTCGTGTAGAAATAGAACCTACACCGACTTACTTACAAACATTTACTGATTATTTTAATAATCAAGTAACAGCGTTTGAAATAGCAATACAGCATAAAAAACTTAAAGTTACGATGATCAGCGAGGTAGAACTGTTAGTCGGCGCTAATAGCAATTTAGAGAGCGTTGATATTGCTTGGCGAAAAGTACGTGATTTATTGGTTAAACCAAATACAGCGGAATTATTAAAAACGTCTGAATTTGTACTACCTTCACAGCTTATTCCAATAGATATAGGGATTAAGGAATACGCATTGATTTCGTTTGATGCACACAAAAATATAATTTCTGCATGCAAAGATTTAATGGCACGAATTTTTCATGAATTTCATTATGATCCTGGTTTTACAACGATTAGTACGCCTCTAAGTACTGTTTTTGCACAAAAAAGGGGCGTTTGCCAAGACTTTGCACACTTTGCGCTTGCATGCATACGCAGTGTGGGATTAGCGGGTCGATACGTTAGTGGGTACATAGAAACCATGCCGCCAGAAGGCGAAGAAAAGCTAGAAGGTGCTGATGCAACTCATGCATGGTTTGCGGTATTTGTGCCAAACTTTGGTTGGGTTGATTTTGATCCTACAAATAATGTTTTACCACGCGATCAGCATATTACTCTAGCCGTAGGGCGAGACTTTTCTGACGTAACTCCTTTAAAAGGAGTGGTATTTGGTGGCGGTAGTCAATTGCTGGATGTAGCGGTTGATATGATTCGAATGGAATAGGCAGTTTAACTACGTCATATATTATGATGGATAAGGTGAAAGAGTGTATGAAAATTGATTGGAAAGCGTACCAAACAAATGGTTTCTTTGATGAATTAATTGATGCACAAGGAAACGTTAGATCGCATGGTAAACAATTAGCACAATTTTTTGCTAATTTATCAGCAGAAGAATTAGTAAAGGCCAGAGCGGTTGCTGATTTAGCAATTAAAGAAATGGGTATTACCTTCACGGTTTACAACGAAGGTAATATGATTGATAGAGCCTGGCCATTTGATATTATTCCGCGAACTATTGGTAAAAAAGAATGGCAAAGCGTAGAGGTTGGTTTAAAGCAACGTGTTGAAGCGCTTAACCTTTTTATAGATGATTTATACCACGACCAAAAAATAATAAAAGATGGTGTTTTTCCAAAAGGGTTGCTAGAAAAATCAGTTAACTTTCGTCAGCAATGCGTGGGTATAAACCCGCCAAATAAGATATGGGCGCATATTTGTGGCTCAGATTTAGTACGCGATGGTAGTGGTACTATGTATGTGCTTGAGGATAACCTGCGTGTTCCTTCTGGTGTATCTTATATGCTTGAAAATCGCTCTGTAATGAAGCGTGTATTCCCTGAATTATTTGAGCAAGTGTCGATTTTACCTGTTGATGATTACCCCTCACAATTATTTGATATGCTAGCGGCAATGTCGCCTCGTCCACAAGATAAACCAGAAGTTGTGGTACTTACGCCAGGGGTATTTAACTCCGCTTATTTTGAACATTGTTATCTTGCCCAAGAAATGGGTTGCGAACTGGTAGAAGGACGGGACTTAGTTGTTGAAAAAGATGATTGTGTATACATGAGAACAATCACAGGGCTACAACGAGTTGATGTTATTTATCGCCGTATTGATGATTTATTTTTAGACCCAGAAGTCTTTTTACCTGACTCTCAACTGGGCGTTCCAGGTTTAATGCGCGCTTGGTCTAAAGGTAATGTCGCTTTGGTTAATGCACCAGGTGCAGGCGTTGCTGATGACAAAGTAGTTTACGCCTATGTACCTGAGATGATTAAGTACTACTTAGGCGAGGAAGCTAAACTTGCTAATGTCCCAACGTTCAAATGTTTGGACCCGAAAGAATGCGACCATGTTATTAAAAACATTGATAAGCTTGTTGTTAAACCAGCAAATGAGTCTGGTGGCTACGGGCTATTAATTGGCCCTAAATCAACCAAAAAAGAACAAGAAGCGTGTATTGCTCAAATTAAAGCGGACCCACGAAACTGGGTAGCTCAACCAACATTAGATTTATCAACAGTACCAACATTTGATGGCAATAAACCAGATGGCCGACATACCGATTTAAGACCGTTTATTTTATCATCAGGTAAAGATACGCAAGTTACCACTGGTGGATTAACGCGTGTTGCTATGGTTAAAGGCTCTTTGGTGGTTAATTCATCACAAGGTGGTGGCAGTAAAGATACTTGGATTGTTGACGAAGAGGCTAAATAATATGTTATCAAGAGTAGGCGAAACTTTATATTGGGTATCTCGATACATTGAACGTGCGGAAAATGTAGCTCGTTTAATCAACGTTAACAATTTACTGATGATGGACTTACCCAAAGGCGTATGTACCGGCTGGGAGCCATTAATTGATATTATTGGTGTACGCAAAGCGTATTCAGAAAACCATACTGATTTTTCTGAGCAAAAAGCATTAAGGTATTTACTTGTTGGTAGTGATAATAGCTCGTCAATTTTAAACTCTATCACTTCTGCCAGAGAAAGCGCGCGTACAATTCGTGATGTAATACCGCGAGACGTATGGGAAGAAATAAACTCTCTGTATTATTATGTAAAAGACAATCAAAAAGAAGGGATAACAAAGCGTGGGCGTTTTGAGTATTTAAAAAAGATTATAGATTCAGCCCATCAAATATTTGGGGCGTTAGATGCCACAATTAATCATGATCAGGGCTATGTTTTTATCCGTTTTGGTTCGATTATAGAGCGCGCAGATATGACATCGCGAATTTTAGATATTCGCTCTGCTACGTTAATCACCAGCGAAGAAGAAGTAAAACCGTTTGATAATATTCAGTGGATCAGTTTATTGCGCTCATTAAGTGCTTATCAAATGTATCGCCAAGAAATGGGCGTTAGAGTACAGCGTGCAGATGTAATAGAATTTGTAATGCACAGCAAAGTATTCCCACGATCTATTTTATTTTGTATGAATGAATTAAAAGCATTGGTTTTACCTTTGCCAAACTCAACAGAAATCATTAAATCAATTGATGATGCAATTGTTGAGTTAGAAAGTAAAGACGTACGAGTACTTAAAAACGGTCTGTTGCATGACTTTATCGATGAAATACAAATAGACTTAGCTGGAATACATAACGGACTGGCCGAAACGTATTTTTTAAAACAAGCAGAATAATAAAAACTGTATATTGTGAAATGACTGCTTAGTCTTAAGCGGTCATTTTTTTGCTTAAATTTATTTATAATAATTTTAAAACCTGCATAATTAATTTTTACTTCCTCATCCGTTGGTATCGCAATGAAAATCATCTCGACTAATATTTCCAAAATTAAAACTCTTATTCATAATGGTAAAGAGGTGAAAACAGGAATATTTAAAACCCCAACTAACGAACCTGTAGTGATTGAAAAGCTAAACATTATAGGTGACGAGCAAGCTGATTTAGTTAATCACGGCGGGGTAGATAAAGCGGTATATGCTTTTTCGCACAATCATTATGAGTATTGGAAACAAACCCTCGAGAATGATAATTTGGCAGTAGGTGCCTTTGGCGAAAACTTCACGATTTCTGACCTAGATGAAGCGAATATACACATAGGTGACCATATTCGAATTGGTACTGCACTGCTTGAAGTAAGCCAGCCTCGTGTACCCTGTTTTAAATTAGCTATCGCGCTTAATAATACAAACAGCCTTAAACTGTTTACGCAGCATTACTGCACTGGTGTGTATTTTAGAGTACTAGAGCAAGGCGTTGCAAAAACGGGTGATAGTGTTGTTATCGAGAAGAAAGCCTCGCACGACATATCAGTTAAAAAACTGTTTCAGGCATTTTTTGATAAAAAATACGTAGGTTACGAAGACATACTTTTAGAAGCATTAGCTTTGCCAGAGCTTGCTGTAGAGTGGCAAGAAAAGCTAACAAAGAAGCTTGCTATAAAAAGCGAACAAAGCTAATCATAAATTGTTATTTATAGATCACCTAGTAAAAAAGATAAAGTCTGCTATACCTAAAGTTATAAATACTATAATTATTATAGTGTTATTTAAAAATTGTTGGGTTAGTAGCTAAAATAGGTGTCGTATATGAATATTTCAAGAAAACTGATGCTTATTGTAATATTAACTGCAGCAGAGATAAGCATTACTGTTTATTCTGCCTTTGAAATAGCTAAAGGGGCTAAGTTTCACCAACTTAACTTTCTTCATTTAAAATATGTTCATCAACTTACCAAATCAGTTAAAAAAATAGAAAACAATATCCCCATTGATATAAATACTATTGAGTCGGATATATTGTTAATTAGGCAACAGCCAATTGAGTGTGTTGAACAAATAAATCCGTTAAATTATGCTGTTATGAAAGTTATTAATACAGAGCATACATTAACAATCTGTGAAAACGATATTGAAATTGCTAATAAAGCCTTATTATCGGTTGCACAGTATAAAAAGGGGGAGCTTAGTAGAGACGCTTTTTTACTAAATCTTAATACTTCGCTAAGTGGCTTTAATAAAAACACTGAGCTGTTTGAGGAACCAATTAGAAAAACAGTATCGTTTATACTAATGACGTTAATTCCACTTGTTATAATTATATCTTTTTTTAATATTCTTTTTATAAGTTATCTTTCCCGAACTATATCCAGCTCAATTCGAAATCTAACTCTACTTTTATCAAGTAAGCCCGAAAGCAATATTAATCTAGACGATGAACTTGATATAAAAACGTCGGGTGAATTAAAAGCACTCGTTATTGCGGCCAGGCAGCGGGTTAAAAATGATCTTTTAAATATTGAAAACAGTATTGAACTTAAACAGATTATAAACAGCCAAACGGCGTCCCTGCAGCAAGCAAATGATGAACTTGCCCAGTTTGCTTATCGGGCTTCCCATGACCTAAAATCACCGCTGTCAGGGGCTAAATCCCTAGCGCATTTTGTTATTGAAGATATAAAAGAGGGAGACACAGAGGAGGCAAGCCGAAATGCATTGGTTATCTATCAGCAAATGGAAAAATTAGAAACACTTGTTGTTGATATTTTATTGTTAGCGAAAGCTGAAATTGGTAGTGAAGATAGAGATGTAATTGACTTTAATCAGTTAATTATTGATATGAAAGAACGACTGTCTTGGCTCATGAAAGATAATCCTTGTACGCTAGAAACAACAATTAACTTATCAGTACCTATAAAATCAGAAAAAGCACGTTTTGCCCAAATTATTGAAAACTTAATTTCAAACGGGTTGAAGTATTACGATAGAAACAAAGACTCACCTTATGTTCGCTGTGATATTTTTAATGAACAAGAGACGTTTTTTATTACTGTTACAGATAACGGATTGGGAATACCACAAAAGCATCAAAGTGAAGTGTTTGATATGTTTAAGCGATTTCATGCAGAGACAAGTACGGGTTCTGGTTTAGGGATGGCGCTGGTTAAAAAACATATTGAGTATTTAAATGGTGAAGTATCACTGCAAAGCTCTGATGAAGGTACGACGTTTAAAATAATAATACCAATGGATAAGCTAACATGACAAAAATAAAACCTCCTATATTAATTGTCGATGACAATGAAGTTGACCGGTACATTCTTAAAAGACTAATTAAAGAGGCTAAATTAGAGCTGACGATTTTTGAAAAGAAAGATGGTCAAGAAGCATTAGAATTTCTAGAAAATTATGAATCTAATAGAATAAAGTATCCGGATGGATTTCCTCCAATACTCATATTTTTGGACATCAATATGCCAAAAGTCAATGGTATTCAATTTTTAGAAGAATTTTCTAAACTAAGAAAGATGATAGAGATAAGCTCGTGTGTTGTTATGATGTTTAGCTCATCTGAAAGAGAAGAAGAAAAAAAGATTATAATGTCACACGATTTTGTAAAAGGTTACCTTGTAAAAGGAAGCTTTCAGGCAGCAGAATTAAAAGAAAAAGTCTTGGCTGTCATCGGCCAACACTTGGACAAACACAGCTGATTATTAGGTCTAAAAAACTCTAAACTTTTATTGCTTTCTGAGCCTGTGTGTCGTCGATATATTACTGTTACATTTACTAACTTAATTGTTTTTTATAGTTATTTAGTAGCAAGTTAATTTCGTTTGCAGGCATAGGCTTTGAAAATAGAAAACCTTGCAAGTAGTCTATATTCAATTTTTTACATAGCTGATGCTGGGCTTCAGTTTCGATACCCTCAGCTACTACAGAAAAATCTAGTTTTTTCAGCATTAAAGATAAGCTCTCGATTATTTTTAATCGCTTATTATTTTCCCCGCCTAACGATTGCATGCTTTTGTCTAATTTTACTATATCAATAGGGTAGGAAATAAGGTGAGATATGGATGAGTAACCCATACCAAAATCGTCCAAAGCAATCCTAAATCCTTTGTCAGATAAAGAAGTTAATATCTCAATCACTTCTTTACTGTTTTCCATAAAAGCTGTTTCTGTTATTTCAAGAATAATACTACTGGTTTTTAAATTATATTTTTCGACTGTATTTAATAGATACGTTTGTAAAAACTCTCTTTGTAGCTGTATAGGTGAAATGTTGATAGATAGAGTTAACGGCGTTTGGTAGTCTTTCTGCCACAAAGATAACTGCTCTAAAGCACTCGCGATTATCCATTTTCCTAGGGGTTCTATTAAGCGACATTCTTCAGCAATAGGGATAAACTCATCAGGAGTATAACTAACGGTTGAATCGGGCCAACGGATCAGTGCTTCAACACCTGTCATTATTTGTGTTTTTGAACAGTAAACTGGTTGATAAAAAAGCCTAAAGTTTTTTTCCTCTATATGCTCTTTTATACTATTTTGAATATCTACCCGGCGACTAAATTCGTATTGATATTGCTCTTTGTAGAAGCTGATTCTACTTTTACCACTTTGCTTTGAGCGATACATTGCAATGTCAGCGCATTTTAGCAGTTCATGCGATTCAGTCGCATCGTTTGGGTATAAAGCACTTCCTATACTAACACTGCAATTTAAAGTTCTACCTTCATGTAAAAAGGGTTTTGACACTTCAGCTAAAATTCTATTTGCTATCATACCTATTTGATTAATATTGCAAATCCCACCTATTATAACTGCAAATTCATCACCACCTAATCGAGCAAATCCTTCGTTTTGTCTTAGGCAACTATTAATTCTGTGCACGGTTTGTATTAAAATTTCGTCGCCGACACTATGCCCAAGCGTATCATTAATATTTTTGAAGTTATCTAAATCTAAAGCAAGTAACGCCACGCAGTTTTTAGCACGTTTATTATTGGCTATCATTACTTTTAGTATTTCTTCAAAATGATATCGATTGGACAAACCAGTAAGCTGATCCCTCTCAGCCATATGCTTAACAGCAAGATAACTGTTATGCATACGTTGCTCTGCTTCAAAACGTTTTTTTGCATATATAAGAGCCTTATTTAAACTGCTTCCTGTTATATCTCCTTTAGGTAAAAAGTCTTGAGCACCGGCTTCTATACACTCAATTGCCAAGGTTGAATTTTCTGAAGAGCTGATCATAATAATTGCGGTATTACCGAGTTTAGGTTTTTTGCGCATTTCAATTAGCATTTCAATACCGTCTTCTTTGGGCATATTATAATCAAGTAGTATTATATCAAAATGGTTGTTTTCAATTACTTTTAACCCTTCGCAAACGCATGTTACTTCAGTGATGTTATGAAGTTGAGAGTCGTCTGAAATAAGCATTTTTTTAATTAATTTGCGATCAACTAAGTCATCATCAACAATTAAAATATTCATACGTTCCTTCTAAGAGCAACATCAACATGATGCTCGTGTATAATTGATAATTTCATAGTTAAAATTTTGGCCAATAAATAGTGAATGTACTGCCAAGCTTTCCATCGGAGGCTACTTCAATTTTTCCCCTGTAATTAATAATGAGCTTATTGGCAATGCAGAGTCCAATGCCGCTACCTTCAACGTCATCTCGAGATTGTAATGTTTGAAATAACTTAAATATGAGTGAAAAATATTTAGGGTCAATTCCAGGGCCATTATCTTTTATTTCAATAATGTAATATTGATTAGAGGGGATAAGTGAAATATCGATAACCGGGTGCTCTTTATTGTTATGCTTTATTGCATTACTAATAAGATTTTGAAAAACAGTTTTAAAAGGGATTAGCGGTATATCGAGTACTTCGTTGTTGGCATGTATATCAACAGTGACAGTCTGTGGAACTTCTAAAATTTGTTCTACATCTTGGTAAATACTTTCTAAAGATATGTTTGCACGCGTTGAATCACAGCTATTTATTCTTGAGTAGCTTAGTAAATCCTCTAGTAGTACTTGCATTCTATTAGCCCGGCTGAGCACAAGCTGAAAGTTTTCGAGGTGCTCTTGAGGGAGTAAATCTTTACAGTCATCATAAATCCACTCTAATAAACGCTTTATAGCATTTAATGGTGACTTTAGATCGTGAGAAGCAATACTGGTAAATTCATCAAGTTCATCACTCACTTTTTGTAATTTTTTGAGTAGGCGATCTTTTTCAATTTCGTCTTCTTTGTTTTGCTCAAAAATTGTTGAGTGAAACTTAGAACTGTTTATTTTTTCTAATTGTTTTTTACGTTGGATTAACTGGTTTACAAAGTTTTTTTGTAAACTATTTAAGATTGATTGCTCTTTTTCTGTAAGTAGTGAATCACTTGCTCGGTCAAATATAAACCATCCAAACTTAAGGCCTGAGGGCAAAATGATAGGCGATATAACTCTGAATATTTTAGGATTAGACTCGATAATCGATTCACTAAAAACGTCATTAGGTAGTTGTTCTTTAGCTACTGTTATTTTTGAACCGAATTTATATAGCTCAATGATACGTTGAGGCAGGTTAGCAACAATAGAGAGTGCGGTAGTATCAAAAATGTTTAAAACAAGCTCAGCAATGCATTCTAAGCTTGTTTGAATGTCATTATCAAGAGAGGTAGTTAATTGCTGCTCATCTATTAATGATACACCTTCTATATAACTCTCTACATTGGGCATTCAAACTCCTACAACAGTATTAAATAAATATGCCTCATTAAAATGAGATGCAACAAATGATTAACTTATTGTAGTTGATTATTTTGAATGTGTTGAATAATTATACTTTAAAAATTAACGCCAAATTAGAGCCTTACCTTATTATAGTTAGTAGGTTATAAATCTATATTTAAATAAGGTAAAATTCAGTCTGGGCGTGGAGTCTGTAACTGGACAAATAAGTATTATGTAGGGTAGTGTTCTTACTAAACACCAACACGCCCTAATAAAAAGAGCATATTTAATCGCTCATTTGTATAATTTTTTGCGCTACGCTAAATAAGGTTTTATGCGTATCCATCGCTTGTTTTTGTAGCTGTTTATGGGCTTGCTCTTCAGTGAGTTTTAATTGCTCAATAAGTATGTACTTGGCTTGATGAATAACTTTTTGCTCACTAATAACTTTTTTGGCATCAAGTAACGCTTGGTTTATTTGTTTAATATGTTGGCTTTGCTCGATAATTAAATCGTACATACTTTTATTACTATTGAGCTTATCGGCCGCAATGTTTTGGCTTACTTCTGGCTCTGGTTGCTTAATAGCTAATTGCCCAAAAGTAGGGGCTATGTGTTGCTCTGCCATATTGTTAAGTACCTGTTTATTTGTATTTAAGCTACGTTGAGCACAGGCTATTTGCATTGCTGCGGTATCAATTAACTGATCTGCTATATTTTGTTCAATTTTATGCATTATATCTATGCGCGTAGTGGTTACCTCGTACCATACTTCGCTCAGTTGTGAGAGCGGTTGAGCGTTCTCATCATCGAGCTTTTGCAGTAAACTTCTCAGTTGCTCTACCTGATTATTAACCTGATGTGTTGTTAGTGTGTCAAAACATTTTAAAAGGTGCGCATCGGCGTATTCATTAAAAAAGTCAAAACTGTGGTTTTGCTCTTGTACAAAATGCGCGAGTTGTTGTTTTTGCTCTGTGGTAAATTTACTCGCTGCAAATGCTTGAGCACCACATGCTCGCTCTTGTCCTGCGTATTCTTTACCTTGCATAAAATTAAAAAATGCGACTAATAAGCGCGTTATTTTGGGATCGCTTGCGCCATCGGCTGCCTCTAAAATAATATTGAGTAAACTAGCAATTAACTGAGTGAATGACTGAGTAGCATGCACTGCACTAATATTTTGTTGTGCTATTTGGTTTCGCAAGACGGGTAATGCGTCGAGTGCTTGCAAGCTATACGTAATTAAATTAAATAACCGAGTATGGCCAGTATCGGCGTTGTCGTTTATAAATGTTTGCTTAAGTGAATCATAAAAATCAGTTTGTGCGCTGTTGCTTAAAGGGATCTGCTCTTGTAATTGGCTTTTGAATCGCTCGCGATTTGAGGCCAAAAATATATTACTCATCGCGCGCTCTTTTTGTAACTGGTGTACAAAATCGCCTAATTTAGTAAGCGAGGCACAACTGTTTTGTAATTGCTTTAGGGCATGTATTTCTTGATATTTAGCCGCTAATAAAAACTGTTTTGTGAGAGGATTGCTTGTCGCCATTGGTATTATTCCACACTTTTTTGTTTTTAAAGTGCAACCACTGTTCCAATCATTAATAAATTTCATCATTGAATTTAAAATCAAGCTAATACAATTGCTTAAAGTATAATTTTTGTTTATCACTGTATTTCTATAATTTAAATTGCCATTACTTTTAACTTATTTGGTGCATTTAAACATGTTATTGCACACAACTTGAACCCAAATTAAAAACAAAAAAAGCGCCTACTCCTGGGGAGGTAGTAAGCGCGAAAAGTGCATTATTCATTATCTATCATGCGTTAACATTAATACTGTTTAGTAACTCTGGGCTGATAGCCATTTTATGATTTATTACTTCGCCAATCATAATTAGGGTAGGGCCTTGAAGGTTGTGTTTAGCATGTTCATTTACAACATGCTCAAGCGTACTGGTAATTACTTTTTGCTTAGTGGTAGTGGCATTTTCTATTAGTGCAATGGGTGTATTACTTGGCCAGCACACTGATTGCAAACCGTTGCTTAGCGATTGTAAGCGCGAAAGCCCCATATAAACCACTAAAGTAGGGTTGTTGTTTCCTGGCATAAACGCGTAATTTTGCCAATGAGGTTGCTTGTTAGGATCGGCAAACTGCGCCGTTAAAAATGTAACACTACGCGCTACATCGCGTGCTGTTAGCGGAATACCTGTATAAGCAGAAGTAGCACAAGCCGTTGTTACACCCGGAACAATCGCAAAATTAATATTATGCTTAGTTAGCGCATCGGCTTCTTCGTTAATACGTGCAAATATACTCGGATCGCCGCCTTTTAAACGCACTACGTTTAAGCCTTGTTGTGCGTATTTAACCAGTAGTTCGCAAATGTTAGCTTGGGTCATCGAATGCTTACCAGCACGTTTACCTACAAATACTCGCTGTGCTTTTTTAGGAAGCGTTTTTAATAAATCATCGCTTACTAACCAATCGTATAAAACAACATCGGCGGTATTAATTAATCGCTGCGCTTTTACCGTAATTAGCTCAGCGTCTCCTGGACCCGCACCAATTATATAAACATTGCCGCTTTTAGCACTGCGACTATTTGAGCTCGTTAACTTAGCAACAAGCTTATTTAGCCACACGTTTTCAATACCCGAAAAATAAGACAATACACTCATACTATTTTCCCCTAAGCCACAGCTGTTGTAACTTTTGGTTCAGAGCTTATAAATACACTTCCATCTTCAATTTTTGCATTAAAAACCGGTAAGTGTATTGCTTCTGCTTCTAAACATTCGCCTGTTTCTAGGCAAAAGTGTTGCTTATATAAAGGCGATGCGACAACTAATTTATTGTCGATTGAGCCAATAATGCCACGTGATAATACATTAGCTTTGCCAATTGGGTCGTAGTTACTAATAGCAAACACAGCCGTTGGATTTTGTGGAATGTAAAAAATAGCCACTTGCTGATTATTAACTAATGCACATACGCCGCTATTAGCCACTAGGTTGTCGATTGTTCCAATATTATGCCAAGACATCATCTTGCTCCTCTTCAACTTCCATTACTGGAATACGGTTTTGTGTATTACGTTGCTCACGTTTTTCGGCTTCTGTAGCAGGGCGAATTTGGTTACGCTCTTGCACAAATAGAATGTTGTCGTCGGTTTCGGGGCTATTAACAAACTGGCGGAATCGTTTGGCAGCATCTGGGTTTTCAATTGCTTTTTTCCACTCACACGCATAGGTTTGTGTAATTAATTCCATTTGCGCTTCTAACTCGTCGCAAATACCTAAGCTGTCGTCAATAACTACGCTTTTAAGGTAGTCTAAACCGCCTTCAAGATTTTCCATCCATACCGATGTACGCTGTAATTTGTCAGCCGTTTTAATGTAAAACATAATTACGCGGTCAATGTATTTAATCAGTGTTGGTGTGTCTAAATCGGTCGCAAATAAATCAGCATGGCGAGGGCGCATACCGCCATTACCACACACGTATAAGTTCCAGCCGTTTTCGGTGGCTATAATGCCAATATCTTTACTTTGTGCTTCGGCGCATTCGCGGGTACAACCCGATACCGCCATTTTAAATTTATGCGGTGCACGTAACCCTTTGTAGCGGTTTTCAATTTCAATTGCGTGTCCAACGCTGTCTTGCACACCATAACGACACCACGTACTACCTACACACGATTTAACGGTTCTGAGTGACTTACCATAGGCATGACCGGTCTCAAATCCGGCTTCTATAAGTCGCTCCCAAATAACAGGAAGCTCTTCTAAGCGTGCACCAAATAAATCAATACGCTGACCGCCAGTGACTTTGCAGTACAGGTTAAAATCTTTTGCTACTTGTCCAATTACAATGAGTTTGTCGGGCGTTATTTCGCCACCCGCAATACGCGGTACCACAGAGTACGAGCCATCTTTTTGCATATTTGCTAGGTACGTATCGTTAGTGTCTTGTAAGCCAACATGAGCGGGCTCTAAAATGAAGTCGTTCCATGTTGAAGCTAAAATAGAGGCAATGGCAGGTTTACATATTTCACAGCCATGACCGCTACCGTGTTTAGTTAGTAAGTCATCAAAGCTTTTAATGCTTTCTACTTTTACTATGTGCAGTAGTTCTTGGCGTGAATACGCAAAGTGCTCACATACATGGTTGTTTACTTCAACACCACGACTTGCTAATTCGTTATCAACAACAGATTTTAATAACGCAGCACAACCGCCACAGCCGCTAGCTGCTTTAGTGCATGATTTTACTGAGGCTAAATCGCACGAGCCGCCATCAATTGCACCTACAATGTCGCCTTTACTCACATTGTGACACGAACAAATAGTGGCGGTGTCGGGTAGGGCACTGCCCGATAACGACGGCGCGCCGCCGCTGTCTGGTAAAATTAAACACTCAGGGTTTTCTGGTAAGTCCATGTCGTTAAGCATGTACTGTAATAAAGTATCGTAATCGCTGGTATCGCCAACAAGTACAGCGCCCAGTAATTTATCGCCTTTTTCACTTAGTATTATTTTTTTATAACAGCCGCGAATAGCATCTTGATATATAAGTTCTTTACAGTCTGGCGTCTTTGCGTGAGCGTCGCCAATTGAGCCTACTTCTACGCCTAACAACTTAAGCTTTGTGCTCATATCAGCACCTAAAAACTCAAGCTCGCCACCACTTAACTGGCTCGCTGCAACGCGCGCCATGTTGTAACCCGGTGCAACTAAACCAAATAGTTTTTTGTCCCACAGGGCACATTCACCAATGGCTAAAATATCAGGATCTGACGTTTGGCATTGGTTATTAATAATAATACCGCCGCGTTCACCAAGCTCTAAATTAGCAATTTTAGCTAGCTGATCATACGGGCGAATACCGGCAGAGAATAAAATTAGGTCTGTTTCTAAAAATGTTTCGTCCGAAAAATTTAATCTAAAGCGACTCGTTTCGCCTTTTACTATTTCGCTGGTTGCCTTTGATGTATGTACCGTTACGCCAAGTTTTTCTATTTTATTTTTTAGTAGCGTACCGCCTTGCCCGTCGAGTTGAACAGCCATAAGTTGTGGTGCAAATTCAACTACGTGGGTATCAAGCCCCAGTTGCTTAATGGCATTTGCAGCTTCAAGCCCCAACAAACCACCGCCAATAACAACACCGCTTTTACTTACAGCCGCACTGGCTTTTATTTGTTCTAAATCTTCTAATGTGCGATACACCAAACAATGAAGTTGGTCGTTACCTTTTATAGGCGGCACAAACGGAAATGAACCTGTTGCCAATATAAGTTTGTCGTACGGGTATTGCTCACCTGTTAATGTGGTCACTATTTTTGCTGTTCTATCAATGCCTTCAACCCACTGGCTAGTATGCACATTAATATTAAGCTGTTTGTAGTTGTCGTGAGTGGTAAGTGCTAAATCGGCGGCGGTTTTGCCATCAAATACACTTGATAAGTACACGCGATCGTATGCAAGATTTGCTTCTCCGCAAAGTACAGTAATGTCTGCGTTGGCATCGCTTTGGCGCATTTGCTCAACAAAGTGGTGTCCGACCATACCATTACCAATAATGAGTATTTTTTGCGAGGTTTGCATAGGGCATTCCTTAAAGTGACGGTTTAAATACAAATAACAAAAAAGCCCGCCACAAATACGCATTATGCATAACTGTGTGCGGGCTTCTTTGCCGATGGTTGCTAATAGCTATTGTGCTCACAACCTAAATTTTTGCCGTAAGTAAAACGGGCTTGTTAATAGAATGTTTGCAAAAATACAGCCAGTTTTTTAAGTTATTGTTTAAATAGTATTTAATGTGTTTTTAGAGTGAAGATAAAACCTATTTTGTTATATGTTGGTGCGCGTCTGGCACTAAGAGGGTGCAAGTATTGTCATTGTTTTGTGCATTATCAGTCAATAAAACACCCATTATCATTCATTGTGTATTGCGTTAAATTTAACCCATGAAATATGCACACGAATTACGAGCAAAATGATAAACACAAACTCAATAGATGCTTCACCTTTTCATGAAGGCGAGCTGGCAATACAAGACAAACTCGGTAAACGAGAAATAATGGCAACATTTGGCAAACGTGCTGTGCGCTCATTTATGCCAGAGCAGCATCAAGCCTTTTTTGAGCAGTTACCATTTGTGGTTGCAGGCAGTGTTGATGAAAACGCTAATCCGTGGGTATCTATTGTTTCAGGGCAGTCAGGCTTTTTAAGCTCACCCACACCCTCGTCGTTATTAATGACCCACGCGGTTGATAAAAACGACCCCTTACATAACACGTTAAATATTGCCGGCTCGCCAATTGGTTTATTAGGCATTGAGCTAAGCACGCGTAGACGTAACCGTTTAAATGTGCGCGTAGGTGAGGTAATTAGTGATTATCAGGTGAGTTTTAGTGTTGATCAATCCTTTGGAAATTGCCCGCAGTATATTCAAACGCGCGACTTAGTGTTCAACACAGACCCTTTACTTAAAAGTAATGCACTGCAAAAAGTTGAATTTAATACACTTGATAACGCAACTGGTGTGTTAATTGACACCACCGATACATTTTTTGTATCGAGTTTTATAACCGCTAAAAACAACCCAAAAATTGAAGGTGTTGATGTTTCTCACCGTGGTGGGTTGCCGGGCTTTATAAAGCGCGAAGGCAACACATTAACGATTCCTGATTACGCAGGTAACAATTTTTTTAATACCTTGGGTAACTTTTTATTAAACCCAAAAGCAGGTTTGTTATTTCCTGATTTTGACACAGGTAATGTATTAATGCTTACCGGCAGCGTTGAAATTTTATGGGACGGGCACCCAGAGCTTGAAGGCTTTATTGGCGCAGACCGAGGCTGGAAATTTACCCTCACTAAAGGGATGTGGCTTAAAAACTTACTCCCGTTTAGTGCTAAATTTGATGCTTACTCACCTAACACTAAAATGACAGGCACATGGCTTGAAGCTGATAAAAACAAACAAGCCGAAAAACTAAAACATACTTGGCACCCTTTAAAAGTAACTAAAATAATTAAAGAAAGTGATGTAATTACCTCCTTTTATTTAGAAGGGCATAACAATACAACCTTGTTACCGTTTAAAGCTGGGCAGCACTTAACCGTACAAATACCAAGTAAAAATAGTAGCAATAACAGTAATAGTAAACCTGTTATTAGAACCTACACCGTGTCATCGAGCCCTCATGAACTATTTTATCGGTTATCGATTAAAAAAGAGCTCAGTGGCGAGGTGTCTAACTACTTTCATAATAACGTAAAAGTAGGCGACGTTATTTTAGCTAAATACCCACAAGGGCAGTTTTTTATTGACCCAGCAAGCGCTAAACCTGCGGTATTAATTGGTGGCGGAATAGGTATTACACCGATGATCTCAATGGCTAAACACATTACCCATGAAGGGTTAAGAACCCGCTATACTCGCCCGTTGCATATTTTTCATAGTGCTAAAAATAAACAGCAGCGTGCGTTTTATAACGAGCTAAAAACGCTTGCAGATACGAGTGGCGGCGCAATTGATTACTACTCACTTTTATCGCAGCCTGAGCTTGATGAAAAACAAGACGATGGCTTTGATTTAAAAGATGAGAGCTTTAATTTAAAAGACGAGGGCTTTGATTTAAAAGGGCGCATAAATGCGGATGTGTTTAGGTATTATTTACCACTTGATGATTACGAGTTCTTTTTATGCGGACCGCAAGCGTTTATGCAGCACGTATATAACGAGCTGTTATTACTCGGTGTGCAGGACAAAAACATATTTGCTGAAGCATTTGGACCCTCCAGTATTAAGCGCAAAGTACTTAACACAAGTGAAGCGCCTAATAAAAGCAACGAGGTTAGCGTTGAAGAGGCTGACAACACTGTAATTAAGTTTAGTAAATCGGGCTTTGAACAGCGCTGGAATAAAGGCGACAACACTATACTTAATGTAGCCGAAGCTCATGGTTTAGAACCTGAGTTTGGTTGTCGAAACGGCAGCTGCGGCAGTTGCGCTGTAAAAATAAATGCAGGCGCTGTGGTTTATCGAGATAACGTAAGTTACCCGATAGAGCCGGAGCTGGCGCTGATTTGCTGCGCCGTACCGGCTAAAGGCGTTGATGAACTTGATTTAGAGCTGTAGTGTTTTGAAATGCAGCTCTAAATACAGTAACTAAACTTGAGAATTAAAGTTCTGAGGAGTCCAGCTTGTTACAACCTACTTAATATAATCAAAAATTGAAAATACCTATAAATTATTTATCGCAGTATGAAGTCTCGTAATAATTATCGGCTTTAAAATAGTTTTATAGTCACTTGTTATGTATTTAAGCATTAATATATTGAGGTACTTTTTGTTTAAATAGTTTGATTAGAGCTGGTTCCATATATTCATAATCATCTGGAATGCTTAAACATATGACACGTTGTTCTTTTAAATGCTTTTTAAAATATGTACGCAGCTTCTTTATCTGTGCTTGCTCCATGACAAAAATATAATGGGCCCAAACAACATCGTCAACGCCTAAAGGTATTTCTGCATTATTATTTAATCCTGCAGAGCGAACATTAACATTTGGTAAATCTGAGAATATGGATTCTGCAGTTGGGCTTCTTAGTTTATTTTGACTACATATAAAGAGTAAGTTCATCTACTTCCTTAGAGAAACATATAACGTCTGCTTAAACGGGCTAAAAAATGGGTTGTAATGATCGACGTACTTAAATGGAACAATGGTGAACAGAAGTATTTTTAAAAGTTTTTATCTTTCTAATTATATAGATTTAGTTTCCCTTTGTTAATTAGAACTCTAATAAAATCGGAAAAGCGTTTCACGTCACTTATGTTCCCATAGGAGTATCTCGGTATTCTTTCTCGAATAAATTCAATTCAGATCTTCCTCTAGCATATACCTATTTTATTAGAGGACATTTTCTTTACTTTCTAATGGAAAAATCCATATACCCTATGAAATTCTACAAATAGCAAATAGCGTAACCTATTGCCAATTATAAATATTATTCACTAAACTTCTAATCTCACTTAAACAAACACACAAAAAAGAGGCTTAATAGCCTCTTAAAAAATAGTATTAAAAACTTAAAACACTAAGCGAGCAAACCCGCTTTTGTTTCAGGCATTGCTATAAAACCATCAAGTTTGCGAATGTTGCTTAACCATCTTAAAATATTTGGGTATTGCTCAAGTGATACGCCGCCCTCTGGTGCGTGTGCTATGTACGAAAAGTTGGCAATGTCGGCAATGGTTGGCTGAGTACCTACTAAGTATTCGCGGTTTTGCAAGTACGCATCCATTGTTTTAAATAATGTATGGGCAATGTTTATCGCGTTTTGATGATCAAGCTCTGCGCCAAATACAGTGACTAAACGCGCCGAACACGGACCTGAAGCCACAAGTCCTGCAGCAACACTCAACCAGCGCTGAATGTGCGCTTGAACAGTAACATCTTCAGGGTACCAGGTTCTGTTAGCATCAAATTTTTGTGCTAAGTACACTAAAATAGCGTTTGAATCGTTAATAATGTCGTCGTTGTTTTTAAGTACCGGTACTTGTCCAAAAATATTCATTTTTAGAAAGTCAGTTTGTTTTTGTGCGCCGTCTTGCAGTGCAACATCAACCATATTTACATCAAGCTTTAAAAGCGATGTAAATAGCTCTGCACGATGAGAATGACCAGATAAAGTAAAACGGTATAGCGTTAGGTTGCTCATGGGTTGTCCTGTTTTTTAATTTGAATAGTGGTTTTTAATAACGCTATTCTTTCACTATTATCCGTTTTGAAAAACCGAGCTAGTAAGGAATAAATGTCAATGCTATATTGACAATCATGGATACTATTATTGGCATTAAAACAATCATAGCGGTTGTTGAAACAGGCTCTTTTACAGCCGCAGGCGATAGACTAGGGCTCTCAAAGGCACTGGTTAGTAAGTACGTGGGCATTGTAGAGCAAGACTTAGGAGTTAGATTATTTAACCGCTCCACGCGCAGAATTTCGATTACCGAAGCGGGGCAAAGTTATTACGCAAGCGTAGTGCCTGTAATTGAAAGCTACAGCGAAATGCTCGATAACTTATCGGGTCAAACAGCGCTTGCTAGCGGCAAGCTTAGGGTGAGTGCGCCGGTTTCGTTTGGTGAATCAAACCTTGCGCCGTTAATGCCTGAGTTACTGAGCCGTTATCCTGATTTAAGTATTGATCTAGTGCTTTCAGACAAAACAATTGATTTGCTAGAAGAGGGGGTTGATTTAGCAATTAGAATTGGCAGTGTGTCTGACTCTAATTTAATTGCGCGGCAAATTACCAGTTACCCCTTAATTTTATGTGCATCAGCCGATTATATTCAGCGTTTTGGTGCACCAGCGAGTGTTAACGAGCTTGAACAACACGCCACGGTGATTGATAGCAATTTTAAAATAGGTCGCCATTGGCCTCTAGTTTCACCTAGTGGCGAGGCATTAACGGCAAATGTAAACTCGCGAGTATCAGTTAATAATCCACAAGCTGTAAAAGAGGTGGTTGTAGCGGGTGGTGGTATTGGTTTAATTCCTGAAATAGTGGTGAGAGACGATATTGCATCGGGTAAGCTTGTGCAGGTTATGCGGGACTATAAAACCTTTGAGTTTGGTTTATTTGCTATTTATCCGCATAGGAAGTTTGTTGCTCAAAAGGTTACGTCGTTTATTCAATTTTTATTTGAAAAGTTTGAAGCTAAAAAGTAAAGCCACTCTAAACCTTACTTTAAATTTAAAACTAAAACTAAGCCAAAAACAAAAAGCCTAAAATCAGTTAAGTGATTTTAGGCTTTTTGTATGGGATTCTAAAACTTATTTAAAACCAATCCTTATTTAAAAATGGTCCTTACTTTAAAATAACCACTGGCCCATCGCTGTTTTCGAGCATTTTAATGGTGTTACTACCTACAAAAAACTGCCTTAGTTTAGAGTGCCCAAACGCACCCATTACAATTAACTCTACATTATTTTGCTCTTTGTATTGCATTAGCGAGTCAAAAATATTGCCTTCTAAAAAGCTTGCTGACACTTCAAACCCCATACTGAGAAGTTTATGCTGCGCGTTAATAAACTTTTCTTCGAGGTCTTTTTCGTTATTTTTGATACTCACTAAATGACAATGTAAGCCATGTAGCAATCCGCCATCAATCACTTGTTGCAGTGCTTTGTCGGCTGTTTCTCGACCATCGTACGCAATCATGAATGATTCAGGTTGTTTAAATGTTTCAGGAATAAGTAATATAGGCTGAGTAGCATTACGTACTAAGGTTTCTATATGTGAGCCCAGCACTGCAAAACTATTACTATGTCCCGCACCATTTTGCCCAATAACAATAAGGCGTGTATCGTCTTTAAAGTCTATAACGGTGTTGAGTAAGTTACCGTGACGTTTTATTAATTCAAAATTAGTAATACCTGCCGATTTAGCATGCTCACTTACAGAACGTAATAATTCGTCAGCCATTTTTAAATTTACTTTACCGCGATGCTCGTCAAGTTTAACCATCTCATCAAGCAATGTTGATTGCGCGCCAAGCCCAATATTCCCCGAGTAGTCGCCGATATTAGTTTGTTGCGTTTTTTCAATTGTATGCACAAAACAAATTGGTTTATTGAGCTTTTTTGAAGCCCAAATAGCAGCATCGGTTACATTTTTAGTAATGGCTGAGCCATCTACATAAGTAATTATTTTAGTCATTACATTCTCCTTAATGTCCGCCAAGTAGTTTATCGACTTCTTCAGGGTTGTTATGCACACCAAATTTATCAATTACGGTTTCGGTTGCGCTATTCATACCAATAATATTAACTGTTGCGCCTTCACGCCTAGACTTAATAACCACCTTATCGAGTGACGATACACCGGTGATATCCCAAAAATGAGCATGGGTTAAATCAATTACCACGTTAGAAACCGCATTTTTAAAATCGAACGACGCTATAAATTGCTCCGCTGAGGCAAAAAATACTTGGCCAACTACTTCGTAAGTTATTTTATCGTTGCTTTCATCATGGTTAGCTTTAACCACCATAAAGCGACCAATTTTGTTCGCAAAAAACAACGTAGCTAGCAATACGCCAACTAAAACGCCAATGGCTAGATTATGCGTGGCAACTACCACAATAACGGTGGAAATCATCACTACGTTTGATGAAAGCGGATTCTTCTTTAAATCTTTAACTGATGTCCAAGAGAATGTACCTATCGACACCATAATCATTACTGCAACTAATGCAGCCATAGGAATTAACCGTAGCCATTCATCTAAAAACACCACCATGATGATTAAAAATGAACCTGCAATAAAGGTAGAAAGCCTGCCGCGACCACCCGATTTAACGTTAATAATTGATTGTCCAATCATGGCGCAACCTGCCATACCACCAAATAAACCTGCGCCAATATTGGCAATACCTTGACCTTTACACTCTTTATTACGATCGCTTGTGGTATCGGTTAAGTCATCAACAATAGTGGCAGTCATCATTGATTCAAGTAAGCCCACAACCGCAAGACCAATCGAATACGGTAAAACAATTTGCAGCGTTTCGAGTGTTAGCGGTACATCGGGCCATAAAAATATAGGCAGGGTGTCTGGCAGTTCGCCCATGTCGCCAACGGTTCTTATATCAAGCCCTAAATAAATACACAAAAGCGTTATTACAACAATACACACAAGTGGGGAAGGGATAATTTTGCCAATAGTTGGAATGTACGGGAATAAGTAAATAATACCTAAGCCCGCTGCGGTCATCGCATAAACATGCCAAGTAACATTGGTAAGCTCAGGTAACTGCGCCATAAATATTAAAATAGCCAGTGCGTTTACAAACCCAGTAACAACAGATCGCGATACAAATCGCATTAACTCACCGAGCTTTAAAAAGCCTGCAAATATTTGTATTACGCCGGTAAGCAAGGTTGCAACCAGTAAGTATTCCAGACCATGATCTTTAACTAGCGTTACCATTAATAGTGCCATTGCACCGGTAGCCGCCGATATCATTCCTGGGCGTCCGCCTACAAAGGCAATAATAACGGCGATACAAAATGAGGCGTACAAACCCACTTTTGGATCAACACCGGCAATAATAGAAAAGGCAATAGCCTCAGGTATTAGGGCAAGCGCCACAACAATACCAGCAAGCACATCGCCACGAACATTAGAGAGCCAATCTCTTTTTACGTGATCAAACATGTAAATAACCTAATTAGTTAGTTTCCCAAAGTATAGGGGAATATTTTATTTAAATAATAGTGATTCTCGCGCAGATGGCGATTAAGGTTGCACGTAACGTGCTGATGAAAAAGGGGAGTGGTTACCTAGGGCGGCGTAAGTTTCAAGTAAAAAGCTCCTTTTTGATTAGTGTGCATTGATAATGGGAATAAATTGTAAGTAACGCATACACTTTAGCAATATGCAGTTAGTTCATAAAGAGTAAACCTCAAAACAATAAGGTTTTTAAGCAATTAAAACTCAAACGTAAAACCAAACTCTCTTAATTTTTCGTACACGTTTATGTCAAAACGATAAAGCGTTGCGGCTCTGTGAGCTACATTTGTTTGTTTTTCTTTGCAGTTTATCAATAAGTTCATTTTTTGAAACTTACGTCTAAAGTTAGGCTTATCGAGTGATTTATTTAAAATCGACTCGTAAATTCCTTGTAGCTCAAGCAGGGTAAATTTTTCTGGGAGTAGGCTAAAACCAATAGGCTCGTGTCTTACTTTATAGCGTAAATAATCTAAGCCGCTTTTTAAAATATCGGCGTGGTCAAACATTAAAGCTGGCACATTATTTACATCAAACCATTCACACTCTAAAGCATTGTCGCCACTCACAAGGTTGGTTTCTTCAAAGCGAACGAGCGAATAATAAACAATAGTAATAATACGTCTAGCAGGGTAGCGGTCTACGTTACCAAATGCACCTAACTGATCTAAATACAGGTTTTCAACACCGGTTGTACTTTTAACGACACGAAGTGCGGCTGAATCTAGGTTTTCATTCTTTCGAACCCAATGACCAATTAAACCCCACTGGCTTGTTGCAAGGCCGCGGTTATATTTAACCAGCAACACCTTTAATTTACCTTCATGAATAGCAAATACAATATTATCTACGGTTAGATTACTAATACAGTCATCAGGAATCGATTCTTCGTCGATGTTGTTAGAAATGCTTGATGTTTTATAGTGCATAAATTACTCAGCCAAAGCTATACGTAGATATTGTTATAAAGACTATTAAGGGTATATAAAAGGTGGGTAAAGCGCAAATAAAAAACTTTTATAATTCCTATTTAAAACAATCACATCTATTTAATTACTCACTTCATAAACTGTACCTGTTTTTACGCGTTCACGCCGATATTCGACTTTGGTTTGGTATTGGTTTTTTATTGAACGGATAATACCTTTGTATGTTAGTAAATTTAACGGCTAATTAGCGTCGTGTATTAAATACATTACTAGCAAATTAAAAATGTAACATAAATGTTTACATGCGCTAAAAATGCATATAGTATTTTTGACTATATCGATTTGCATTGAAAATTGAGCACACATGAACAACACAAAACACACACTCACAATTAAAGAAAAAATAGGGTACGGCCTTGGTGATACAGCCAGTAATATTGTATTTCAAATGGTCGCTAACTTTATGTTGATATTTTATACCGATGTTTACGGTTTATCTGCAGCCGCTGCGGGTACCTTATTATTAGCGGTTCGTTTATTTGATGGAATTACCGATCCAATAATGGGCAGTATTGCCGATAGAACGCGCAGCCGTTGGGGCTCTTACCGACCATATATATTATTTTTAGCCGTGCCTTACGGTGTGTTTGCTTGTTTAGCATTCATAACTCCAGATTTTGATTCTACGGGCAAGCTTATATATGCTTACTTTACTTACGGGCTTTTAATGACGTGTTATACCGCCATTAATATACCGTACGGCGCACTTGGCGCAGTAATGACAAACGACCCTAAAGAGCGTGCATCGCTTCAGTCATACCGATTTGCAATGGCAATGGCAGCGCTGCTTGTAATTGTATGGGCGCTGCCTAAGCTGGTTGCTTTTTTTGGCGACGGTGACGATGTAGTAGGTTACCCGCTAGCAATGGTGTTTTTAGGCGGACTTGCTGCGACTTGTTTTTTACTGTGTTTTAAAATGACCAAAGAAACCAAACAAGTTAAACCCGCGCAAAGTAAAAAGAATGCTTTCCTTGAATTTTTAAGCTTATTTAAAAACGATCAATGGGTTGTTATAGCCGTTATAAGCCTAGCAACATTAATATTAATTGGCGTTAGAGCCTCAGTAGCACCGCACTATATTAAGTACTACGTAGGAGAAGCCTCACTTACTTCTAACTTTTTAACACTCTCAGCAATTGGCTCAGTACTCGGCGCTGTGTCTACCAACTTTTTAACCAAATTTATTGAAAAGAAAACGCTATTTATAGTCGCTTTAGTTGTCGTAATTATTTCTCACAGCATGTTTTACGTACTTGAGAGCGACGCCATAGTCACCATTTTTATTGTCTACTTTATTGCTAACTTTGCTCACATGATAATTACCCCAATCATGTTCTCAATGGTGGCAGATACGGTTGATTACGGCGCATTAAAAATTGGCCGTAGATTAACTGCAGTTACGTTTTCGGGGCATTTATTAGCAATAAAATTAGGCTTTGCAATCGGCGGTGCGATTGCTGGCTGGATATTATCAGGGTACGCATACGTGCCTAATCAAGAACAATCAGAACACACGTTATCAGGCATTTTACTCGCCTTTGCTGGCATTCCAGTAATTTGTACCGTGGCATGTTTAATTTTTATAACACGTTACAAACTTACCGAGCCTGAAGTAAAGCGCATTCAAACGCAGCTGGCTGATAACAAAACCATAAACTAATTTAGCAGCCCACTTTGCACCTTTTAAAAGTACAAAGTGGGCAGGCAATACTAGGAGTAAAAATGCAAAATACAGCACAAGCAGCACCCCCATCTAATGGATTAAGTGACGCTGAACTTAAACAGTTAAAAGACCTACAACGAGCCAACTCGTTAATACAAAATCATAATGTGTTAGTTGATCACATGTATACCGCCGATCCGTCTGCGCATGTGTTTAACGGCAAAGTGTATATTTATCCATCGCACGACATTGAATCAAAAAATGAAATTAATGATAACGGCGACCACTTTGCAATGCGCGACTACCATGTGTTTTCCCTTGACGAAAGCTCAGGCAAAGCCATTGACCATGGCGTAGCACTTTGTGTAGATGACGTAAAATGGGCAAGCAAGCAAATGTGGGCACCCGATGCAGCGCATAAACTTGGTCAGTATTACCTTTATTTTCCGGCGCGCGATCAGCAAGGTATTTTCAGAATTGGCGTTGCAAAAAGTGACAGCCCAACAGGTCCATTCAAAGCAGAAGATGATTACATTCAAGGGACGTTTAGTATCGACCCAGCTGTATTTGAAGATGACGACTCAAGCCATTATTTGTATTTTGGTGGCTTGTGGGGCGGGCAATTACAAAATTGGCAAACGAGCGAATTTAACAATGAAGACACCTATCCCAAAAATGGTGAACCTGCAATCCCTGCGCGTGTAGCAAGATTATCTGAAGATATGATCAGCCTAAGCGAAGACGTAAAAGAAGTTGTTGTACTCGATGAAAGCGGCTCGCCAATTACAGTGTGCGATAATAACCGCCGCTTTTTTGAAGGCCCTTGGGTACACAAACACAACGGTGTTTATTACTTTTCGTACTCAACGGGCGATACGCACAAAATTGTATACGCAACAGGCGATAACCCATACGGACCATTTACCTATCAGGGCGTTATTTTAAACCCAGTACTAGGTTGGACCACGCATCACTCAATTGTTAAACACAATGGTGATTGGTTTTTATTTTATCACGACAGCACGTTGTCGGGCGGGCAAACCCATTTACGCAGTATGAAAATGGCTAAGCTCGAACACGACTCAAACGGAAAAATTCAGACAATAAGCCCATATGAACACGCTTAGTAAAAATAGTTACAAACAATGCAAATTATCTTCGTAAGCACCGCTACGGCTTTTATTTGCATAAAAAAGATATAGTCAATATGACCATTAATTTTTATTGTTAATGGTCAAAATAAGAGGAAGCTGAGGACATATGACAAAATGAAAATATTTTAAAGCAAAAAATTAGCACAAAGAATTAGCATAAACGTGCTGTTATTTAACGGTTTTTAGTTAAGTAGCACATGTTTAAAACTGGTTGTGGTCTTTGTAAAACGTTTAAAACATACACACACAATAATTATTTATTGACCGTAAAATGAAACAAATAGTTTACAATTATGTTTCGAGTAATTCTTAAAGTCTTGCAGTACGTCAATAATAATTAAATAAGAAAAAGGCATCATGATGTTTAAGAAAAAGATAATTTCAACAGCCATACTCGCTGCAATGGGTACCGTTACGCTTCCTCACCAAAGCTACGCTGCCGAAACTGTTGCCGATGAAGATGTAGAAATAATACAAGTAACCGGCATTAGAGGTTCATTGCAACGCTCTATGGATGTTAAACGCGATTCTTCTGGTATTGTCGATGCAATTTCGGCTGAGGATATGGGGAAATTTCCTGATACCAATCTTGCTGAATCGTTACAACGTATTACCGGTGTATCAATTGATAGAGCGGGCGGTGAAGGTAGCCGCGTAACAGTCCGTGGATTTGGACCTGCTAATAACTTAATTACTATTAATGGCCGTCAACTTCCTAATACAACAGGTGACCGCACATTTGATTTTGCAAATGTCGCATCTGAAAGCGTATCGGGCGTACAAGTTTATAAAACATCAGACGCAAGTGTTACCTCAGGTGGTATTGGCGCAACTATAAACTTAACAACAAATAGACCTTTAAATAGTCCAGGTATAAAAGCATCATTTGGCGTAAAAGCTGTAGACGATCAATCAACCGACGAGGGTAGCATTACACCAGAGGTAAGCGGTTTATATTCGCAAACATTTGGAGATGACAAGTTTGGTATCTCGATTTCAGGTAGCTACCAAGACCGTGAAAGCGGTATGCAACAGTTTATTCAAGATCAAGGTTACAGAGCATCTGATTACACAAATACAGGGTGGGGCGGTGTACCTGCAGGCGCAGAGGGCGGAGCAAACAGGCCTACATCAGGTATTTACTCAAACCCGCAACAACCACGTTATGTGTTTGAAGAGCGCCAACGTGAACGTGTAAATGGGCAGTTAGTATTTCAATATCAGCCTGTTGAAAACATTACAGCAACCCTTGATTACACCGGCTTTAAAACAACTATTGAAGAGCAGCATACGGATGCCTCAGTATGGTTTAACTACGCTGGCGACAGAAGTGAATCTGTTTGGGCGGGCGAGCCTAACGCGTATCCACTTATTTACTCAGAAATTTATGACATTCAAAGTGATGCCGATTTCCGCGATACGTCGCTTACGGTAGGTTCTTGGGGTCGCGAAGAAAAAACAGATTCATTAGGCTTTAATTTAGAGTGGACAGTGTCTGATCAGCTTAACCTAGAGTTTGATCACCACAGTTCAAAAGCCTCAATGAAAGCAACTGATCCACGCCACGGTACACGTAACAATATTCAGTTACCATCGTACACACGTTCACGTACCGGGCTTGATTTAACCGGCGACTTACCCGGTATTGCTATTGGTAACATTGAAAATTTTACCCCAGAAACCATGCGTTTATCGGGTAGCTGGTTTGCAAACGACAAATACGATTCAGAAATCGATCAAACACAAATCTCAGGTAAGTACTTCTTAGACGACAGTTTAAGTATTGATTTTGGTGTTGCAGTTAATAAAGTAAACAACCATTATCGTCATACACAAGTGCAGCGCCCAGATTGGGGTGGGGTTGGTGTTGAGGGCGACTTTGCTGATATCGATTGGCGCCAAGATACTATTTTAGATAAGTTTCAAGCTAAAGCGGGTAACTTTGAAGGCACTGCAACACAAGGCGAATACGATTTATTTAATACAATCTTTTTTGCCGACTTTGATGCGATTGTAAATGCAGCAGAGTACGCAGATCCTATTGCCAACGTAGATAACCTTTATGGTGATTGTAAAGCAGCCGACGGCGCAGCGGCAGGACCAAACGGCGAAGGACAATTTTGTGCTTCAACCGATTGGGATGCAGCAACAAACCGCTTTACTGAAGAAAAAACGCAGTCTGCTTTTGCACAAGTAAACTACAAAGGTGAATTGAGCGGCATGTTCTTCGACCTGCAAATTGGCTTACGCTACGAAAAAACAGACGTATTTTCTAAAGCAACCGCACCCGGTTACAGCCGCGTAGAGTGGAACGAAGATACAGCCACATCAGTAACCGGTGTTACTGGTATTGAAACGCTAAGCCAATCGGCAGATTACAGTCAATTCCTACCTAATATTAACTTTAATATTGAAGTTGTTGAAGATGTAATGATACGTGCAGCAGCGAGTAAAACTATTTCAAGAGCGGGCTACGGTCAGCTGCAAGGCGGTACAACTATTAATACCGGTGGTAGTTTAAGTGGTTATTCGGGTGGCTCTGGTAATCCAGGTCTTAAACCGCTTGAATCAATTAACTACGATTTATCAAGTGAATGGTATTACGACGAAGGAAGTTATATTTCGTTTGGTTACTTTAAAAAAGACGTAACAAATTGGATTACTACAGGCACTATCGACTCAAATATATTTAACTTATATGACCCATTAAATGGTGAAAAATTTAGAGCTGCATCAAGTGCACTAGGTGGTAATGCATCTAACGAAGACATCAGAAATTACATTTTTGAAAACTTTGCTGATGATCCAAATGTGCAGCCTAATTTTGATGAAGATGGTGAGTTAGACGGTGGCACAATTGTTGGTGACCCAAACTCAGATGATCCAATTAATTTTAGAATAAACGTGCCTGTAAATGGCGACCAAGAATACACTATTGATGGCTTTGAATTTAATATTCAGCACTTATTTGGTGAGTCAGGCTTTGGTGGTATTTTTAACTACACTATGGTTGACTCAGGCCTTGAATACGACAACGACTCACTAGAGGATACAGAAGCACTAGTAGGGTTAAGTGACACGGCAAACGTGGTGTTCTTTTACGATAAAGAAGGCTTACAAGCGCGTATTGCGTATAACTGGCGCGACTCGTTTTTAAATGAGCGTCGTGTAAATGGCGATTTAACCGCACCAATTTACACCGATGAGTATTACCAAATAGACTTTAACGTAAGTTACGAAGTACCGGCAGTAGAGGGACTTACCGTATTTATTGAAGGTATAAACATTACTGATGAGTACGTAACATCGTACGGGCGCAAGCAAGAGCTGATTTATAACATCACTCAAACTGGCTCTCGTTACGGTTTAGGTGTTCGTTATAATTTTTAATAAATCACCCTTGTAGCAACCTTATAAAAGCCGCATTTTGCGGCTTTTTATTTGCCTAAATTAACCTAGTAATAATAATACCCAGCTGTTATAGTCAATATGAATTTAACTTATTTGTTACATTTAACTCGTAACAGTAAGTAAAGGCACACAACAACAATTGGAGCACACAATCCATGGCCAATCATGCATTATTAAATAATGTTGAACATCAGCATTTAAAAATAAACCCTGCACGCAGCACACACTTAGGTGACGGGGTTTGGTATAGCGAAACATTTGTGAGCGAATTTAGAGTCGCTCAAGCACATTACCCAATATTTTTTACCAAAGACGATACAACAAATACATTTTCGTCGGTGTGTTTGTACGGCATAAATAAAGACGAAAATTTATTTTTAGTAAACCAGCAATGGCAAGCACACTACATTCCGTTAAGTATGCAGCGACTGCCTTTTGCTATTGCTACTCAAAATACAATGCAAAACGGTGTAGCAACGCAAGAGCGCATGCTTAGCATTGATTTAGACTCGCCAAAAGTATCAACAAAGCAGGGTATTAACTTATTTTTAGAACACGGCGGGAATAGCGATTACCTCGAAAACGTAATAAATGTGCTCGACAACCTGCATCATGGTTTACAACAAAACCAGCCCTTTATTAAAACCTTAATTAAACATGGTTTACTTGAGTCGGTATCCCTAGAGCTTGATTTAGTAAACGGGCTTAAACATAACTTACTCGGCTTTTACACCATAAACGAAGACACGCTTAACCAACTAAGTAGCGATGCAATTGCGCAGCTGCACTCGCAAGGGTATTTAGCGTGTATATACATGGTCATTGCCTCGCAAGTACATGTACGTGATTTAGTCGCGCTTAAAAACGAGCAACTTATGCTACAAAAGCACGCTGTGTAAGTGCTTAACTATGGAAAATTTAGAAAATAAAATTCAAACGCTTAATGGCTTAACTCCCAGCACGTTGCCCAAAGAGTTTTTAAACTCGCCTGTGCCTATTGTACTAAAAGGGTTTGTAAGCGATTGGCCCCTCGTTATTGCCGCTAAAAAATCTGATGCAGCTGCAATTGATTATTTAACACCGTTTTACGAAGGTTTTTTAGTTAACACTTGCACAATACCCGCCAGTCAAAGCGGGGTTGTAGGGTATAACCCTGATATGAGCAGTTTTAACTTTACTAATCAACAAGCGGCATTTATTAGTGCGCTTGAGCAAATAATGCAAAGTGGAAATAACCCACAAGCCGACACTTTATACATTGGCTCTACTAGCATTGCACAGTGCTTACCTGGTTTGGTTAATCACTGCCACGTTAACGCATTAAACGAAGGCTGTTTATTTAATGTATGGGCAGGCGGAAAAGTTACCGTACCAGCACATTACGACGTAGCGCAAAATTTAGCATGTTGCGTTGCAGGTAAAAGGCGTTTTACTTTATTTGCCCCCGATCAAATAGACAATCTATATATAGGTCCGCTTGATAAAGCACCCGGTGGTCAGCCAATAAGCTTAACCACTACAACTGCACCTAACTTTGAGCAGTTTCCTAAGTTTGAGCAGGCAATAAAAGCGGCAATTACCGTTGATCTTGAAGCCGGCGATGCCCTTATATTGCCCAGCATGTGGTGGCACCAAGTAGAGGGGCTTGGTAGCTTAAATATACTGTTTAATTATTGGTTTAAAAATACGCCTGCGGTTTATGGTCAGCCTACTAATGCGTTGCACCTTGCTATTTTAAACATACGTAATTTACCAAAGCATGAGCGCGCAGCATGGCAACGTTTGTTTAATTACTACGTATTTTCCGATAACGAATTTACTCACATCCCAGAGCCTGCACAGGCTATTTTAGCAAAGCCAATGGATGAGCTTGCAGCGCGTAAATTAAGAGCCGAATTACAAAATAAATTAAGACGCTAAGCGTACTTGTAAGGTTTGAAATATGAATCAAAATGCAATTAAAAAAATCGTAATAGCAGGTGGCGGAACCGCCGGTTGGATGTGTAGCGCTGCAATGGCAAAGCTACTAGGTAAAAATATTGAAGTGTGCTTAGTTGAATCCGATTTAATTCCTACCGTAGGGGTCGGGGAGTCAACTATTCCTACGCTGCATATATTTCATGATTTACTAAAAATCAGCGAATCAGAATTTATGGCAGCCACTAACGCCACGTTCAAATTAGGCATATCGTTTGAGGGTTGGAAACAAAACCAACAAAGCTACTTTCACTCATTTGGTTATGTTGGGCAAGGCTGTTGGGCTGCAGGTTTTCAGCACTTTTGGCTAAAAGGTATGCAACAAGGTGTTGCAGCCGATATTGGCGACTATTGCACAGAGCACGTAGCAAGTCGCTTGGGTAAATTTGCCGTAGTACCGAATCAAGACCGTAACCATGCTTATCAGTTAGATGCCGGTTTGTACGCTAAGTTTTTACGAAATTTTGCAGAGCAAAACGGCGCTAAACGTATAGAAGGCATGATAAGTAAAGTTAATTTAGAGCCCACTAATGGCTTTATAAAATCGCTTACTTTAGGTGACGGGCAAATTATTGAGGGTGATTTATTTATAGATTGCACCGGCTTTAAAGGTTTATTAATAGAGCAAGCGCTACACACCGGATACGAAGATTGGAGCCATTGGCTCCCGTGCGACAGCGCAGTGGCAATACAAACCGAATTAGTAAGCCCAATAGTGCCATATACGCGTGCAATGGCACATAAATGTGGTTGGCAGTGGCAAATACCGCTGCAAAGCCGTCGTGGTAATGGCTTAGTGTTTTGTAGTAAATACATGAGCGATGATGAGGCCAAAACAGCGCTCCTCAATAACGTAGAAGGCAAACCTATTAATGAGCCGCGCGTTATTAAATACCGCACCGGTACACGGCGTAAACATTGGAACAAAAACTGTGTGGCTATTGGCTTAGCAAGCGGTTTTATTGAGCCGCTTGAATCAACCAGTATTCATTTAATTCAGCAAAGCATTATTAGATTAATGCAAAACATGCCAACTAAAGCAATCGAGTCGTGCTATCAAGATGACTTTAATAACAAAATGCGCTTTGAAGCCGAAAACATTCGCGACTTTATTGTGCTTCATTACTACGTAACGCAGCGCACCGACAGCGACTTTTGGCGTTACTGTAAAAACATGCCAATTCCAGAGTCACTTGCCAAACGCATTGAGCTATTTAAGCAAAGTGGGCATGTATATAAAGTAGAGCAAGAGTTATTTGGCGAAGCATCGTGGTTACAAGTTATGTTAGGGCAAGGGCTAATGCCACAAAATTATCACCCCATTGTAGATAGCATGAGCGATGATGAGTTAAAACGCTTTTTAGAGTCAATAAAAAATCATGTGGCTAAAAAAGCAGATAGCTTACCGAGCCACATTGATTTTATTAATTATTATTGCAAGGCTAAGTAAGTATTATGCTAACACTTGGCAATAACTTACAGCCGCAATATGAGTTTATAGGGCAAGAGCAAACGCCAATTATTATAATTGACAACTACCTGAGCGAGCCGCAAAAACTTATAAACCTAGCGCAAAATGCTGCTCAAAGTAATGGGGAGTTTAAACCTGACGAACTCACTCAATACCCAGGTTTACGCATGCCGCTGCCAAAGCAATGTGTGGTTGATTACTTAAAGCCGCTTATACAGGGGTTTTATAACGTATTTAATATTGGGCAAACACTCACCCCATGCCCAAAAGATAATACCTTATCGTTAATTACTAAAACGGAGCAGCAGCTATCACCAATACAAACCTTGCCACACTTTGATACCAACGATCCTAACCTAATTGCCATTATTCATTACCTTGGAGAGGGAGCGCACGGCGGCACTGGATTTTTTAGACATAAAAAAACAGGGTTTGAAACAATAAGCTCAAAGCGCAAAAACACGTATTTAACATATGCTCAGAAGTACCTTGAATTAGATAATGCAAAGCCTAGTTATTGCACCACACAGCACAGTGAATTTGAGTGCTACAAGCACATAGAATATAAGCCAAATAGACTTATTGTGTTTCCTGGGTATTTGCTGCACACCAGTTTACTTAACACCTCTACTGATATTTCGTCATGTCCACAAACAGGGCGGCTAACGGCTAATATGTTTGTTCATTTTAAATAGGATTACTATGTCTTTTTCTTTACCTAGATTCGCATATAAAGGTTGGCTATTAAGCTTTGTTGTATTGGCGCTGAGTATGGCAACAGTGCAAAAAAGTCATGCTACAGGGTTTGATACCCTCCCTAAAAAGCAATTTAATGTTCTGCTATTTACAAAAACCGCAGGGTGGCACCATAAGTCGCAAACCGAAGGCGTTAAAGCGCTAGAAGGCTTAGCCGATAAGCACTTTTTTAACTTAATTTGGCACGAAGAAAGCCATTATTTTAACGACGATTACTTAAAAAATGTTGATGTAGTGGTATTTTTATCAACCACGGGCGATATTTTAAACCCAAAAGAGCAAGCCGCGCTTGAGCGATTTGTAAAAGCAGGCAAAGGCTTTGTTGGCATTCATAGCGCATCAGATACCGAATACGATTGGCCTTGGTACCAAAAGCTGGTGGGGCGCACCTTTAATATTCATCCTGTTATTCAAACTGGTGTATTAAGTAAAGTGCCTAATACTCGCTTTATTGGCTTAAACCATATGCCGCCGGAGATGCTTTGGACAGACGAGTGGTACGAGTTTGGGCCAGAGCTCACTAAGTTAAACTACTTACTCACCGTTGATGAGCAAAGTTACAACCCAACTGCTGATTGGGGTAATAACAAAACAGGCTCGGGTATGGGGGCGTTTCATCCTATTTCGTGGTATCACAATTACGATGGCGGACGCTCGTTTTATACAGCCCTTGGACATACTAATGCGGTGTATAAAAGTGAGTTTTTAACCGAGCATATTTATGGCGGAATTTATTGGGCTGCAACGGGTAAAGGGTTAAAAAAGTAGCAATTAATAAATAACTAATAAATACGCTTTTTAGCACAATTCATGTCGATTCAGGCTACTTTTTTAAGCGGCCTTTTATATTTAAGCATTTCTTAAGCACCTCACACATTTCTCTTAGTTTATAAAACAGATAAATAGTTTTGAGAACTTCTTGATCAAATGGTCAAAAGGACTATATTAAATTTGCACGCTAATATAATTCAAATAAAGAGGATATACATGAAAGTATTTTTTAAAATAACAACTTTATTGTTAACACTAATAAGCTATCAATCACTTGCTGCATTTAATAATAACCCATCGAGTGTAGGCGCTGATAGTTCAGGGGCATACCGTAACCTCGCACAAGAAATGGGTAAAACAAACATACAACAAAAGGTGAATAGTACTTTTGACAATATGTTTGGCTATAACAATACACAACAACTTTACTACCCGTACACCGAAAACGGTGTTTATAAAGCACACTACATAAAAGCAATTAACCCTGACGAGGGTGATGATATAAGAACAGAAGGGCAATCGTGGGGAATGACCGCTGCTGTCATGCTTAATAAACAAGAAGAATTTGATAACCTATGGCGCTTTGCAAAAGCGTATCAAAAAAATCCAGACAACCACCCTGATGCTAAAAAACAAGGCGTTTACGCGTGGAAACTAAAGCTTAATCAAAACGGCTTTGTTTATAAAGTAGATGAAGGCCCCGCTCCGGATGGCGAAGAGTACTTTGCTTTTGCACTACTTAATGCCTCCGCTCGTTGGGGTAATTCGGGGGAGTTTAACTACTACAACGATGCAATTACCATGTTAAACACAATTAAAAATAAGCTGATGGAAAACCAAATAATCCGCTTTTCGCCTTATTTAGATAACTTAACAGACCCTTCTTACCATATACCTGCGTTTTACGACTACTTTGCTAATAACGTAACTAACCAAGCAGACAAAACTTACTGGCGACAAGTAGCCACAAAAAGTAGAACCTTACTCAAAAACCATTTTACAAAAGTAAGTGATAATCCGCATTGGAACTTACCTACATTTTTATCGCGCTTAGATGGCAGCCCTGTTATTGGCTACATTTTTAACGGCCAAGCAAACCCAGGTCAATGGTATGAATTTGATGCATGGCGCGTAATTATGAATGTGGGTTTAGACGCGCATTTAATGGGTGCTCAAGCGTGGCATAAAAATGCAGTTAATAAAGCACTTGGCTTTTTAAGTTATGCAAAAACAAACAACAGTAAAAACTGTTACGAGCAAGTGTATTCGTACGGTGGTGCGCAAAACAAAGGCTGTGCAGGCGAAGGTCAAAAAGCCGCGAATGCAGTAGCGTTACTTGCTTCAACAAATGCTGGGCAAGCAAATGAATTTTTTAACGAGTTTTGGTCTTTATCGCAACCAACAGGTAACTACCGTTACTACAATGGTTCGCTGTATATGTTAGCTATGCTGCATGTATCGGGCAATTTTAAGTTTTATAACAACACGTTTAATTAAAATAACGGTGCTTAAGTAGCAAAAACCTAAGTAGTAAAAGCTTAGGCAGCTAAACCTAGATAATAAAAACCGGTGTAACCAAGTTACACCGGTTTTTATGCTTAACTTTCTCTTTAATACGTTGCTTAACTAATTTAATTAATTAGCCAAACCAGCTATTTTTACATCAAGTGTAAATAACCCCTTAGCGGTAGTTATTAATAACGTTTTTCGGTTTTTACCACCAAAGGCAAGGTTGGTTACATTAGGGCCCAGTTCAATTTTATCGATAAATGCACCTTCTGGCGTATAAATATTAATAACGCCTTTTTTGTGGCTGCTAACGTAAATATTGCCAGCGGAGTCTACTTTTATGCCATCGGGCGAGGTTACTTTAATAAAGTCTTCGCGTGGTGAAATATCACCGTTTTCATCAATAGTGTATTTGCTTACGCGGTTGCTAAAGTCGCCAATATAAAGGGTATGCTGATCTGGGGATAGTGCAACACCGTTGGGCTTTTCAAGAGTGGCATCAATTAAACTAAGTACGCCTGTATCACTTAACTTATACACACCGGTATAAGGCATTTGTTGAGTGCGTTCGCCTATTTGCCAGTTAGGATCTGTAAAGTAAATATCGCCATTTCTGTGCATAGTCATATCGTTTGGCGAGCTAAAGCTTAGCCCATCAAACTTATTAACTATTACGGTATTGGTCTTGCTTTTTATATTAATTTTAGAAAGCGACTGCGTACTATGGTTAAGGTTATAAAGGTTGCCGCTTTTTGCATACAGGCCATTTGTACCACTGTGTTTTAAATAAGTGGTGAGGGTATTGGGCAGCACTAATTTATAAATGGTCGAATCAGGGCCAAGTGCTTGCGAGCTAGCAAAGTTCATTTCTGAAAAATAAAACGCATTGTCTTGGCTTGACCACGTTGGGCCTTCTAAAAATAATAAATTGTCACTAACAAGTGTGGGTTTTACGCCCTTTATTAATGGCGACTGCTCATTGCTTGGGTTGTTTACAGCGTTTAACAAAGGCGGGTTTTGAGGTTGTTGTGCCAGCGCTGCTTTATTAAAACAGAGCATTAATACAACTAAGCTTAGTATTTTTTTGTGTGTTTTTAGCATGGACGTTTACTCAGGTTTGTTTAATTTATAATTAATGGTCATTTTGACTATATCATTTATTTTTTTCGTTGTATGATATTTATCGAAAATAATAACGATTCAACGGAGCACACACATGCATAAAACACACACACTCAGCCTGCTTTTACTTGCAGGGTCATTAAGCGTAAGCGCTGCACAAAGCCAAGACCCAGCGCTTAAAAACACATTTGCAGACTCATTTAAAATGGGGGTTGCTGTAAACCAAGATATAGTGACAGGCAAAAACGCAGCCGCGCAGTCAATTATTGCTAAGCAATTTAATACAGTCACCCTAGAAAACGCCATGAAAGCAGAAGTAATTTACCCGCAGCAAGGTAAGATCGATTTTAGTGGTGCAGATGCGTTTATAGATTTTGCTAAGCAAAATAACATGTTTACCGTAGCCCACACCTTAGTGTGGCATAACCAAACGCCTGATTGGTTTTTTACAAATAGCAAAAATGAGCCAAATACCCCAGCAGAGCAATTAGAGCAAATGCGTAAACACATAGAGCTTGTAGCAGGGCGCTATAAAAACAAAGTAGATGCATGGGATGTAGTTAACGAAGTGATTGCTGATGATGGCTCTTATCGCCCAACTGTGTGGGTTAACCGCGTAGGCGATGGCGATACTATGGTAAAAGCCGCGTTTAAATACGCCCAGCAGTATTCACCTAATACAGAGCTTTACTACAACGACTTTAATGCATGGCGACCAGAAAAAAGAGACGGCATTATACGCATGATCAAAATGCTGCAAAAAGAAGGTATTCGAATCGATGGCATTGGCATACAGGCGCATTGGGGGCTTAACTTTCCTAAAATGCAATACATTGAACAAGCCATTGACGCATACGCCGCACTGGGTATAAAAGTGATGATCACCGAGCTTGATATAGACGTGCTGCCTTTAACAAAAGAAGGGCAAATTACCGGCACCGATATGATGAAACCACAGTTTCAGCTAGAAGAGTTTGAAACCTACCTCGACCCTTACAAAAATGGCTTGCCAAGCGACGTAGAGGCGCAACTAAACGCCCGTTATAAAGCCTTGTTTGAATTGTTTTATGCAAAGCGCGACAAGATAGACCGCGTAACCTTTTGGGGATTACACGATGGTATGTCGTGGAAAAACGACTACCCAATCCCAAACAGAACAAACTACCCATTACTATGGGATCGTAATTTAAACCCTAAGCCAGTTATTAAAACAATTGCTGATGTAGTTAAGTAAATCGCATTGTGTAGTCAAAGCCGAGTATTTTTAAATACTCGGCTTTTTTGTTTGCAAATTTTTATATGGAGGCAAATAAAAGTCATTTTACTAAGCGATGAGCTGGTAAACCTTGATCTTATCTAAGTAATACAAGCACAAGTATCACTTACACCTTCTATTTAATTATTTTTATCAGACTCAAATCAAACTCAAAGCATACTCAATATGAAACGGGTCAAATTTTAGCCTTGATCCTTATTGTTAATTAGACTATAACAGTGTTGGTTTTAGGTTAATTTTATGATTGCATATTCACACACACGATATAAAACAATAAATTTTAATTTAAACCTTAACTATAACTCAATGATTTTAAGTTTATATTTGTACCCTTGTACAAGGTGAATATTAACGTTTGAAGAGATATTAAAATAATAAATATAAATGACTGTTTGTTTTTCTAATTAGTTGTAGTCATATTGAATAATAGCTTTTGATGATGCAGTAGAAATACTCTTATCATATTTTATTCACTCAAATGGCTTTACTGCACCTAGTTTATAAACGACTCATTTATTGCTTTAGTCTAAGGAATAAAAAATGAATAAATCGATTTTTCGTAACACCGGATTAGTGACCTTAGTATCACTATTAATGGCGTGCGGGGGGGATAATAAAGATACACCGGTGCCTGAACCCATACAGGAAGTAGTAGCCCCTGATACTCCAGCGCCTGAAGCGCCAATAGCAGCTAAAATAGCAAATGGTGGGTTTGAAGAAGACACTACAGGGCAAACAACGCCCGTCGGAAATTGGGTATTTAGACCAGATCAAGAATCAAGCGCTACCTCTACTATAGAGATAATTGAATCGCAAGAAGGCGTTAGTACTTACAAAGGCACCAAAGCAGCTGAGGTTATTGTTAATACATTAGGTGACAACCCTTGGGGAATTGAAATAGCTTATGAAGACCTTCCTATCACCGGAGGTAAAAATTACGAGTTTAGTGTTTGGGCCAAAGGTGAAGAGGGAACCAGTGCCGATTTTTGGATTCAAACACCTGCGCCAGATTATGGTCAACTTAGCCTAGTAAAAGAAACACTCACAGGCGAGTGGCAAAAAATAACATTAACAGCCGCAACAGCCGAAGCTGACTCTTTAGTTAGGCTGGCAATTCACTTTTCAAAAGAAGAGAACATTAACAAGTCTATTTACCTAGACGAATTTTCAGGCTTTATTTTAGACGATGTACCAGCAGAAGAAATACCCGATGTTCAATACAGCGAAGTGACAGCACAAAGTTTAAAAGCATTAGCACCTAATTTTAATATTGGTGTAGCTGTTCCTGCGGGTGGATTTGGTAACAGCATAATAGACAGACCAGAGATTAAAACGATTATTGAACAGCACTTTAATCAGCTCTCTGCTGAAAACATTATGAAGCCTACCTATTTACAACCAACCCAAGGTGAATTTTTTTACGATGATTCTGATGAGCTAGTTAACTACGCCAAAGACAACTCACTCACGGTACATGGCCATGTTTTTGTTTGGCACTCGCAAATTGCACCTTGGATGCAAAGTTTTCAAGGTGATAAAAGCGCTTGGATAACCATGATGGAAAATCATATCACTCAAGTTGCCACTCATTTTGAAGAAGAAGGTGATAACGATACGGTAGTTAGCTGGGATGTAGTTAACGAAGCGTTTATGGAAAATGGTAAATACCGTGGTGAAAAAACCACAAACGACAGCGCTGACGAATCTGTGTGGTTTGAAAATATAGGTGCTGAATTTTTGTCGTTATCCTATAAAGCAGCAAGAGCGGCCGATCCTGATGCCGACTTATACTATAACGATTACAACCTGATTTGGAATGCAGATAAATTAGATGCTGTTATCAATATGGTTAACGACTTTCAAACCAATGGCGTGCCTATTGATGGTATAGGGTTTCAATCTCATATTTCACTTAACAGCCCTGATATTTCAACCATTCAGGCACATCTCCAAAAAGTGGTCGATATTCGCCCTAAAATCAAAGTAAAAATTACCGAGCTAGATGTTCGTATGAACAACGAAGGCGGCATTCCTCTAACTTACTTAACCAGTGAAAGAGCAGATGAACAAAAGCAGTACTACTACGATATTGTTAAAACATACCTAGAAACGGTACCTGAAGATCAACGCGGTGGCATTACTATTTGGGGCGTAATTGACGAGGATAGTTGGTTACAAAACTGGCCAGAGCCAACAACAGAATGGCCACTGTTATTTTTTAATGACTTTACTGCAAAGCCTGCCTTGCAAGGATTTGCTAATGCATTAAAAGAGCTAATTGAAGTAGCTGAACCAGCACCTTCATCAGAGCTGCTAACTAATGGCGACTTTGAAGCCGGACTTGATTCATGGCAAGCTCGTGGTAGTGCAAGCATAACTCTTGAAACAACCCAAGCTCATAGCGGTAATAATAGCGCTTTAGTACAAGGGCGAACTGAAACGTGGAATGGGTTACAAAAAGATGTAAAAGGCTTATTTACAGCAGATAAAACCTATAACGTATCTGCGTGGGTTAAGTTATCTGACGACAGCACTACTGTGTCGCCAGGAATAAAACTCACACTACAAATAGAGCACACTAGCACCGAGTACCTTGAGCTTACACCCGTTACTACCGTTAACGCGGGTGACTGGGTACAGCTTTCGGGCACTTACACACATTCAATTACAACGCAGGAAAGCGCCGCTTTACTTTATGTTGAGTCAAGTGAACTCACCGCTGACTTTTATGTGGATGATGTATCGGTAACCTTGGTTGAATAATAAACCTAACTAAAAGTAATTAACCCCGGATTAAATAGTCTGTATTTTTATACAGACTATTTTTTGCGTGTGTTCTAATTGTTTATACATGATGCAGCAGGGTAATCAGCATTACCTTTTGAGGTGGCTTAATAGCATGCCTTGATAAACGATTACCTAATACCAAACAAAGTGTCCAATACGATGGGATTGCGATTTAAATCCTCGGCTTTATTAGAACTATCACAAAAAGAAAAAAGAGAAGTTCCTCATGAGTTTATTGCATCAGAAAAAGAACGCGGAGTTTAAAGTTAATAACTAGCAATACGTTATAGTGTTTAGTACTAATATAGGAAATAGACTAGGATAAGTTGCTATCAATTAGTTATGAAATTGTCCTTTACTAATATTGTTATGTTCAAGGAGATTGCTTTTGGAACTTTGTGAAACATCAAAAGATTATGAACTACTTACCCAAAAGATATATAAATCTATATTGGAGTCAGAAGGTGTTGAGAACCTTGAAGTTAAGCATGATCAGAAAATTAAAGGTAAGTCAGGGGTAGAACATCAAATAGATGTTTTTTGGGAATATAAATATGCAGGCGTTAGTCATAAAGTACTTATAGAGTGTAAATATTATTCTAAACCAATATCACTAATCCATGCTCGAAACATGTTAGGGCTACTTAATGATATCGCAAATAGTCAGGGATTAATTGTTACCACACAGGGATTTCAATCTGGAGTAGTTGATTTCTGTAATCACTATGAGATAAGTCTAAAAAGAATCAGACCCCCGGAAGGCTCAGATTGGGATGGATGCATTCAGATTGTGGATATAAGCGGTGAGATTTATCAAAAACAATACTTACATTTAGCTGTTGCTTTTGATGCACGAGATCCTGAAACAAAGAAATTTTTTGAAGCTAATGAAATGGAAGTATCTTTCAATGTATATGATTCAACTATTGAAGATGGTGGTGAGGTATTATTTATTAGTGACTGGCTTGATAAAAATATTATTGATAATTTAATTGAGTGTAATGTTAAGAAAGAAGATGTAATTGAACCTACAGAAGCTCGAGTTATTTTTCCATCTGGAGAAAAATTAAAACTTCGTAATGTGAAAGTTTTATGGGAGTTAACAAAACAGGATTTATTTGTTTCTGTTGATGCTAAAGATTTCGTACATGCTGTTTTAGAGGATTTTAGTTCTGGTAAAGTTGAATATACATTAAGCAAATAACAACACTAAAATTTAGCATAAGAAGATATAGTTGAAATTTCTCACTTTGTTCAACGTTTAGTTAGTTTTAGAATTTATATACAGACAGGAGTTTAAAATTATATTCACCAAAGATCTTTTGACTTCATCATAACTAAATAATATATAGTAATAAGCACAAAACAGCCTGATCTAATATCAGGCTGTTTTTTTTCCTCTAAAAGCGAAGCGCCTCTTAACCTCTTTGTGCATAATTCACTTAGTCTATTTCACTAAAAAACTAAAAAACTCAAAAAGCCATTCAAAACTACTTAGCTTGATACCTCACTACCACAAACTTAAGTGGCACATCGCCGTTGTTATAAATGCCGTGTACGTCGTTAGGGGCTGCAAATAAAATATCTCCAGTATGCGCTGGCTGGCTTTTGCCATTAAGCGTCCACGTGCCAGAGCCCTCGAGAATCATTAGGTATTCTTCATCGGGATGCTGGTGGGCAGGATGTATTTCGTTATTAGGTTTAATAACCGCAACGCCCGTAATAGCACCTTTAGTAAGTGGTGTATCGCCATAAAAATAAGTATGAAAATCACCGCCTTCGTAGTGAGTAATGTGCGCGTCTTTTTGACTCACTATAGATGAGGTAAGTTGCTTGGGTTTATCTGCTGCGTTTACAGGCAATGCTATGGTGGCTGCGGCTGTAAGTAATACGCCGGTTACACAATGTTTAACTGTTAATTGATTCATGTTTGTTATCCTTATTATTTAGCGCTTAGGTTAATTAAATAAACCCAGTCGTTGTTTGGTGTGTTGGGTGGTGTTGCCAGTTGTGTACTCGTTGCGGTATTTACACAAAAGCGCTTGCCGTTTATATAGTTGTTAGTTCGTGGGTTAAACCAGTCGAGGGTGTAACACGCTTTTGGTAATGTGACCTGAGCTTGGCTTGCGTTACTAAAATAAAATAAGTAAAACGTTGAGTTATCACTTAACGCCCAGCCTGTTTTGGTAAGCTCTGGGGTGGGTGTAAGCTTTGTAAAAGGCACGTATTTTTGAAAAAACGCAACAGCGTTGGTCATCACTAAATAGTAATCTTTGTATGGCGTTAAATCTTGCTCTGTTAAGTCGCCGCCACCGCCTAAATAAAACTCAATACCTGCGCCACCTGCCATAAATGTGGCCCACACATTGCTTTTACGCCACGTATCTACATTGTTTGCATACTCATAAATATAGGCTTCGTCCATGGTGATCACCCACGGGTGAGGATTGTTTTGAGTAAGCTGGCGGTACTTTACAACATCGCCGTAAGTGGTGTTAGTTTTAAGTTCACCTTGTAAGCTTGCCCCTGTGTAGGCGGGGTAGCCCAAAATGTTGTCGTTTGGTTTATCGTAAATGTGGTAGTCGAGCGACGGGCCGTTATGTATCATAATATGCTCAGGGTAGTAGGTGAGTGATTGAAAGTAATCGGCAAATTGCTTTCTTTGTTTTGTGGTATTAGCTTTTTGTTGTTTATCGTCGCCGCTTGGATCTTGCCAGCCGTTTTCTTCGCCTATATTCCACGTGGTTGCTAAATGATAGCCAAAGCGGGCAAATAACTCGCGATAGTAAATTTTGCGACTAACAGCAAAGTCGTTTTTAAGCTGGCTTTCGTTCCATTCAAACAGTGATTCGTTTTCGGTTTCGCTCATTACAAAGTGAGTCATTATGCCTTTTTGCTGCATGTGGCTAAATACAATATCCCACTGAGCTAATTTAGATACATCGTAGCGTGTGGTTTGGGTTTTGCTAAGCCATGGCCAAACTTGGTCGCCATCGCCGTAGGCGTTCATGGTTAAAAAGTAATACGCGTTAATGTTAAGCGACGCTAAATAATTAATTAGCCCAATAATGCCTTTAGAAGATTGATGAATACTGTTATCAGTCTCTGTATTGATTGTTTGCCATGTAGGGTCGCTATTTTGCCAATGCTTTATGTGCGCTTGGTAGTTACGCTTTGTGGGAGTGGCATCAAACCCTGAAAAGCCAAGCAGCACTTCTGGACTGTTAGCACCTGCTTTTAAAAAGTACTCTTTTGAGCCATTAAACTGCAAATAAGGTTTATTAACGTATTCAAGCTTACCTTTGCTTTTAAAGTCTTTACTGCTGGATGACTTAGTGGCGGCGGTAACATTAAACTCGCCTGTTTGTTTATCAAAAAATCCGGCTGATTGCTCGTTTGTAACAGTATTTAATGGCATGCTTGCGATATTACTGCCTTTAACAAATGAGAGTGTATAGCGCCATTTGCCAAGTTCGTTGGGCGAAAACAAAACCTGCCATTTGTTGCCTGCTGTTGCATGTGTTTGAGCTGTGTTTGCATCGGCTGCATAATATCCAGGTACTGTATATTGCCTGTTAGTGGGGCTGGTAAATGTGGCGTCTAAGCGGTAGTCGGTAAAGGGGTTTGGCGTGGCAAGCTCGCTGGTGTGCGGGCCTTCAAGGGTTAAGCTTAATTTATGCCAAATGGGCACGTGAGTGCAGGTTTGCTCCGCGCGAATTAGGGCGCTGAATATAAATGAGGCGAAAAATACGCTAATTAACAGAAGCCGTTTTATTGTTATTTTTTTCATGTGTATCCTTGCTAATTTTGTTGCTAGTAAAGTGTGTGATTAAGGAATGTATGCTGTGTTATTTTTGTTCAGTCTATTTTAATAAAACGTTGTTGTCAAAAGGACTATATGGTGTTAAGTTTACGTTGCACACTAAAAAACACACAACAGGTACATCATGCATAAAAATAAACTTACGATTGCTATTTTATTAGGAATGTCGAGCCTTGCACTTGGCTGTAATGACTCAGCAGAGCAAAGTAAACCGACATTAAAATCGCAAAAAGCGCCGGAGCAATTAACGCTTAAAGCGCAATTTAAAGACCACTTTAAAATAGGTACAGCGATTAGCCGCGACCAAGTGTTAGGGGCTTTGCCTGAAGATTTAAACGTAGCTAAAGCGCAATTTAATACCTTTACCCCAGAAAACTCAATGAAGTGGGAGCGTATACACCCAGAGCTTGAAACCTATGATTTTGAAGCTGCTGATGCGTTAGTTGAGTACGCACAAGAGAACAACCAAGAGTTAGTTGGGCATACATTAGTTTGGCATTCGCAAACTCCTGACTGGGTTTTTGAAGACGACCAAGGCGAACCACTTACTCGTGACGCATTACTTAAGCGTATGCAAAACCATATTAATGCTGTTGCAGGGCGCTATAAAAACCGCATTTTTGCATGGGACGTGGTAAACGAAGCACTTAACGAAGACGGCACACTGCGTGAATCTAAATGGAGCACCATTATTGGTGACGACTTTATAGAATACGCGTTTAAATACGCTAAACAGGCAGCACCTAATGCCAAGTTATATTACAACGATTACAACTTGTATAAGCCAGAAAAAAGAGCCGGTGCAATTGCGCTTATTAAAAATTTGCAAAGCAAAGGTATTCAAATTGATGGTATTGGTATGCAAGCGCATTACTCGCTTGATAACCCAGAGCTTTCGTTAATGGAAGACTCTATTGTGGCATACGCAGCCACTGGCATTGATGTGATGATAACCGAGCTTGATATTTCGGTATTACCGTTCCCTGAAGGTGAAGAACAAGGGGCTGATATTTCGTTAGATATTGCGCTACAAGAGCGCTTTAATCCATACCCAGATGGTTTACCTAGTGAAGTAAACACCCAGTTAGGTGAGCGCTATAAAGCCGTGTTTAACATACTTAAAAAGCATGACGATAAAGTAAGCCGCGTTACATTTTGGGGAATAAGCGATGCACGCACTTGGCGAAACGATTGGCCAATGCAAGGGCGCACCGATTACCCATTATTAATTGACCGTGAGCTAAAACTTAAAAGCTTTGTAAGCGATTTATAATAGTAAAAAACATTTAACCTCCCGTAAAGGATCGCCTAATAGCGATCCTTTTTTGGTTTTAAGCGCTTAAAATAGCTATTTTTGATAGGTTTATTATTAAGATTTCAAGTTAGTTAAGCAGTAACTAATATGCGTTTGCAAAGGCACTTGTGGTGTTAAATAGCTAAATGGGAAGTGTGGGTTATTAGGGCTGTCGGGGAAAAATTGGGGTTCTAGGCATATACCGTCGTATGCATTAAACGGAGTTTTTAAATGCTGCCCTGTATAAACCTGAATGGCAGGGTAGTTAGAGAATACACTCAGCACTAGTTTTGTATCGGCGCTTGTAAGCTCAGCGTGTTGCTTATTGGTTTGCAGGTTAAGTACTTGCTCGGTTACAAAGTTATGATCGAGTTTATCGGCTTTATTAAGCACCCGCGCATTTGTGTAGTCAAAAGTGGTATTTGCTACAGGCGTTATTAAACCTGTGGGAATGGCGTTTGTATCTACGGGGGTATAATACGCGCCGGCCAGTTTTAATGCATGCCCTTGTGCGCTGTTATTAATGCCATTTAAATTAAAGTACGGGTGTGCTGTTGGCCCTGCAATGGTTTTTTTATTACTGGTAATTGTAAATTTAATATCAAGATTACTGTGGCTTTTACTGTTAGTGGTAAAGGTATACAGCACGTTAAATGTAGTTTTACCTGGGTAGCCGTTGTATCCATCGGGTAGGGTAATACTTAAACTTAATGCATTTTTGTGATGATAATCGAGCTGCCAAAACAAGTCGCTTAATGCTTTTTGGCCGCCGTGAAGTTGGTTTACTCCTTCGTTTTTATTGAGTGCATAGGCTTTATCATCAATGTTTATTTGGGCGTTACTTAGCCTGTTTGCATAAGGGCCGGCTATAGCGCCTAAGTAAAACGTGTCGTTTAAATAATCATTAATATTAGAATAACCAAGTATAATATTTCGTTTTTTATTATCAATATGGGTAACCCAGCTGGTAAGCCGGGCACCGTAGTTAATAATAGAAATAGTGTCGTTTACCTCATTACTTAGTGTGTATTGAATAAGTGAAGTTGTCATTGTGGTTACTCTTTTAATTGTTCGTTCTAGCTTTTTTAATTTCTTCTTTTACGATTGGGTACAGATCGTAAGTTGGGTAAAACTCAGTGCTGTAAGCTTTCCAACCATAACGTTCAATCGATAAGTTTACTTTTGGTAACAGCGCTGCCGGAAAGCGCAAAGTGACTACTTGCCCTATGCCCATCATTACTTTCCAAGATTCTACCGTTGCGCCCTCTGGCGGAAAATGTTTGTAAAAGTTAGCGTTATTGAGTATTTCTTTTATTTCAGAGAGGTTTTTTGATTGGTCGTGTTTTAAAAAAATCGTTAGCATTAGTTCATCATTTTGCTCGTCATTTGCCCATGCGTTAAAACTAGTACTCGCACTAAAAAGCATAATTAATAGTAAGTATTTCATAGTTCACCTTTGTTGGTTAATTGTAAAAATGCGCCGAGCTTTGGGAGGCTTAGCGCATTAATTGGATAAAGTTTGGATTATTTAGCGCATTACGCGTACTAAATATATTAAGCGTTGGCTTTAATTAACGCCTGCGCGGTGCTCACTACATTTTTGGTGGTAAAGCCAAAATGCTCTAATAACACGTTACCTGGCGCCGATTCACCAAAAGTGCTCATACCAATTACTTTGCCTTGTAAGCCTACATATTTTAGCCAGTAATCTTGGTGTGATGTTTCAATTGCAATACGGTTTGCTACCGAGTTTGGCAATACACTTTGCTTGTAATCGTCTGATTGTAGATCAAACAATGTGGTGCTTGGCATTGATACCACACGCACTGCAACACCTTGTGCTGTCAGCTCTTTTGCGGCTTGCATTGCTAAATCAACTTCAGAACCCGTTGCAATTAAAATAAGCTCAGGCGCTTTATTGCTTTCGCTAAGAATATAGCCGCCTTTTTCTATGTCGCTAATTTGCTGAGCGGTGCGTGGCTGGTGGTTGAGCCCTTGGCGACTAAAAATAAGCGCGGTAGGTTGCTGCTGATTTTGTATCGCGTTTTTCCACGATACTGCAGTTTCTACTGCGTCACACGGGCGCCATGTGACTAAGTTTGGGGTCATACGTAGGTTGGCTAGTTGCTCAATAGGTTGGTGAGTTGGACCGTCTTCACCTTGGCCTATAGAGTCGTGGGTATACACAAATATATTTTGAATACCCATAAGTGCCGACATTCTTACTGCGTTACGGGCATATTCCATAAACATTAAAAATGTAGCGCCGTAATTAATAAAGCCACTGTGCAGTGATATACCATTCATAATGCCGCTCATACCAAACTCGCGCACGCCATAAAACAGGTAATTACCGCTGGCGTCATCTGCGCTTATGCCTTTAGAGCCAGACCACAGCGTTAAGTTAGAACCGGCTAAATCGGCAGAGCCACCCAGTAACTCTGGTAAATGCGGGGCAAAGGCTTCAATGGTATTTTGCGAGGCTTTTCGGCTGGCAATGTTAGCGGCGTCTTTGTTGCACTGTGCAATGTAGTCGTTTGCAATAGCTTCAAAACTTTCAGGAAGGGTGCGTTTAATTACGCGACGTTCAAATTCTTTGGCAAGCCCAGGGTGGCTTTTGGTGTAGTCACTAAACAGTTGTTGCCATTGTTTTTGTTTTTTGTCACCGCTTTGTTTAGCGTCCCAATGGGCGTAAATATTATCACTGATACTAAATGCTTCATTTGGTAGGTTTAAAAATTTGCGCGCCGCAGTTATTTCGTCATCACCTAATGGCGAACCGTGGCAATCGTGCGAGCCTGATTTATTTGGCGAGCCAAAACCAATCACGGTTTTACAACAAAGTAGAGTAGGTTTATCGCTCACTTGTTTTGCTTGTGCAATGGCGCTGGCAATTTGTTCTGGGTCGTGGCCGTCTATATCTTTTATTACATGCCAGCCGTAAGCGTCAAAGCGTTTAGCGGTGTCGTCGGTAAACCAGCCCTCAACGTGTCCGTCGATAGATATGCCGTTATCGTCCCAAAAAGCAATAAGTTTACCCAGGCCTAATGTGCCTGCAAGCGAACATGCTTCGTGCGATATGCCTTCCATTAAACAGCCATCACCCATAAAACAGTAAGTGTAATGATCAACAATATCAAAACTCTCTTTGTTAAATTGTGCTGCTAGGGCTTTTTCGGCAATGGCCATACCTACGGCATTTGATAAACCTGCGCCAAGCGGGCCTGTTGTTGTTTCAACACCTGGGGTATAACCGTATTCAGGGTGTCCTGGGGTTTTTGAATGCATTTGTCTAAATTGTTTAAGCTCGCTTAGTGGTAGTTCGTACCCGCTTAAATGCAATAAAGAATAAATAAGCATAGATCCGTGACCGTTACTAAGTACAAAGCGGTCTCGGTTTGGCCAATTTGGATCGGTTGGATTGTGGTTTAAAAAATCGTTCCACAGTACTTCGGCTATATCGGCCATACCCATAGGTGCGCCCGGATGCCCTGAGTTTGCTTGCTGTACCGCATCCATACTGAGTGCACGAATGGCATTAGCAAAAGGCGCACGAGAAGAAGAAAGTTGAGTCATGTATTACCTCAAATAAAATTAAAAAAGCCCGCACGTTATGTAGCAGGCTTGAGGGAAATTAGTTTAGTAAGTCTTCAACCAATTTAGCCAAAATACGCTGATCTTTGGCAAAGTTACGAATACCTTCACCGAGCTTTTCGCTGGCCATTGGATCTTCGTTGTGCTGCCATAAAAATTGCTCGTGGGTGAGTGGGGTTATGTCACTTTGCGGTGCTTTGGCAATATTTGCAGCGTCAAGCTTAGTAACCAGAGTACCTTCTTGGCTTTGTAAATCATTGAGTAATGATGGCGAGATAGTCAGTAAATCGCAGCCAGCAAGTTCGATTATTTCTTCAGTGTTTCTAAAGCTTGCGCCCATTACCACGGTTTTATAATCGTACTTTTTGTAGTACTGATAAATACCTGTAACCGACTGCACACCAGGATCTTCGCTTGGAGTGTATTCTTTATTATCGCGGGCTTTGTACCAATCAAGAATACGCCCAACAAACGGAGATATAAGCGTTACATTAGCTTGTGCGCATGCAATGGCTTGAGCCATCGAAAAAAGTAGTGTTAAGTTACACTTAATACCTTCTTTTTCTAACTGTTCGGCGGCTTTAATGCCTTCCCATGTTGAAGCAAGTTTAATAAGTACGCGGTCTTTTGAAATACCCGCTTGCTCGTAAAGCGAAATAAGCTTACGCCCTTTGGCAATACTTGCTTTGGTGTCAAACGATAAACGCGCATCTACTTCGCTTGATATACGCCCAGGTATTACCTTTAGTATTTCACAGCCAAAGTTAACAATAAGTTGGTCGCAAATAGCGTCAACGTTGTTGCCAGCTTTGCTTATAGCATCACTAATTAAATGTTTATACTGAGGTAATTTTGCAGCTTGTAAAATTAACGAAGGGTTGGTTGTTGCATCAACCGGTTGTAGAGCTTTGATTGACTCTACATCGCCACTGTCGGCAACGACAGTGGTTACTTTTTTGAGTTGTTCTAACAAGTTCATAATGATGTACGCCTCGGCTTTATAACCGAGGCGATGTCCTTATACGTAGCGGTTAACAATATTCTCAAGCAGTTCTTGGCGACCAGAAACTTGCTTAGGATCGATGTTGTTCTCGTGTACTAAGGCTGAAAGGCTTTCAAGTGATTGCTCACCATTTAGAATGCTTTGACCTAGGTCTTCTTTCCAGCCTGCGTAACGTTTTTCAACAAAGTCAGACAGCTCGCCACCTTCAATCATTGCTGCTGCATTGAGTAATGCTTTAGCCATCGTATCCATACCGCCAATGTGACCAATGAATAAGTCATCGCGTTCACACGATTGACGACGAAGTTTAGTGTCAAAGTTAAAGCCGCCCGTTGTAAAGCCACCCATTTTTAAAATTTCGTAAACAACAAGTGTGCACTCAGCTACGTCGTTAGGAAATTGGTCTGTATCCCAACCGTTTTGCATGTCGCCACGGTTAGCGTCAATACTACCCATAATGCCTTCTGCGCAAGCAACTGCAATTTCGTGATGGAAACTATGACCCGCAAGTGTTGCGTGGTTTGCTTCAATGTTTACTTTAATTTCGTCTTGTAAGCCGTGCTTGTATAAAAAGCCTGCAACCGTTGCTGTATCGTAATCGTACTGGTGCTTAGTTGGCTCTTGTGGTTTTGGCTCAATTAATAATGTGCCTTTAAAACCAATTTTTTTCTTGTGCTCTACAACCATTTTCAAAAAGCGTGCGTACTGTTCGCTTTCTTGCGCAAGGTCTGTATTTAGTAGTGTGTCGTAACCTTCACGACCACCCCACAGTACGTAGTTTTCGCCGCCTAAACGATGCGTAATTTCCATTGCATGTTTAACTTGTGCTGCTGCATATGCATACGTATTAGGATTAGGGTTTGTTGCACCACCGGCACAAAAACGTTGATTCGAGAATAAGTTAGCAGTACCCCACAGTAGTTTTACACCTGTACGCTGCATTTCTTTTTCGAAAATGTTTGCTATGTGCGTTACGTTATCGTGGCTTTCTTGTAGTGTTTTGCCTTCAGGTGCAATATCAACATCATGAAAACAAAAGTAAGGAACGCCTAATTTTTCATAAAATTCAAAGGCTACTTTTACTTTTTGTTCAGCAAGTTCTAATTGGTTGCCCACAGGTTGGATCCAAGGACGGTCAAACGTACCTTCACCAAAAATATCAAACCCTGTAGAACAAAAGTTATGCCAGTAACAAGCTGCAAAACGAAGGTGCTCTTTCATTGTTTTGCCAAGCACTACTTGGTTTTCGTCGTAGTAACGAAATGCAAATGGGTTTTTAGAGTTTTCACCCTCAAATTTAATTTTTTCAACGTTTGTAAAAAATTGCTCGCTCATAATGTGCTCCATTAATTTTATAATAGTGTATTAAAAGTATGTTTTTACACTTTGATAAAGTGCTTTGTATGTTGTGTATTGCTGTGCGTAAAAGTCTTGCATGATTGGGTCTGGCTCAATGGTTTGCGTAATTTTGCCGTTAACACACACTTGTTGTGCAGAGAGTTGTGTTACTGCTATTCGGGCAAGTCTTGCAGCGCCAAATGCGGGACCAACTTCTGAGCCTTCTCGGTAAATTAGGGGGCGGTTAAGTACGCTTGCGATGATTTTTCCCCACAGTGGGCTTTTAGCGCCACCACCAATAACGGTTACATCGTCAATTTGTGCGCCGGCATCAAGCAGTACTTGTTGGCCATCGGCAAAGGCAAAAGCAACGCCCTCGAGTACTGCGCGGCCAAGGGCTGCTGCATCGGTATCACTGTCTAAACCAAAAAACACGCCTTTGGCATCGGGGTTATTATGCGGCGTACGTTCGCCAGTTAAATAAGGCAAAAATATCACTGAGCTTGGTTTGCTAAAGTCGCATTTACTTACTTGTTCAAGCAATGCACTTTCGTTTTCAAAACCAGTTAATTTAGTGACCCAGGTTAAACAGCTTGCTGCGCTTAACACCACTGACATTTGGTGCCAGGTGTTTTCAATGCAATGACAAAAAGTATGTACAGCTCCTTCTGGGTTAGGCAGGTATTTTTCGTTGGCAACAAAGTAAACGCCCGAAGTACCTAATGATAAAAACGCTTGTTTTGGCTTTACTACGCCAACACCGGCAGCGCCTGCGGCATTATCGCCACCGCCTGCAACAACAGGTACTTGCTCCATTCCCCATTTAGCAGCAACTTGGGCTGTTAATTTGCCTGTAATTTGTGTGCCTTCAAAAAGAGTAGGCATGTGTTGCTCTGTTAAGTCGCAAGCACTAAGCATTTTTTGCGACCATGCTCTTTTTTCTACGTCTAGCCATAATGTGCCTGCAGAGTCAGACATATCTGATGCAAAATCGCCGGTCATTAAAAAGCGTAGGTAGTCTTTTGGTAATAATACTTTGGCTACTTTTGCAAAATTTTCTGGCTCAAACTCTTTTAACCACACCAATTTAGGTGCAGTAAAACCAGGCATTGCTATGTTGCCGGTAATATTACGAGAATTTGGTTCGCGTTTTTCAAGCTCTACACATTGTGCAGCACTACGCCCGTCGTTCCATAAAATGGCTGGGCGAATAATATTATTGTTTTTATCAAGCAGCGTAGCGCCATGCATTTGCCCAGAAAGGCCCACAGCCTTTACCGATTTTAGTAATGCAGGGTGAGTATTTTTAAGATCCTCGATTGCACTACATGTAGCAAGCCACCAGTCTGTAGGGTTTTGCTCAGAAAAAAGTGGTGCTGGGCGTGAAACGCTTAAAGATCCACTTGCTTGAGCAAGCAATTGGTCTTGCTCGTCTAAAATAATTACTTTTACACCTGAAGTGCCTAAATCGATACCAAGGAACATAAATGTGATACTTAATGTTGTTTTAGTGTTAGCGCTAACATTAATGATTTGATATTGTTAAGTCAAGCTAGTTTTAAACTATGTTTAACAATTAATTTGCAAGTTTATTGCTTGGTTGTTGGAGTTCACTTAAATTTCTTTTTAAGATCATAAGGAAACACTATGAAAAAAATAAACTGGGGTATTGTTGGTTGTGGCCGAATTGCTGCACAATTTTGTGAAGACTTAGCACATACCAATAATGGTGTTGCGTACGCGGTTGCAGCAAGAAGTGGGGAAGATGCAAGCGCTTTTGCGAGCAAGTATGGCGCGGCAAATGCCTACGAAGGGTATCAAGCATTATTTGACGATAAAAACGTTGATGTAGTTTACATTGCGACCCCGCATAACTTTCACTTTAAAAATGCCAGTGATGCTATTAAAGCAGGCAAACATGTATTGTGCGAAAAGCCTATTACGGTCTCGGCTGAAGAGTGTAAGCAGTTGTCTTTACTGGCTAAACAGCATGACGTATTTTTAATGGAAGCCATGTGGACGTACTTTTTACCTGCAATACAAAAAGCAAAAAAATGGGTAGAGCAAGGGCGAATTGGTAATATTAAACATGTTAAAGCTGACTTTGGCTATCCTGTGCCTTTTAACCCCGACGGGCGCGAATACAACCCAGATTTAGCGGGCGGTTGTTTACTTGATATGGGAATTTATCCGCTTGCCATTGCCAATTACTTTTTAAATAACGACCTTGAAAACTTACACGTAAGAGCAAATATTCGCTACAAGGGCGTGGAAGACGATGTACTTATTACTGCTAATTGTGGCGATGTAATGGTGAGCTTAGCAACGTCATTTCAATGCCGGTTAGGGAATGGTGCGTATATTATTGGTGACAAAGGCTATATAAAAATACCCGATGCATTTAGGGCTTACGAGTGCTCTTTGTATGAGCTTGATGATTTAATTGAGCGTTTTGAAGATGGCAGGCAGTCACAAGGTTACAGTTTTGAAGCGCAAGAAGTAGGGCGCTTACTGAGCGAAAACAAACGAGAGAGTGACATTATGAGCCACTCTCAAAGTTTACTTTTACAATCGCAAATGGAGCGTATTAAAGCCCTGTTTTAAAATGGTTTTAAGAGAATTTTAAAAGAGCTTTAAATGAGTCTTAAGTGAGTTTTAAAAAGCTTTGGAATGGTTTTATATCAGCTTTAAATCAACTAATAAACTTAACTAGCGGCGATTTATTCGCCGCTAGGTTCGTCATAATTAAAAAATGAAAAATGAGCTTCTTTATTTTGTCCCGATAAGTCTTGGCACGCCATACCAATAAAAGCACCGGTAAAACACGGTCGATACCCTTGCGGTGATTGCTGCACGTAATCATCAGATAAAATGCTGCCATCGAGCACTGGGCCAAACTCTATCCAGCGGTTTTTTTCGGTGGCGTAGTAAAACTGCAGCTGAGCGCCATTAAAATCAGCTTTTAAGTAAACAGGCTTGTTTGTTTTAAGCAAAAGCGGTGCAACAGGCGTGCTTGTTTGGTATTTATCGCAGCTTATTACATTTAAATAACGTGGTGTGGTTTCATCGCCTACAGCGCCGCCGCTTATATGTAAATAGTAGTAATGAGCGGTGTTGTAATAACATACAAGCCCCGCCATTTGCTGAAAACTGCTCGGCACAAAATCAACGCATGTGCTGCTAACAGTATGATGAGCTTGTACACGCCTGGCAATAAAACTTTGCTGATGCAATGAGTTTAAAGACTCTTTTCCCACTAGGGTGAGCGATGATTTTTGGGTGTTCTTATACACCCAATTTTTGCACATAGGTATGCGCAATGACTGAAAATCAACAGTAAGCCCATCGTTACTAAAATCAATATGTGTTGAGGGTTGAGGCTGTGGATTTGGCGTTAAGCCCTCAACGGGTACGTGTATTCTCGGGGCTTTATTTGTGTGTTTTGCATAAGGCCAGCCATCGTCTTTCCAGGTTATTTGCTCAATCCCTGTTTCACGCCCTGTAATGCAGCGGCCACGCTCAGACAGTGGTCTTGATGTTAAAAATACCGTGTACCAATCACCGGTTTGTGTTTGAAAGAAATCTCCATGGCCACATTTTTGTAGCGCATTACTCGGCTCGTGGGCTGCTGTAATAACCGGGTTGTATGGGTGTACTTGGTAAGGGCCAAATACGTTTTTAGAGCGCGCAATACTAATGCAGTGTTCATACCCAGTGCCACCTTCAGCGGTAATTAAATAGTAGTAATCGCCGCGTTTTAAAATATGCGGGCCTTCAGTGCAACCAAGCTCTGTGCCTGCAAATATAGGTTTAACATCGCCTATTAACTTATTGGTTTTTAGGCAAAGCTCTTGCATTACTATGCCACCAAAGAGTGTGTTGTCGCGGTGATCAACCAGCATGTTTAGCAAATAACTTTTACCGTCATCATCGTGAAAAATAGACGGATCAAAACCGCTAGAATTTAAGTAAGTCGCTTGTGACCAGTTGCCGGTAATATCAGTGGTTGATACAAAATAATTTGGCGTGTCTTTCCATGGGCCATCAAAGCTTTTTACATTGGTATACACCAAATGAAAACGCCCATTGTTGTAGCTAAGTTGCGGTGCCCATACACCGCAAGAGTCGGGTACTCCTCGCATATCAAGTTGCTCTACGGTATTAAGCGCTTGACCTATAACTCGCCAATTAACTAAATCGGTAGAGTGGTGAATTTGTACACCGCCAAACCATTCAAAAGTTGAGGTGGCTATGTAGTAGTCGTTATTAACTCTGACAATGTTTGGGTCTGGGTTAAAGCCTCTTAGAATTGGGTTTTGCAGCATGCTCATAATATAGGCCTTTTTAAGTTTTTTATATTATTGGGTGTGAATACTATAAATTTGTTGTTAGCGCTAACATTTTCGGTGTAGTATAAGACTTTGTCAATAAGTAATCATTTAAAACGCGCTGTAAACAATATCAAGCTTTACAATTATGTATAATGAAAATTAAGAAAGTTAATTATAACAATCCACTGATTGTGAGTAGGTAATAACAGTAATGGCCGATCCTAAAAGAGCAAGAATACAAGATGTAGCCGAGCAGGCTGGTGTATCAATGATGACAGTTTCGCGCGTGCTCAACCAAGACAAAAAAGTAAGCGACAAAACCCGCGAAAAAGTAATGGCGGTTGTTGAGCAGTTAAATTACAGACCAAATGTGTCGGCTAGGCGCCTTGCTAGCACTAAGTCATTCTTTTTAGGACTTTTGTACGATAACCCAAGTGACTCTTACATAAGCCAGTTTTTATTGGCTGCGCTTAAAAAATGCCGCGCATTGGGCTACCACCTTGTTGTTGACGAAGCGCATAGCGATATTGACAAAACAATTGAATCGGTAAAGCAACTTATTGATGTTACACAGGTTGATGGCATGATTTTACTGCCTCCTATGTGCGACAACGAACAGGTTTTAGATGTGCTTACTAAAGCACAAGTACCATTTGTAAGAATAACGCCAGATACAAAATTAAATCGATCCCCTTATATATGCATGGACGATTACCAAGCAGCGTTTGATGTTACAGAGCATTTAATAAATCAAGGGCATAGCAAAATTGCACATATTATTGGCGACACCAAACAAGGTGTAAGCCGTTTGCGTTACCAAGGTTATTTAGATGCGCTGCGCTCTAATAAAATAATAACACCACCTGAGTATATAGAGCAGGGCAGTTTTACTTATCAATCGGGCATGGAAGCGGCAATAAAATTACTTTCGCTTGATGATAAACCAACGGCTATTTTTGCAGCTAACGATGATATGGCAGCCGCTGTAATCTCAATAGCTCAAAAACAAGGTATTAATATTCCAAGCGAACTGTCGGTTGTCGGCTTTGATGACACGCAACTTGCAACCATAGTGTGGCCAAATATTTCTACGGTAAAACAGCCCATTAATGAAATGGCTGAGCTTGCTATTACTTTACTTGCATCGGGACAGTATAACGATTTGAGCAATGTAAAAAGTTTAGACTTAAGACATATTTTAGATTTTGAATTAATAGAAAGAGAATCAAGCTCAACCAATAAAAACAACTAAATAAGCACACCCTTTTGAGCTTCAAAATCTATATAAAATAACAACAACACACAATATGGATACTTATGAACGAGAAAGAAAATGTACTTTTAATAGTATTGGTTTGCTTTGTTGCGACCATTGGCGGTTTTTTATTTGGTTTTGACAGCGGTGTAATTAACGGCACGGTTGATGGACTCCAAACAGCGTTTGGCTCCAGTAGTGCGGGTACGGGATTTAACGTATCGAGCATGCTAATTGGTTGTGCAATTGGTGCGTTTTGCGCAGGTCGATTGGCTGATAAATTTGGACGTCGTCCAATTTTACTTTTTGCTGCAGCCTTATTTATTATAAGTGCTTGGGGTTCGGGTCTGTCAGTCACATCGTTTGAATTTGTGATTTATCGAATTTTAGGCGGCTTAGCGGTAGGGGCTGCATCGGTTATGACCCCAGCTTATATTAGCGAAATTGCCCCCGCACGATACAGAGGAACGCTCTCTACACTGCAACAAGTGGCTATAATTTTTGGTTTGTTTAGCGCATTTGTAAGTAACTACTTTTTAGCAAATACGGCTGGCGGTTCTACGGCGTTATTTTGGCTCGACTTTGAAACATGGCGTTGGATGTTTTAGGTTGAATTATTACCTGCATGCTTGTTTTTAAGTGCTTTATTTTTTATCCCCGAAAGCCCTCGATACTTAATTATGGCTGGTAAAAAAGGCGCTGCTGCACGTGTTTTATCGTCATTATATGGCGATGAAACTGCCGCTCTTAAATTAAATGAAATAGCAGAGTCGCTTGCTGGCGATAAACACCAACCTAAATTATCTGATCTTATTGATAAACCTAAAAAACGTTTACGCCCCATTGTTTGGATAGGAATTGGCTTAGCTACATTTCAGCAATTAGTCGGTATTAACGTTGTTTTTTACTACGGCGCGGTACTTTGGCAAGCAGCTGGTTTTACTGAGTCTGATGCGTTACTCATTAATATAATAAGCGGTTTTGTAAGTATTTTAGCGGTGTTTATTACCATGTATTTTATAGACAAAATTGGCAGAAAACCTTTTTTGTTAACCGGTTCAATTGGTATGACAGTGACGCTTTCGGTTATTGTTTATGCCTTTTTAAACGCAGATATTGGCTCAACAGGTAACTTAGAATTAGGAGAACAGGGCATGGTTGCTTTAATAGCCGCTAATGCGTATGTGTTCTTTTTTAACCTATCGTGGGGCCCTGTAATGTGGGTTATGTTAGGCGAAATGTTCCCTAACCAAATTCGCGGTTCAGGCCTTGCAATTACCGGCTTTGCCCAGTGGATAGCTAACTTTTTAATTACCTGGTCATTCCCTGTAATGCTCACCGGTATTGGTTTAGCTGGAGCTTATGGTTTTTACGCATTTTGCGCGTTTGTTTCAGTTATATTTGTATTTAAGTTTTTTCACGAAACCAAAGGCAAAGAGCTTGAACAAATGAAAGGGTAAATATTACCCCTTTAATAAGCGCCAAAACTATAGCGATAGTTTTGGCGTTTGTTTTATTAATTCCAAGTACCAAAATATAATTGAAAATCATCTTCCCAATTTTAATTACACAAAAAGTAGAGGTTAGGCTAACATCTGCATTTATTTTTGCTGTGAGACTTTTAATCATAATACAACCATAATAACTTGGTTGTTTGGTTTTACTAATCATCGGTATTATCAAAATGATGTTACTTACAGGTCTGTATAGAGCAGTGTTATTATACCGTTCAGTATTAGCATCATCATCAAGTTATTCGAATGCTGGCCTTTATAGCTAACCTTTGGCTGCTAAGCAGCTAATTTTCTGCTACTCGGCTTTACATAGCTACCTTATAAAATTAGTTTAAAAATGTTCTTCAATAAACTTTTTATTTAGTCGTGGGTTTGCAATCTTAAGCGCTTTAAACCGGCGCACAAATGAAACATACCTTTATAAAAACAGCGCTCCCATACCATGCTCTTGGTAAAGCTTTAGAGTGATTGTTTGTCTCGGTTTAGCTTGCTTAGTGATGCTGTTGAGTTGATTAAATATAAACTAAATGCAGATTAAGGTGAATTAGGCTAATTGCACCTAATCAAGGCAATTATACTTATTATAATGCTCATATTATTGAAGTTATATCGCCGCGTACAACTAATTAGTGAATTTGTGCCTTGTGTGGGCACAGATGTCTAAACAAGTCACAAAAGCAGTTTATGGAATAGAGGTCATAGAATATTTCATGAAATGACACTGAAAATATTAGGTTAGTGGTCACCTGATTTGAAATTTTTGGTTTGGAATTTGTGATTTGATGTTTGTGAATTAGTAAGGGTAGGGGTCTAATTTTGAGGAAGATTAAAGAGCTAAAAAAGTGGTTTGGGCGCTTGGGCACAAATCGATAAAAACTGGAGTTTTTAGGATGATCATTTGAGGCTTGGCTCTCGTTATTTTTAAATTTTGAATACAGAATAATAAAAAAACCAAGAATTTAAATTTCAACAAAAAATTAAACGAGTAAATTGAATAGGTAATTTAACTGTTTGAAATATCGAGTTTAATTGGTACGACCGAGTGGATTCGAACCACCGACCTCTACCATGTCAAGGTAGCGCTCTAACCAGCTGAGCTACGGTCGTACAATTTTTTTAGGATTCTTAAATGTTGGTACGACTGAGTGGATTCGAACTACTGACCTTTGGACCGGGTGATCAAGAGTAGGTAGTGCTTTTTCCTTCAGTGATACTTTTTTCTTAAATGTTGGTACGACTGAGTGGATTCGAACCACTGACCCTTGGACCGGGTGATCAAGAGTAGGTAGTGCTTTTTCCTTCAGATGTACTTTTATTTATTTTACTTAAATGTTGGTACGACTGAGTGGATTCGAACCACCGACCCCTACCATGTCAAGGTAGTGCTCTAACCAACTGAGCTACAGTCGTATTACTTTATTTAAGTAGGTGTTAATTGCTTAACAACGGCGGCTAATATATAGCGTGGCGGTTAGTGAATCAAGCAAGTTTGTTGTTTTTGAGTTTATTTGCCGTTTTTTTATTCATATTGGGCTTATTTCGCACGTTTTATAAAAACCTTGCCACCAAACCACATGTTTTTTAGCTGAGCTTTTTAGTAAGTTCAGTAAGTTACTTGTCGAGCCCGTTTTGACTAAGTTATTAATTTGAGGACTTGAGATACTTTCGTTAAACCAAAGCTCATTATAAAGCGGTTGTAGTGCCTCTAGATAACCAGTTAATTGCGCTTGATAGGGCTGAATTTGTTTTAGGTAAAACTTTTGGAATACGTTGCTTATGATTTTTGCATTTTTATTATTTTTACCTTGAGGACACAACGTATTAAAGTTTAGTGTTTTTACAAGCTGTGTGGCGTTGTTATTTAACACTACCTGCTTGCGGACTGATTGAATGAGTGCTTGGTTAAATTGAAATTTATTAAGCTGCTCGAGTGCACTAAAAATAGAATCGCTATTAATTTTATTAAATTCTTTAGCGTTAATTTGCTGCTTAATAAGTACAAGTTGTTTGAGCGCCTGCAAGGTATCACTGAAGCCAGCGGGTTCGTTACTTAGCTCGTTTGATGTTAACAGCCATGTTTTATTAAGCTCTGGCTCTTTAAATAACATGGCGTTAAAAGAGTGCATTAGGTGTATTTGTTTGTAGTTTTTGGCTGCGAGTATTTTTGTGTAACTAGGACTATTTTTATCAAGGCTGTTCAAGCAAACCTGCGCACTTTTAATAAAGTTTATTTGATATTTTAATTGCCCAGCAGCGCTGGCGGTTTTTCCTAATTGGTTATTGTGCTCACTTATAAGCACGTTTAGCTTACATTGGCTAATGCCTGCAAGCTCAACAATACTCAGTGTTAGGTCGCTTTGTGCTATTGGGGGAGGCTGCAGTAAGGGGAGTTGCTTGAGTGGCGCAGGCTCTGTGGTGCTTGTATCAACTGTGCTACTTAAGCGTTCAATATAAGTAGCGTTTATACTACTTTGTGGTTTGCTGCAGCCAGTAAGCGTTAAAAAACACATTACCAACATTGCAGCTGGTAATGTTTTAAGGCTGAGTTTATTAGTTTTGATTGAGTGCATCAATTTTAAAAAATTCATATTTTAAACGTTTTTTTACCGTTAGCATTAATAAAATAGCAGCGACACTAAGTCCCACTATTATCCCAGCCCAGAAACCGTGTGGCCCCATAGCTGGCACTATTATATCTGTTCTTGCTAATACGTAACCTAAACAAAAGCCGATTAACCAATACGATATAAACGTTATATACGATATAGGCGTGGTGTATTTTAACCCACGAAGTATGCCATTTGCTGCAACTTGCAATGCATCAGGTAATTGGTAAATACACGCTAAAATCATAATTGATGAAGCCAATGCCATAACAGCGGGGCTGTCGGTATACAGTTGGCTAATTAAATCACGACCGGTGAACGTAATAAGCGCTAAAAATAACGCCACAGCAATGGCTAAAATATAGCTGGTAGAAACCGCAACTTTTAATTGAGTCATGTTCTTTTGGCCGTATAAGTTACCTATACGAATGCTGATAGCGATTGATAGGCTCAGCGGCATCATAAACAGCAATGTAGTTACACTGGCTGCTATTTGATGTCCAGATATAGCTACTGCACCTAAATGCGCTATAAATAGCGGTATACACGCAAATAAAGTGACTTCAAAAAAGGTGGCTAGTGAAATTGGTATACCTAACTTAGTAATAATACCAATGGTAGTGAAATTAGGTTTTTCGAATGATGAAAGCAGGCCTTTAGCATCTACTTTTTTACTTATTTGGCAGTAAGTGACTTGTGCTATTGCCATAACAGTTAAAACAATGGCTGTTGCAATACCACAGCCCGCGCCGCCATAAGCAGGAAAACCAAATAAGCCATTTATGAAAATATAATTTACCGGAATATTAACAGCTAAACCTAATAGGCTTATGTAAAACGCGGGCTTGGTCATTCCCATGCCTTCGGTAACGTTTCTGTATACCGTAAAAATTAAAAATCCAAATACACCCCATTTCACAAAGTGGATGTAGTCAATAGCAAGGCTTGCAATAGCAGGCGTTGTATCGAGCTTAAAAATAATAGCATCTGCTAAATGGGCAATTCCAAAGCCTGTAAAGCTCAAAATAGCGGTCAAATAAAGCGCCTGTTGAAAATAGTGGCTAATGCCTTTGCGGTCATCACTGCCCGAAAACTGCGCAATAATACCAGTAAGCGCTAATAAAATACCTTGAAGGCCAAGTAATAATGGGTTCCATATTCCTGTTGCAATAGAAAGTGCAGCTAAGTCAGTAGGGCTAACTTGGCCTGCCATAATTGTGTCGACGACCGACATTAAAATAAGTGTAACTTGCGCTAAAAAAACAGGTAAAGCGAGGGAAAGTAAACGCTTGGCTTCCCAATTGCAAAAGGTCATAAAAACAGCTAGTTGATAAAATAGGGCGTAATTGTAATCTATTGGGGTTTAAATAAAAATCACAGTAGTGAATGATTTTATGAGTTGATACGTTAAACTAGCACTTTGTAATAATTTAAAGTGATTTTATGTTTACAGGAATAGTGCAAACGCAAGCTACCGTGGTCTCAAAAACTCAAACAGACGGTGTTTTACGCTTAGTTGTATCGGTAAGCGATGAGTACGTTAAGCATTTAGATTTAGGCGCAAGCATTGCTATTAATGGCTGTTGTTTAACAGTTGTGCAAGTTGAGCTAAGTAATCACGATGTGGTGGCGCAAGTTCATTTTGATGTGATTGACGAAACTCTAAAGCTAACTAATTTAGGGCTGCTTGAGCTAGGTAGTTTAGTTAATTACGAACGCTCTGTTACGTTTGGTACTGAGCTAGGTGGGCATATAGTGTCTGGGCATATTCATTGTACGTCACAAATTTCTCAAATAGTGAAGCTTGAGAATAACTGTAAAATTCAGTTAAGCCTGCCAAAAGAATGGCAAAAGTATGTGTTGTATAAAGGGTTTGTTGCGATAAATGGCGCAAGCTTAACCGTGGGCGAAGTTGATGAACAAGGTTTTTGGTTACACCTAATTCCGGAAACGCTCGCCATTACAAACATTGGTGCAGCGCAAGTGGGTGACAAGTTTAATATTGAAGTTGATCAGCAAACTTACACTATTGTAAATACGGTAGAAAACTACTTACGCCATCAGGCTTAAGTTAAAATATTTGTTCGTCATCACTGTCTACGTGTAGCTCTAATTTATTGTTAGCATGGTCAATATGCATATTTAAATGAATTGGGTTACAGCAGGCAGTGCAATCTTCTATATAGTCTTGATCGCCACTGCTAGCGTCTAGGTCTAAATGAATATGGTGTCCGCAGTGTGGGCACGTTATTCGTTGTGATAAAAAATCTTTCATAATCACTCCAGTTATAAATAATTAAGTTAGATTCAACTTAATCGCTTACAGATGAACACCTACTTACTCATTAAATATAGTGCTGAAATGCAGCTTATGACACTTATTTTATACCTTCAAACACCAGCTTTTCTATATGTTGTTTAGCTTCAGTAAGATAGTGACCGGCAAAGATGTTAGCGTGATTTAAAATAGGGTATAGCTGGTATATTAACTTACGTTTTTCGTAATTTTGAGAAAGCGGGTAGTGCTGGTTATAGGCGCTATAAAAGTCTTTTGGCAGTGGCGCAAATAGTTCGCTCATTGCAATATCGACTTCCCGATCACCATAATAACAAGCTGGGTTAAATACCGTAGGCTCTGCTTTTAAAAAGCCCATATTTCCACGCCAAAAATCGCCATGTAGTAATGAAGGCTCAACTTGATGACTGTGCAGCTGTTCTTTAACGGTATTAATTAAGCGCTCGGGTTCAATAAAGTTAATGCCTTTTTCAGCGAGTAGCTGTAATTGCCACCCTATACGTTCTTCGGCGTAAAATACATCCCATTTTTTGTGCCATCGGTTGGGTTGTATGGTAGTGGCTATGTAATTGTCTACATCAAAGCCAAACATGGCTTGGTCGTGTTTTTGATGCATTTTAGCGAGGCTGCTTCCCATAGTTGCCCACGTGTTGTGGGGTTGTTTATCTAAAATAAGCCACTGTAAAACAATAAATGAAAACTCTATATTTGCACCGGTTGTAATACATTCAGGGACTTTAAAATTACTATTTTGCGCCAAAAGCTTTAAGCCAATAAATTCACTTTCTAAACGCTCGAGTTCGCTTTTTAATGCTATTTTAACGAAGAAGTTATGCGTACCATTGGTAATATGAAATAGTTTGTCGGTATTTGTACTTTGTAATTGGCGTTTATAGGTGTGTTTAAAGTCAAAATTAATAGCTTGGCTGATGTGCTCATTTACTGTTTTCCACATAATAATTGTTCACCTTTTAAACAGATACTTAAACTATGGCAAAAAGAGATTAATTTAACAATCTAATCGTTGTAAAATTGGCGGCTAGGTTTAAATAAATAATTACAACGACTGTAATGGAGTAAAAATGAACAAAAGTTTAATAACCAATTTGCTAGCGGGTTTATGTGTTGTTGTTGGTTTTATGTTTAACCAAGCAATTGTGTTATCTGTTGGTTTATTTGCACTTTCTGGCGCGGTAACTAATTTATTAGCTATTCATATGTTATTCGAAAAAGTCCCGTTTTTATATGGCTCAGGCGTTATAGCGCTTAAGTTTGAAAGCTTTAAAGTCGCTATACGAAACCTAATATTAACGGAGTTTTTTTCAGAGCAAAAAATTAATAATTTACTCAATAAAGCGCAGCCTAATATCGATTTTGAGCCAATAATTAGTAATGTTGATTTAAACCCTGCATTCGACAATTTACTTGTCGTTATTGAAGAATCTCAGTTTGGTAGCATGTTAGGTATGTTTGGCGGCACAGCGGCAATAGAGCCAATGCGTGAAAAGTTTATTGAAAAAATGCAATTGTCGCTTGGTGAAATCTCTCAAACTGACGACTTTAAAGCATTAGTAACCCAAACACTTTCACAAGGTAATAGTGCTGAGAGTTTACATAAAACGGTACTTAAATTAGTAGATGAGCGCCTAGATGAGCTTACCCCTAAAATGGTTAAAGAGATTATTCAAACCATGATCCGCGAGCACTTAGGCTGGCTTGTAGTGTGGGGCGGTGTGTTTGGTGGTTTGTTTGGTTTAATTGCAGCGCTTATTTAAGCGCTGTTTTGTGTTAAGTGATATCTGTAAAATAATTAAATTAAATGCTTTTTTGCGGCTGACATATTTTTTCAGGCTGTTATTATCGCCCCCATAATTTAGTCGTGTTTTTTAGGAGCAACGGTGAGCAAAACGTTAGCCAGTTATTATCAGCAAGCATACGCTTGCGATCAGCAGCATTTTAACCAGTGTTTTTATTGTGGCTGTGAAGCGACAGAGCGCGACCATTGTCCGCCGCTGCATATGCTACAAAGCATTGTTGATTTAGGTGAAGAGGCTGACTTTATATCTATTGCGGCGTGTTATGAGTGCCATGCACTTTTACATAACGAAAGGCTGATGACGATTGATGAGCGCTTTACTAAAATGAAAAAAAAGCTCGCCACCAAATATGCAAAACCACTGCGTGTTTATAACATGTGGGAAGAAAACGAACTTGGCGACATGAGCGACGAGTTTGCGCATAGTATTGCAGCGGGTATGAAATTAGGAAAAGAAGCCGCTGAGCGTTTAGCGTTTACGGGTTTTAGCTATGCCACAGAAGATGCCAAAGTCGCGGTGCGTGAAAAAACGAAAGAGTTTGATGTAGAGGGCATGATATTTACCGACTTTAAAGAGGCGCTAAATTATTGCATTAACGATTTAAACGTACAAAAAAGTGACTTTTATAAAATTTTGGTTGAAGACTACCAAGGTGATTTTAATAAAGCATTGAGCCAGTATCGCCACCGACATGACAAAGTAACTGCAGCCAAAGACGGTAATACACTTATTAAAGATTTTTCTAAGCTACATAAGCAAAACTCTGATTTTGTAACGCGTACGGTTAAGCACTTTATTAGCAAAGATCCATCGCTTACAACCGAAGGTGCGCTTGAAAAGTTGTATAACAATTATATAAAGAAATAATTACAGAAATTCATCTTAATTAACTGCGTTTTCACCTGTTTTTTTGGCTTTATTCCTTAGCTTTCGCTAAAGTAGCAAAAAAACAGGAGATCCAAACAACATGCAAAAATTTGCACCTTCTTTATTAGCGGTTGGCTTAGCTGCCGCACTTGTCGGTTGCCAAGAAAATGGCCCGCAAGACGATAAAATAACAATCAACAAAAATCCTTATCCAAGTACTTATCAGCCCGTTTCTACATCAAGCACACTTATTACAAATGCAACAGTACTTACAGGTACTGGTGAGCGTTTAGATGATGCTGATGTATTACTTGTTGGCGGCAAAGTACAACAAGTCGGTAAAGACTTAACTGCGACTGCTGATCTTACAATTGATGCACAAGGCAAATGGGTAACACCAGGTATTATCGATGTACATTCACATTTAGGCGCTTACCCAAGCCCATCGGTTGAGTCGCATCAAGATGGTAACGAAATGACAAGCCCTAACACTGCAGAAGTGTGGGTTGAGCATTCTGTTTGGCCACAAGATCCAGGCTTTAATCGTGCACGTGAAGGCGGCATTACTTCTCTGCAAATTTTACCAGGATCAGCTAATTTATTTGGTGGACGCGGCGTTACGCTTAAAAACGTCCCTGCACATACTATGCAAGGTATGAAGTTTCCTGATGCGCCATACGGTTTAAAAATGGCGTGTGGTGAAAACCCTAAACGTGTTTATGGTCGTCAAGGGGTATTGCCTTCAACCCGTATGGGTAATATGGCTGGTTACCGTATGGCGTGGGCTGAAGCCGCTGAATACAAACGCGCGTGGGATAAATACGATGCAGATTATGAAGCCGGTTTAAACCCAGAAGCACCAGTACGTGACATTAAACACGATACACTTCGCGGTGTGCTTGAGGGCGAAGTGCGTATCCATAATCATTGTTATAAAGCTGAAGAAATGGCAATGATGATTGACCTGTCAAAAGAATTTAATTACGACGCGGGCACATTCCATCACGGTGTAGAAGCATATAAAATTGCTGACCTACTAGCCCAAAATGGTTCGTGTGCTGCACTTTGGCCAGACTGGTGGGGTTTTAAAATGGAAGCCTACGACATGGTTCAAGAAAACGTAGCTATTGTTGATGCGGTTAAAAACTCGTGTGCGGTTGTTCACTCAGATTCAGATACTACTATTCAGCGCTTAAACCAAGAAGCTGGCAAGGTTATGTACCGTGCTAACGAAAACGGTTTTGATATTTCTGAGCAACACGCTATTAAATGGATCACAGCTAACGCTGCTAAATCGTTAGGTATTGATGACAAAACAGGTTCACTAGAAGCGGGTAAGCAGGGCGATGTGGTTATTTGGAATCAAAGCCCATTTAGTGTTTATGCTAAAGCTGAACAAGTGTTTGTTGATGGTGCAAAAGTTTACGATAGAAACGACAGCGCATATCAAGCAACAAGTGATTTTATGTTAGGTCAACAATAAGGAGCACCCAGAATGAAAAATTTATCACGTTCGTTTTCGCTTTCTCTGGTTGCTGCAGGATTATTAGCATCTGGTGCTGTAAGCGCACAATCGCTAGCAATTATTAATGCAACATTGCATACGTCTTCTGATCAAGGTGTATTAGAAGCGGCAAGCATTGTAATGACAGATGGCAAAATTACAGCGATTAACCCAACTGAAATTAAAGTAGATGAAATTATTGATGCAAAGGGCCAAATTGTAACCCCAGGCTTTATTGCAAGTATTAATCAACTTGGTTTAGTTGAAGTAAGTGCAGTTGCAGGCTCTCGCGATGCAGGCGAAGAAAAAGCAGGTATTGATTTTGACGTAAGCCTTGCTTACAACGCACATTCAAGCTTAGTTCCTTATGCTCGTAAAGGCGGTGTAACACGCGATGTAATTACCCCTCATGGTGGTGATAGCATCTTTTCGGGCCTAGCGAGTGTTGTTGATTTAAGTGGTAGTTTTGATAGCGACATGCAAAAACAAGCAGCTTTAATTGTTTACTTAGGTGAGCGTAGTAAAGGTTCTCGTGCTTTTACTTTGCAAACACTTATTAATAAACTTGATGAGCACAAAACTAAAGCCGGTAAAAAAGCTAAAAAAGATGACGACAAGCCAAGTACTGAAGATAAAGTAATGGCAAAAGTACTCAGTGGCGAAATGCCATTAGTGGTTGGCGTATCTCGTGCGGCAGATATTATTGAGCTTATTAAAGTAAAAGAGCAATTTGGTATTAACTTGGTACTTAATGGCGCACAAGACGCTGTTGTAGTAAAAGAGCGAGTTGCTAAAGCAAATATCCCAGTGATCGTTAGTGCAATGGATAGCTTACCAGCAAGTTTTGATTCGCTTCATGCGAGTTTAGATAATGCAGGTGTGCTTGAAAAAGCAGGGGTTAAAGTATTATTAACGGTAGGTGGCGATGCAAGCCACAATATTTATCAGCTGCGTTTTGATGCTGGTAATGCTGTATCGTATGGTATGAGCCAAGAAGGTGCGTTAAAAGCGGTTACATCAAACGTTGCAGATGTATTTGGTATCAATGCCGGTAGTCTTGAAGTAGGTAAAGCCGCTGATGTAGTAATGTGGAGTAATGACCCGTTTGAACTAAGCAGCCACGTGAGCAAAATGTTTATAAATGGCGTTGAGGTATCTACACAATCTCGCCAAGATAAACTGCGTGACCGTTATACAACTGATTCAAAAATGCCACGCGCCTATACAAAATAGTATTGCCTACTATCTTTATTTAGGTAAAAGAAAAGGCTGCAACTGCAGCCTTTTTTTATGGTTACAAAAAAGCCGCTTACTTTTACAAGTAAGCGGCTTTTAAATTTAAACCAATATTTATACTAACTTAGCAAGAATATCGTTAAATGTAGTGCTTGGACGCATCGCTTTAAAGGCTGCATCATCGTTAGGCTGGAAGTAACCGCCTAAATCAACTGCAGGACCTTGCGCATCGTTAAGTTCACTTACGATTTGCTCTTTATTAGACTCAAGGTCGCTAGCAATTTGAGTAAACTGTGCTTTAAGTTCACTGTCATCATTTTGCTTAGCAAGTTCTTGTGCCCAGAATAAAGATAGGAAGAAATGAGAACCACGGTTATCAATTTCTTTTACTTTACGTGAAGGAGACTTGTTTTCTGCTAAGAAAGTGCCTGTCGCTTTATCTAGAGTATCAGCCAGTACTTGTGCTTTGTTGTTACCCGTAGTTACGCTAAGGTGCTCAAGTGATGCAGCAAGTGCTAAAAATTCACCTAAAGAATCCCAACGTAAGTGGTTTTCTTTTTCGAATTGTTGAACATGCTTAGGTGCAGAACCACCCGCGCCAGTTTCAAATAAGCCGCCACCGTTCATAAGAGGAACAATTGAAAGCATTTTAGCACTCGTACCTAGCTCTAAAATTGGGAATAAATCTGTAAGGTAATCACGTAATACGTTACCTGTTACAGAAATAGTATCTTTACCTTCTTTAATACGCGCTAATGAGAACAATGTTGCTTCAAGCGGTGCTAAAATTTGAATATCTAGGCCAGCTGTATCGTGATCTGGTAGGTATTTGTTTACTTTTTTGATTAGCTCAGCATCGTGCGAACGATTTTCATCTAACCAGAAAATAGCAGGAACGCCTGTTGCGCGTGCACGATTTACTGCAAGCTTAACCCAATCTTGGATTGGTGCGTCTTTAACCTGACACATGCGCCAAATATCGCCTTGCTCAACACTGTGCTCAAGTAATGTATTGCCATTTGCATCAACAACACGGATAGAACCATCTGCTTTAGCTTCAAACGTTTTATCGTGTGAACCGTATTCTTCAGCTTTTTGAGCCATAAGGCCAACGTTTGGAACGCTACCCATAGTTGTTGGATCAAACGCGCCATTTACTTTACAAAAATCAATAGTTGCTTGGTAAATACCTGAGTAACAACGATCTGGAATTACAAAGCTTGTGTCTTGTAATTTACCATCGTTATTCCACATTTGACCGCTTGAACGGATTGCAGCAGGCATAGACGCATCGATAATCACGTCACTTGGTACGTGTAGGTTTGTAATACCTTTATCAGAGTCAACCATAGCAATAGCAGGGCGGTTAGCGTAAACAGCTTGAATGTCTGCTTCAATTTCTTCGCGCTTAGCATCATCTAATGTTTGAATTTTAGAATATACATCGCCTAAACCATTATTTACATCAACACCTAGCTCTTCAAAAAGCTCACCGTGTTTAGCAAATACATCTTTGTAGAATACTTTTACAGCGTGACCAAAGATAATTGGATCAGATACTTTCATCATTGTCGCTTTCATGTGAAGCGAGAATAAAACACCTTTTTCTTTAGCAGCGTCAATTTCAGCAGCTAAGAAAGCTTGAAGCTTAGAAGCGCTGATGCTTGATGCATCAATAACTTCGCCAGCTAAAAGAGGCGTGCTTTGTTTAAGTACAGAAACGTCGCCGTTAGTTGCAACATGTTCAATACGTACATCAGTGGCCGTATCAACAGTTACTGACTGTTCTGAACCGAAAAAATCGCCTTCGCTCATGCTTGCAACATAAGACTCTGAATCTTTGCTCCATGCACCCATTGAATGTGGGTTGTTACGTGCATATTCTTTTACAGAACCTGGTGCGCGACGATCTGAGTTACCTTCACGTAGTACAGGGTTTACTGCACTGCCTTTGATTTTGTCGTAAGCAGCTTGAATTGCTTTTTCTTCATCATTTTTAGGTTCAACAGGGTACTCTGGAAGAGCGTAACCTTTTGCTTGAAGCTCTTTAATTACAGCGCGAAGCTGTGGTACAGATGCACTGATGTTTGGTAATTTGATGATGTTTGCTTCTGGTGTTTTAGCAAGCTCGCCAAGTTCAGCAAGTGCATCACCAATGCGTTGTTCTTGTGTTAAATAATCAGGGAAGCTAGCAATTACACGACCTGCTAATGAGATATCGCGAGTTTCAACTTCAACACCGGCCGCATTTGTATATGCTTGGATGATCGGTAGCAACGAGTAAGTTGCTAGTGCCGGAGCTTCGTCCGTTTTTGTATAGATAATTTTTGATGTCATCATCATTCCTAGATAGTAGACCGATAAGGTCTTATTCAACAATGCAAAGAAAATCATTACTAATGAGTGAGTACATATTATTAAACAAGTTAATGAATACATACGCTCGTAATGAATAGTTTGTTAGGTGTTGGTACTCAGCGTTGCTCTTTTATAAAAGCAGAATAGTCACACCTGACGAACTGGAATTGTATTTATAGCTAAAAAATTAACAAAAATAAATCAGCCTTTAGCCTAGTACATATAAAAGAGGCGACAAGTTGGATTAGTTGCTGCGTTAATACGCAATTTTTAGCACCAAGAGTGTAACAAGCTTAAATAAAAAGGGCTAGAGTTTGAGCATGCCCAATAAGCAGTTAAACAATCAACTCTTAGAACATTGGGGTATATAAAATAAATTCAAGGAAAAGGGTTGAATTTGGATGAAAAGAGGCAATAAATAGAGAAGAAGAGATAAGTTAGTGTGCTTAAGGAATTAAGCGAGGATCTTAAAAGGTCACTCGCTTTAGTCGAACAAAACAATAGTCACTCAATAATGTCACCATCTGGGGCAATATTTTTAGCGTGTAGACCTTTAGGTCCTTGTTCTAATTCGAATGTTACATCTTGACCAGCTTTAAGCGTTTTATAACCGTCCATTACAATTGTTGAGTAATGAGCGAAAATATCATTCTCGCAGCCGTCTTCCACGATGAAACCAAAACCTTTAGCGTTGTTGAACCATTTAACTTTACCGCAAGCCATACTTCTACATCCTTCAATAAGTTGACTAATTTAGTTATTCTAAATTGTATTATTTGCTAGACTGACTAAGGTTTAATCAATCTACGTTTGACTGTAGTTTATTTAGCCAACCAGTCAAGTGTTTTGAGTTATTTTTTTAACATTTTATTTATTTTTTATTCAAGTTTGCTTGAGTTACAAAGACAAGACTATATTTAATTATGAGTGGTATGAAAGATTCAGGTGTTATCGACACAGTTCGCGACAGTGAAAAGCAAAAGCTACAGCCGCCGCGAAAATATAAAGTTGTTTTAAATAACGACGACTACACGCCGATGGACTTTGTAATAGAAGTTTTAACGACGTTTTTTAATATGGATAGCGATAGAGCAACCGACGTGATGCTTCAGGTTCATGAAAAAGGTAAGGGTATATGCGGTGTTTACAGCGCCGATGTAGCCCACACCAAAGCTGAACAAGTTAACCGCTACGCGCGTGATAACGAGCATCCACTGCTTTGTAGTTGTGAGCAGGAATAATACCAATTTAATACAATTGGTATAAATACCAATTAGGGTGATCAAACATCCGATTGTTGTGGTATAAATTATTATCTCAGTAAGGGGTTGCCAATGCTAAACAAAGACTTAGAACTCACATTAAATGCCGCGTTTCGTGAAGCGCGCACTCGCCGTCATGAGTTTATGACCGTAGAGCACCTTTTACTTGCGCTTTTAGATAATCCTTCTGCAGGAGAAGCCCTAAACGCGTGTGGTGTTAATATTTCTGGTTTAAAAACCGAATTATTAGAATTTATTGACGAAACAACACCCGTCATTCCAGATTTAGAAGAAGAACGTGAAACTCAGCCAACACTTGGCTTTCAACGTGTATTACAACGCGCTGTATTTCATGTGCAATCGTCAGGTAAAAATGAAGTTACTGGCGTTAATGTGCTAGTTGCTATTTTTTCTGAGCAAGAAAGCCAAGCTGTATATTTACTAAAAAAGCATGATGTATCGCGTTTAGATATCGTTAACTTTATTTCGCATGGAATTTCTAAAGCAGATGATGATTTAGGCAACGACAGCGACGATATTCATGATGAAGTGCAAGAAGTTCAAAATGAAGAAGCAAGCAAGCTAGACAGCTTTACAACTAACTTAAACGTTCAAGCAAGCGAAGGTAACATTGACCCACTGATCGGGCGCGACAGCGAAGTAGAGCGCACGGTACAAGTATTGTGTCGTCGTAAAAAGAATAACCCATTACTTGTTGGTGAAGCGGGCGTTGGTAAAACAGCAATTGCTGAAGGCTTAGCGTATCGTATTGTTAATAAGCAAGTACCAGAAGTAATTGCAGACGCTGTTGTGTACTCGCTAGATATGGGTGCATTGCTTGCGGGTACTAAATATCGTGGCGACTTTGAAAAGCGCTTTAAAAGCTTACTTAAAGAGCTGCAAGCTGAGCCAGGCTCTATTTTATTTATTGATGAGATACATACCATAATCGGTGCCGGCGCGGCGTCTGGTGGTGTTATGGACGCATCAAACTTGCTTAAACCACTCCTTTCAAGTGGTAAGCTACGTTGTATGGGTTCAACAACTTACAATGAGTATAAAAATATTTTTGAGAAAGACCGTGCATTAGTTCGTCGCTTTCAAAAAATTGATGTACTTGAGCCAAGTGTTGCCGATACCACTAAAATATTAAACGGCTTAAAAGAGCGTTACGAAGAGCACCATGGTATTCGTTACACTCAAAAAGCATTAAAAGCAGCTGCAGAACTCAGTGCTAAATACATTAATGAGCGTCACTTGCCAGATAAAGCAATAGATGTAATTGATGAAGCCGGTGCAAGTCAGCGCCTGCAACCTAGCTCTAAACGTAAAAAAACCATTGGTGTGGCAGATATAGAACTAATTATATCTAAAATGGCACGTATTCCTGCGCAAAGCGTCTCGTCAACAGATAAAGAAACGCTTAAAAACCTAGACCGTAACCTTAAAATGCTCGTGTTTGGGCAAGATCAGTCTATTGACGCGCTTACATCAGCGATTCGTTTATCTCGCTCTGGTTTATCGAGCGAAGAAAAACCTGTAGGTTCGTTCTTGTTTGCAGGGCCTACCGGTGTGGGTAAAACAGAAGTAACTAAGCAACTGGCTAAATGCATGGGTGTTGAGTTTATTCGTTTTGATATGTCGGAGTATGTAGAGCGCCATGCAATAAGCCGACTAATTGGTGCACCACCAGGGTATGTTGGTTTTGAGCAAGGCGGTTTATTAACAGAAGCCGTTATTAAAAACCCACATGCGGTTGTACTTTTAGATGAGATTGAGAAAGCGCATCCTGACATTTACAACATTTTGCTACAGGTTATGGATCACGGTACGTTAACCGATAACAATGGTCGTAAAGCTGATTTTAGAAATGTAGTGGTTGTAATGACTACCAATGCGGGTGTACAAGAAACTACACGTAAGTCGATTGGTTTTACAGAGCAAGACCATACACATGATGCAATGGGCGAAATTAATAAAGTATTCTCGCCTGAATTTAGAAACCGTTTAGATAACATCATTTGGTTTAATCACCTTGAACGTGAAGTTATTTTACTGGTGGTTGATAAATTTATTGTGGAACTGCAAGCGCAGCTTGATAAAAAATCGGTTAACCTTGAGCTTACGTCCAAAGCACGTGAGTGGTTAGCAGATAAAGGCTACGATAAAGCGATGGGTGCACGTCCAATGGCGCGTGTTATTCAAGAAGAGCTTAAAAAGCAATTAGCTAACGAAATATTATTTGGTGAACTTGTTGATGGCGGTACGGTTAAAGTATCGGTTAAAGATAAGAAGATTCGCTTTGATTACGAGAGTAATTTAACACCAGCTTAAACGTTAATTAAATAATTTAGTTAAATAAAATGGCCCGCTACATAATAGCGGGCCATTTTTTTTGCCCTTTTTATAGGCAACAAAAAACCCAGTAAAAACTGGGCTTTTTGTTTATTAAATGTAATTGCTAGTCAATGTCTATCAATTACATTTAATAAACGCTTAAAGCTAGTTAAATACTAGCCAAAAACTAAATCTCGTTTACGCACTTACTTAGCGAGCACGGAATACGATACGACCCTTTGATAAATCGTAAGGAGTCATTTCTACCGTTACTTTATCGCCGGTTAAAATACGGATATAGTTTTTGCGCATTTTGCCTGAAATATGAGCCACAACTACGTGACCATTTTCTAGCTCAACTCGGAACATTGTATTTGGTAAAGTATCAAGGACAGTCCCTTGCATTTCGATTACGTCTTCTTTCGCCATGTTTAGCGTAACACCTCTTTAATAGTTAAACGCTGCAGATTTTGCCCAAAATACTCCAATAAGTAAAGGCGCAGGGGCTATATTTGCAAATTAAATAGCCACCCACTCATCATTGAGCTGTTTTTGAGCAGGTAAAAACTGAGTTTTGTACTTCATTTTGTCGCATTCATCAATTTGATAGCCCAAGTACACGTATTGTTTATTTTGTTCTTTAGCAAACTTTAGCTGCTCTAATATCATCACAGAGCCTAAACTATAGTGTTCAAAGTCGGGGTCAAAAAAGGTATAAATTGCAGAAATAGCGCTATTCATACAATCGGTTACAGCAACTGCGACTAAAGTATCTTGGTGCCACAGTTCAATAAATGTGATCTTAAGCCAACTGCAAAGTAAAAAACTTTGAAACTGTTCTTTTTCAGGAGGATACATACTTCCATCCTGATGACGCATCGTTATGTACTTGCTATAAAGCGGATAGTACTCAGGTCGCTCTTGCGTTGAATATTTTACCTCAAACTGTGTTTTTGCTTTGTTTAGTTTACGTTTTTGCGATTTTGAGGGCATAAAGTCTTGTGCTAATACACGTACAGAACTGCATGCGCTGCATATTGGACAGTGCGGACGGTATATTTGATTACCACTGCGACGAAATCCTAAACCTAATAAAGACTCAAATTTGTCGGTGCTGTAGCAACTGGGATCAAGAATAACTAAAAGTTGTTCTTGTCTGTTGGGTAAATAGCTACAGTCAAACTCTTGGGTTAAACCAACACGTGCAGGAAGTTGTTCATTCATAGATTGCGTCAAGTTCTTGTGGCTCCCACATAATAGGGTTAACAGTATAGTTATGTGCAGCTTTTAGTTTAGTCAAAAATGTGGAGCGGGGGATTACTTGTGCACCCAGAGTCATTAAATAAGGGTTTTCTAACTGGCAATCAATAAAATGCGCATTATGGCGTTTAAGCCAATTTACCAGTGCCCACATAGCAAGCTTGGAGCAATTGGTTTGATGATGAAACATTGACTCACCACAAAAAACACCGTTTTGCATAATGCCGTATAAGCCACCTGCAAGCTCCCCGTTACTCCATACCTCTAAACTATGTGCAATGCCGGCATTGTGTGCATTAACGTAAGCGTCGAGCATGTCAGAGGTGATCCAGGTGCCATCGGTATCAAGGCGTTGATCGCGACAGGCTTCTATCACCTCTTCGAAGGCATTATTAATGGTTACTCTTACAGGATGCTTTTTTAAATGCTTACGCAGGCTCTTACTTATATGAAAATCATTAAGCTCAAAAATGCCTCGCTCGCTAGGCGACCACCACATAATAGGCTCATCTTCGCTAAACCAAGGGAATATTCCGCTTTTGTAGGCATTACTTAGGCGAGGTAAACTCAAATCTCCGCCAATTGCCAGTAAGCCATCAGGGGATTCTAATGCGTATTCCGGATTGGGGAATGCTATATCGGTTTCACTTAATTGGTATAGCTGATTTCTCATACAGTACTTATTTTATAATTGATCGTAAAAGTGTAACTATATTTTAGACATAAAAAAAGGGCTGAATAATCAGCCCTATAATAATTTATTTAATTGCTTATAAATTATCTAAGAAACGCTCTGCATCAAGGGCAGCCATACAGCCTGTACCCGCAGATGTGATTGCTTGACGGTAAATGTGGTCTGACACATCACCTGCAGCAAAAACGCCTTCTACGCTTGTTTGAGTCGCGTTACCGTGAAGACCAGACTCTACAACTAAGTAGCCATCTTTCATTTCTAGTTGACCAACAAACATATCTGTATTTGGCTTGTGACCGATAGCAATAAATACACCGGCTAAATCAAGTTCTTCAGTTGCACCAGAGTGTGCATCTTTAATGCGCACACCGGTTACGCCCATTTGATCGCCTAATACTTCGTCAAGCGTGCGGTTGTAATGCATTACAACGTTACCGTTTGCTGCTTTTTCAGCAAGGCGGTCAGCAAGTATCTTTTCACTGCGGAAACTGTCACGACGATGAATAACATGTACTTCGTCAGCAATGTTAGATAAGTAAAGCGCTTCTTCAACCGCTGTATTACCACCACCAACAACCGCTACTTTTTGACCTTTATAGAAAAAGCCGTCACAGGTAGCACACGCCGAAACACCACGGCCTTGGAAATTAGTTTCAGACTCTAGGCCTAAGTATTTAGCAGAAGCACCTGTTGCAATAATTAACGCATCACATGTGTAAGTACCTTGGTCACCAGTTAGTGTGAAAGGGCGCTTAGATACATCTACTTTATTGATGTGATCGAATATGATTTCAGTTTCAAAGCGCTCAGCGTGCTCTTTCATACGATCCATTAACGCAGGACCTGTTAAACCGTGTGCATCACCAGGCCAGTTTTCAACTTCAGTGGTGGTTGTTAATTGGCCACCTTGTTGAATGCCTGTAATTAAAACAGGGTTTAAATTTGCACGTGCTGCATATACTGCGGCAGTATAACCAGCTGGGCCAGAGCCTAAAATTAGTAGCTTACAATGTTTTGCTTCAGTCATTATTTTTCCTAAACGTTTAATACTGTGTTCAATATGCTCATTAATGCGCTTGATTCTAAGAAAAACAAGGCAGATGTAAACAAAATCCGCGATTATTTTTTTTCTCAAATCGAAAAGCTGTGCAGTATTGTGTACTAGAGCTCTATGCTTTTACAGCTAATATGCCAAAGTAGCTCAATAAATAGACTAACAGGCAATAAAACAGCGTTAATTCATGACCCCTTTGATTTTTTTTGTTATGTTTTACCTAATTTTATTTGTCACTGATAGATTATGTGACCTAAGCAAATAGGCAACTATGTTATTTTGGCAGGAAAAACCCGCATTCGGGTTGACTTCAAAAGACGTTAACGTCTTAACCAATGCGCAAGATTACCGAACGCAATTGCTACGTTTGATAGCTAACGCAAAAAAACGAATTTATATTACGGCGTTGTATTTACAAGATGACGAAGCAGGCCGCGAAATTTTAGAAGCGCTGCATCGTGTGTCATTGGCAAACCCCGCACTTGAAGTAAAAGTGCTGGTGGATTTCCATCGTGCGCAACGTGGATTAATTGGCGCTGATAAGTCAGACGGCAACGCAAGTTTATACTGTGACGATTTAGAAAAGTTTAAATCGAACGTACAAGTTTATGGCGTACCTGTAAAAGCTAAAGAATTATTTGGCGTATTGCATTTAAAAGGTTTTGTAATTGACGACACCTTACTTTACAGCGGCGCAAGCTTAAATAACGTGTACTTGCAATACAGCGAACGCTACAGACTCGATCGTTATTTTTTAATAACGCAGAGCGAGCTGTGTGACTCGGTGGTAGATTTTATTGAGACTAAGCTGCTTAGTTCAGATGCTGTACCGCGCATAGACACTCGACCGCTTAAGCGTTTGCACGACTTTAAGCTTGATCAAAAGCAATTAATGCGTGATTTAAAAGTCGCAAGTTATAACGCAGCAGAGCAGCTAAATACCAAAGCATTAGGTATTCGCTTGTTTTTAGGGCTCGGGCGTCGTAACAACGAACTGAACAGACTAATAAAAGCGTTATTTGATACCACAGAACAAGAGCTTGTGTTGTATACGCCATACTTTAATTTTCCGGCACCGCTTATGCGATCACTGCGCCGATTATTAAAGCAAGGTAAGCAAGTGACTATTGTAGTAGGGGATAAAACAGCAAATGACTTTTATTTACCGCCAAGCGAGCCGTTTAGTAAAATAGGGGCATTACCTTATTTGTACGAAACTATTTTGCATAAGTTTGTAAAAACGCAAAAGCGCCATATCGATAACGGTAATTTAAATGTGTATCTGTGGAAAGATGGAAGTAATTCGTTTCATTTAAAAGGTATATGTTCAGATAGAACAAAGCATTTACTGAGCGGGCATAACTTAAATCCGCGTGCATGGGGTCTTGATATCGAAAACGGTATTTTAATAGAAGATCCAGAGCAAACAATTATGGATGCTATTGATAACGAAAAGCAGGAAATTTTACAACACTGCCGACGTTTAACAGGCCCAGATGATTTAGAAACGATGGATGATTACCCGCAGCCAGTTAAAAAACTACTTGGCCAAGCTAAGCGCGTAAAAGTAGATTTTATAATTAAGCGTTTTATCTAAACCATTTTATTTAAACCAGTTTATATAAATCTGAAATTTAAATACAAAAAAAGCAGCTAATTAGCTGCTTTTTTATGGGTTGTAGTTAGGTCGCTACATTACTAAATAATAACCTAACTACAAAACGCTAAATTATGCGTTTTCTACCGCTGTGCGTGGGTCAACATATTCCATGTTGAACGCTTCAGCTACTTCTTTGTAAGTTACTTGGCCTTTAATTACATTTAAGCCTTTTAAGAAGTGAGCGTCATCTAGTAATGCCTTTTTATAACCTTTGTTTGCAAGGTTAATGATGAAAGGCAATGTTGCATTGTTAAGTGCAAACGTAGATGTACGTGGAACAGCACCTGGCATGTTAGCAACACAGTAGTGAACAACTTCATCAACGATGAAAGTAGGATCAGCATGCGTCGTTGCTTTAGAAGTAGCAATACAGCCACCTTGGTCGATTGCAACGTCAACAATTGCAGAACCAGGTTTCATTGCTTTAATGTGCGCAGCAGTTACTAATTTAGGTGCAGCTGCACCTGGGATTAGTACGCCACCAATTACTAAGTCAGCTTCTAGTACGTGTTTTTCTAGTGCATCAGCAGTTGAGTAAATAGCTTTTACTTTATTACCAAATTGCGCATCTAGTGCACGTAATACGTCGATGTTACGATCAAGCACTACAACTTCAGCACCAAGGCCAACAGCCATTTGAGCTGCGCTACGACCAACCATGCCGCCGCCAATAACAACAACTTTAGCAGCTTCAACGCCTGGTACGCCACCTAGTAGCATGCCACGACCGTGGTTAGATTTTTCAAGCGCTTGTGCACCAGCTTGAATAGACATACGACCAGCAACTTCGCTCATAGGAGCTAGAAGCGGTAAACCACCGCGAGAGTCAGTTACAGTTTCGTATGCAATACAAATAGCTTTACTTTTTACAAGGTCTTCAGTTTGTGGAAGATCAGGTGCAAGGTGTAAGTAAGTGAAAAGAATTTGGTCTTCACGTAGCATTGCACGCTCAACAGCTTGTGGCTCTTTTACTTTTACAATCATGTCTGCTTTAGCGAAAACGTCAGCAGCAGTTGCTAAAATTTCAGCACCCGCTAGCGTGTAATCTTCGTTAGTAAAACCAATACCCATGCCTGCATCAGTTTCTACAATCACTTGGTGACCGTGGTTTACTAATTCACGAACACTTGCAGGAACCATACCTACACGGTATTCATGGTTTTTAATTTCTTTAGGAACACCAATAATCATATCATTTGCCTTATTAAGAACGGATTAACATTTTCCACTATTATATTCATCATAAGCCCGTGTGTCTCACCTTTTTTAAAGTCAAATCTAGTGTTATCATCTATATAATAAAAATAAACAGTATAAAAAACTAGTTGGTACTATGCATCAATTGTTAGATAGAATTGACCGTAAAATTTTAATGGAATTACAACACGATGGACGCTTGTCAAATGTTGAACTGGCCAGACGAGTTGGTCTAAGCGCCACGCCCTGTCTGGAGCGAGTGAAAAAGCTAGAACGAGAAGGTTACATACTTGGCTATAAAGCAGTGGTCGATCCAGCTAAGCTTGGGCAAGGTTTATCGGTGTATGTAGAAGTAACAATTACTAAAACCTCTCCTGACGTATTTGATGAGTTTAGTGCGGCCGTTAAAAAGCATGAAGAAATTATAGAATGTCATTTGGTATCGGGTAATTTTGATTTTTTACTTAAAACGCGCGTAAATGATATGTCAGAATACCGTGGCGTATTAGGCGACATATTATTAAAATTGCCTAATGTTAGTGAAAGCCGAACTTATGTAGTAATGGAAGAAGTAAAAGGTGAAGAAGGCGTAATTATTCGGCCCTATATTACTTAAGGTTATTTATATTAGCTTGTGCCATTTGCTTATATAAGCTCAAATTATAAAAACTTGTTCATAATCAGGCCATCAAGGTTAAGATAAAGTGCAACAAATTGCATTTCCTGCTAAGGTATTTCACTGCTAAGTAAGTGTGAATAAAAATAGAATAATAAAGAGGAATAGGGAACTATGCGCCTAAACGGTGTGCAAAGACTATTAGAAACAGGGCTGATTATCAGCACCTTTACGGCAATATTTATTTTATGTGCCTTGATCAGCTTTGATCCAGCAGATGCTGCATGGTCGCAAACTAGTTTTAGCGAAGTAAGCAACATTACAGGAGCTGCCGGTGCATGGGTAGCCGACATTTTATTACTCACCTTTGGTTGGTTGGCTTACTTAGTGCCTGCGGCCATTCAGCTATTTGGCTATTTGTTATTTAAACAACCTCACCGAATTTTACAGCTTGATTACACTACCTTAGCGCTACGTGTTATTGGTTTTGCTTTATTTATCACCTCAGCTACCGCTATTAGTAGTATCAATTTTGACGATATTTATAATTTTTCATCTGGTGGGGTAGTGGGCGATGTTATTGCATCAGCCATGATGCCTGCATTCAACTTTACCGGCACGTCTATATTATTGCTGTGTTTCTTTTTTGCAGGGCTTACCTTATTAACGGGTGTATCGTGGGTTGACTTTGTAGATTACCTTGGCGATTTAATGGTTAGGTTTTACCGCTTTATTGTATCGTACGCAAAAGGCTGGATGCACCGAGAGCATGCTGCGGGCAAAGTAAATAATCACGATGAAGAAGATGCCCATTTTGAAGACGATATAAAAGAGCAAATAGAGCTGCCTACATCATCTAAAAAAGCAGATAAACAAAAAGCAATTAATAAACCACAAACACCATTTAGCGAGCCACAAATTAGTGACGACTTTATGCCGTTTGATGAACTTGACGACATACTCGATCAAGAAATTGGCTTTAGCGCCATAGACGACGAGCCAATGGATACAGAAGCTGCATTAAATGCGCTGGACCAAAGCCCCGTAATAGAGCCTGAAAAACCAGTGACTACGGTTGTATCGCCAGCTAGACCAATGCCTAAGCCAAAACCAGCATATCAACCGCCGCCAACGGCTAAAGAAAAATTTGAGCAATTATTAACACAAGAGCCACCTCCGGGGCCGTTACCGTCGCTTGATTTACTCGACAGACCAGACAAAGCTAAAAACCCAATTTCGCAAGAAGAGCTCGATACAGTATCGCGCTTAGTAGAGACAAAACTACTCGACTTTAACGTTCAGGCAACGGTTGTAGCAGTGTACCCTGGCCCTGTTGTTACGCGTTTTGAACTCGATTTAGCACCAGGTATAAAAGTATCTAAAATTACAGGTTTAGCAAAAGATTTAGCCCGCTCGCTTTCGGCAATTAGTGTGCGTGTTGTAGAAGTTATACCAGGTAAAACGTACGTAGGTATTGAGCTTCCTAATAAACACCGCGAAATAGTACGTTTGTCAGAAGTAATAAACGCGCCTAAATTTGAGCAAAATCCATCCCCGCTTACCATGGTGCTAGGTAAAGATATTGCTGGTCAGCCGGTATGTGCTGATTTAGGTAAAATGCCACACTTATTGGTGGCCGGTACAACCGGTTCAGGTAAATCAGTGGGCGTTAATGTCATGATAGTAAGCTTGCTGTACAAATCGGGTCCTGATGATGTACGTATGATCATGATTGACCCCAAAATGCTTGAGCTTTCAGTATACGAAGGCATTCCGCATTTACTGTGTGAAGTAGTGACTGACATGAAAGAAGCTGCCAACGCACTGCGTTGGTGTGTAGGCGAAATGGAACGTCGTTATAAATTAATGTCAGCTTTGGGTGTGCGTAACTTAAAAGGTTACAACCAAAAAGTGCTTGATGCCAATGAAGCGGGTTACCCGATTCTAGACCCATTATTCAAAGACACCGATGGCATGAAAGAAGGCCCAGACGAGCTAGGCAAATTACCAAGCATTGTTGTAGTAATAGACGAATTTGCCGACATGATGATGATTGTAGGTAAAAAAGTAGAAGAGCTAATTGCACGTATTGCCCAAAAAGCACGTGCGGCAGGTATTCACTTAGTGCTTGCTACGCAGCGCCCATCGGTTGATGTAATTACAGGTTTAATTAAAGCAAATATACCAACGCGTATGGCGTTTCAGGTATCAAGCAAAATAGATTCGCGCACAATACTTGACCAACAAGGCGCTGAAAATCTACTGGGTATGGGCGACATGCTTTATTTACCGCCAGGTACTAGTGTACCAGAGCGTGTACACGGTGCGTTTGTAGACGACCATGAAGTACACGCTGTAGTAAACGATTGGAAAGCACGTGCTAAGCCAAATTATATTGATGAAATATTAAATGGCGATGCCAGCGAAGATATTTTATTGCCAGGCGAAGCAAGCGAAAATGCAGACGAAGAAAACGATCCGTTATACGACGAAGCTGTATCGTTTGTAATAGAAACTGGCAAAGTATCGGTATCGTCAGTGCAACGTAAATTACGTGTTGGCTATAACCGCGCAGCACGTTTAGTAGAGCAAATGGAAACATCGGGTATCGTGAGTTCACCAGGTCATAACGGTGCTCGCGATGTATTAGTACCTAATGGAGCAAATTCATGAAAAAAGTTAACGCCTTATTATTAGTGTTAGGCAGCGTACTTGCCGCACCAAGCTTTGCTGACGACAGCCAAGCATTACAAGACAGACTTGCCACTTTAAAAAGCTTTAAAGCGCAGTTTGCACAACAAGTAACAGACAAAGAAGGCCAAGCAGTTATGCAAGGCGAGGGCACAATAGCGCTTCAACAGCCTATGATGATTCGCTGGCAGCAAACTAATCCAGACGATACGTTATTTGTATCAAACGGCGATAAAACCTATTACTTCGACAGCTTTGCTGAGCAAGTAACGATTATGAAAACCAGCAGCCTAATCGATTCAACACCATTTGTGCTACTTACATCAAAAGACCCAGCACAGTGGGAAAAATACAGCGTACTTGCAACAAATACAGGTTTTAGCGTAACGCCAAATAAAGGCGTAGAAAGCCAAGTAGAACAACTTGATATAGCGTTTGCAGGTAACGAGCAAGGCCTTGCTAAACTAGTCGTTACCGACAACTCAGGGCAGCTATCGTCATTTACGTTTAACAATGCACAAGTTAATACGCAGCTTGATAAAAGCACTTTTGAATTTACGCCTCCTGAAGGTGTTGAAATAGACGATCAGAGTAACGGTGAGTAATTTAGGTTTTAACTTTGGGCCCGATGTACGGCCACTTGCCGCGCGTATGCGCCCTACAACGCTTGATGAATACATTGGTCAGCAGCACTTATTAAGTGCTGACAAACCACTGCATCAAGCCATTGTAGCGGGGCGCTGCCATAGTTTAATTTTGTGGGGCCCGCCGGGTGTAGGTAAAACAACACTTGCGCAAATAATTGCCAACCACGCTGATGCCTCACTAATTCAAATGTCGGCGGTAACCGCAGGCGTAAAAGATATACGCGACAGCGTAACGCAAGCGCGGGACAACCTAGAAAGCCGTGGCCAACGCACCCTTATGTTTGTTGACGAGGTGCACCGCTTTAATAAATCTCAGCAAGATGCGTTTTTACCGCACATAGAAGACGGCACCTTTATATTTGTAGGTGCAACCACCGAAAACCCATCATTTGCCCTTAACAACGCTATATTGTCGCGAGCACGCGTGTATGTTTTGAAATCGCTTGCCGACACCGACTTATACAGCGTTATAGAGCGCGCACTTAAACAAGACGAACAATTAAGCCAAAAACACATCACTATTGCCGAGAATGCTAAAAAGGCACTATGCCAAGCAAGTGGCGGCGATGCGCGTAAAGTACTTAATTTACTTGAGCAAGCGGTTGATTTAACAATCGAGCAAAACGGGCAATACAACGTAGACGAGCACGTACTTAGCCAAGTATTACCAACTCATTTGGCCAAATACGATAAAGGCGGCGATGAGTTTTATGATTTAATATCAGCCTTTCACAAATCAGTACGAGGTAGCTCCCCTGACGGTGCGCTGTATTGGTATTGCCGAATTTTAGCTGGTGGTGGCGACCCCTTGTATGTAGCAAGGCGTTTACTTGCCATTGCAACAGAAGATATTGGTAACGCCGATCCGCGTGCGATGGAAGTGGCCTTAAACGCATGGGATATATTTCAGCGAGTAGGCCCAAGCGAGGGCGAACGTGCAATTGCACAAGCTACATTGTACTTAGCCAGCGCACCTAAAAGTAATGCGGTGTATATGGCGTTTAATCAAGCCAAAGCAGATGCTCAAAACGAGCCAAGTTACCCCGTGCCAGAGCACCTGCGTAATGCGCCAACCAACTTAATGAAAGACTTAGGCTACGGCGCTGAGTACCGATATGCGCATAACGAAGAAGGCGCATTTGCCGCAGGTGAAAAATATTTACCGCCAGAAATGGACGGCAAAGAATATTACTTACCGAGCGAACGCGGCCTTGAGCAAAAAATTAAACAAAAACTCGATTACCTAAAAGAGCGCGATGCGCAAAGCCCACTTAAACGGTACGAAAATGATTAAACTTTATATGATGATCGCCCTTGGCGGAGCCTCAGGTGCGTGTTTACGGTTTTTTATTAGCGAAAGCATGCTAAAACTCCTCGGTAGGGGATTCCCTTTTGGCACGTTGACGGTTAATATTCTGGGTTCATTGTTAATGGGCATTTTGTACGGTTTGATAGATAAAGAAATTATCACCGCAAGCCCCGCCAAAACCCTTATCGGTATTGGCTTTTTAGGTGCATTAACCACCTTTTCAACATTCTCAATGGACTCGTTGTTGTTATTACAACAAGGTCACTTTATTAAAATGGCCCTCAATATCATCTTAAACGTGATGGTGTGTATTTTTATGGCTTGGCTGGGCCTTCAGCTAGTAATGCAAAAAGGTTAAAAAACTAACATGTTAGATTCTAAATTTTTACGTCAAGACATCGAACAAACTGCAGCACGTTTAGCGGCTCGCGGTTACGAACTCGATGTAGCGACGGTAACGGCACTTGAAGAAAAACGCAAAACATTACAAGTAAAAACGCAAGAACTTCAAAGTCAACGTAATGCAAGCGCAAAAGCAATTGGTCAAGCCAAAGCAAAAGGCGAAGACGCACAGCCACTACTTGATGCAGTAGCTAACTTAGGCAGTGAGCTAGACGCCGCTAAAACTGAGCAAGATGAAGTATTAGCCGCAATTAACGACATTGCTTTAGCAATTCCAAACTTGCCAGACGAGTCAGTACCTGCCGGTAAAGACGAAGACGACAACGTTGAAATTTTAACGTGGGGCACACCTAAAAAGTTTGATTTTGAAGTTAAAGATCACGTTGATGTAGGCCAAGACTTAAATGGCTTAGATTTTGAAATGGGCGTTAAAATTAGTGGCGCACGCTTTACAGTAATGCGCGGTCAAGTAGCGCGTATGCACCGTGCTTTAACGCAATTTATGCTAGATACGCACGCAGACAAAAACGGCTATACAGAAATGTATGTACCGTACTTAGTTAATAGCGCAAGCCTTTATGGCACAAGCCAATTACCTAAATTTGCGGGCGATTTATTCCACACATTAGGCCTTGTGAACGACGATGGCGAACAACAAGCCGGCTTTAGCTTAATTCCTACAGCTGAAGTACCGCTTACAAACAGCGCCCGTGACGAAATTTACGACGAAAGCGATTTACCAATTCGTTTAGTTGCCCACACTCCGTGTTTTAGAAGTGAAGCAGGCAGCTATGGTCGCGATACACGTGGCCTAATTCGTCAGCACCAGTTTGATAAAGTTGAACTAGTACAACTTGTAAAACCAGAAGACTCAATGGCAACGCTTGAAGAGTTAACAGGGCACGCAGAGCAAATACTACAAGCACTTGACCTACCATACCGAAAAGTAATTTTATGTATGGGCGACATGGGTTTTGGCTCAGCTAAAACTTACGATTTAGAAGTATGGTTACCTGCGCAGGATACATACCGCGAAATTTCATCATGTTCAAACATGGCTGACTTTCAGGCGCGTAGAATGCAAGCACGTTTTCGCCGTGAAGGTGTTAAAAAGCCAGAGTTACTACATACACTAAATGGTTCAGGCTTAGCCGTTGGCCGTACACTAGTAGCCATACTAGAAAACTACCAACAAGCCGATGGTACTGTAGTAGTACCTGAAGTATTACGCCCATACATGGGTGGACTTGAAGTGATTGGTAAACAATAAAAATCAAGTTTAAGTTAAGCAAGCTTTAAGCCTGTAAATCTTAAGACGAAAGCCGCTGTTTGTAATGAACAGCGGCTTTTTTGTTTTAGGTTAAAGGCAAAAGCTTAGAGACAAATTTAAGTTATCTTATTAATAATATCGCTTACACCTATTTTTATAGCTCATTACTTTTTTTCCGATATTACTGATCTCTACCATTTTGGGGGATTTCTACATCAAGGAAACTTAAATATCGGCTAACTAGTTGTTTACAAGTCTCTATTAGCTGGTTAAATTAGAATCTTTGTAATATTTGGACATTTGTCGGTTTATAAAGCTACAAATGTTGGATACAAAGTTGTTAGTTGCCTAGGAGAATTTCGTGTTAATCCGTACATTTGAGCAAGCTGATTATCCTTTCGTGCAAACCATATACCAGCAAGGTATCGATACAGGGAATGCTACGTTTCAATTAACAGCGAAAAGTTGGGTTGAGTGGAATACTTCAATGCATAGCCATTCCCGCCTTGTCGCCGTCGAAAATGACAATATCATTGGTTGGGCTGCACTTTCGCCAATATCAAACAGAGAAGTATATTCCGGAGTCGCAGAAGTCAGTGTATATGTTGCAGCTAGTGCTCAAGGTAAGGGTGTAGGTCAAGAATTACTCTCAAGTCTAATTTTAGAGTCTGAAAGTAATAATATTTGGATGTTACAAGCTGCTATTTTCCCTGAAAATAAAGGGAGCCTAAAACTCCACAAAAATAATGGTTTTCGTCAACTTGGTATTCGTGAAAATCTTGGTCAAATGAATAATATTTGGCGTGACGTAATTCTTATTGAAAGGCGTAGCAAAGTTGTAGGCGTAATCGGCAACTAACAAGCTGTTAAACAAGGACAAAATACAGTTGGCTGTGTTTCGTACCTCAACAATTTTAGCCAACAATATTTTGCCTGTTAACAGGGCGTTAAATTGCAAAAGGAGTTCGGGTGATATTTTCCCCAAAAGGATTTAATAAGGTCGCAGTGAAATATGCTCACCTGAAAAAATCATTTATTATCTCAACTGTTTTATTTATCGTTCTCTTCTTTATATTTAGCAATATGAGTCGCCAAAATCCATATCTATCTTTTGTAGCTATGTGCACTGCAATATTGGGTGCAGAGACATTCTTTATCGCTGGCTTTCTACAATACTTCGGAAAGCTCGACTCAAGTACCTCACTAAATCCGTTTTGGTATTTTATAACTTTGGCTAAAGAGTGGCTCGAGGTTGTAATATTTGTTGTTTTACTTTTAATGCCTCTTGTAATGGCTACTATGTTAGCTTACGGTGTGTAAATGCAACTTAACAAGCTAATAAGTAAGGACAAAAAACAGTTGGCTGTTTTCGTTCCTCAACATTTTAGCCAACTATTTTTTGCTCATTATTAGGGCGTTAACTAGCTAGGAGTGTTCATGGCATCATGGTCAAATAAAGAGTTATTGAGTTTATGTAAATCGAAAATTTCTTGTGATGAAAAGCTGGTTAATATTGAGCAATGCATTTTTGCAATTCCAGAAAGACTGAAATTAATTGATATAGCAGTTACTCAAGTTAATTCTAGTGTTAGAAGTGTTATCGAAAGCATGGATCTAGATGAATATGTTCTAATTGATCAAGTACTCGGCGTTGCGGAAGAAAATGTAAATATTGAAATATCACATGCTAGATTTAGAGGTCTTATTAATTTAGATTTTATAATTCAAAGCTTACACTGTTGTTGTGAAATGCTTGCTCATTTAATTAATTTAATTCTAATAGGCGATAAGAAAAATCACTACCTTTATACTATCTCTGAAAAGTTATCTAAAAGTGGTGACTTTCCGGAGTTGGCAAAAATGATAAATAAATTAATAGAAAGCGAAGGTTTTAAATATATTGCTGCATATACAAATGAAAGTAAGCACCGGCAATTAATTCAAGTTAAGCATACTGCTGATATCGATGATTATCTAGTAATTACTAGATTTACGCGTAAAGGGGATGCATATTCTCAAAAATGGAATACTGATATCACTAATCACATTGTAAAAGACATAAGACCTAAAATAGTGCAGGTTGGTAATGAGATTAATAAATGTGTAAGCCAGTTAAAAAACACTTCAAACGGAACAAAAACAGTTGGTTAGGTTCCGCTTCTCTTCACATTTTAACCAACAATTTTTTGCCGCTTAAGGTGGCGTTGAGGCTGTAGAATTACTATTTTTAGGAACGTATCCAACTATTCTTGGTTGGTTGCTTTTTAACCTTGAATCCATCCAAACACCCGTAATCCCTTCCAAAACGTCAATTAAAACAATATCAAACACTTCAATATTCTGCGTAAAAATACAGTAATCAATTGAACCAAAATAGGAACTCAGCTATGGTTTGTTTATCAATAAAAACAAATTTAAAAACGAGTTAATCTACAGGCTCGTTATACGCACAAAGGACATGTAGTTGAATAACGAAGCTGTTAAACCAAAATACTTAAATTACACTGAGATATTGGGTTTTAAAATTCCTTTAGTGTGGTGTTCGTTAGCTATGTTAATTGGCCTAATATTTCATGAAGTTGTAGAAGCTATTTTAGTACCGCCGCTAACGTTATTGATGGTTTATATTTGTCATAAAATAACCAGTTTTTTCCTGAGCTTTCAGGAACACAGTGGGATTTTGAGTGAGAAAGTTTATGGTGTGATAATTAAATTCATTTGGTTTAGTGCTGTACTTGGATTTTTCATATCTCTTTTTAGTGCCGCTTTTGAATCTGTAAACAACGAAGTAAATTTTGAATTTTTAAATGGTGTTTTCAGTATTGTCTATTTTGGTTTTGCTCTGGCAGCGGCTAATAAGTGGGGTAAAACCTATGTTCCCAAACATTAGCGTAATATGTGCGTATAACAAAAACATCAACTGGGAAACTACTCGCTGTAAAGCGCTCGTATTTTCCAGTTATATTAAGCGTTATAAGCCACAGGAAATTTTGTGAAATTTTTTATGTTGGGTGCAATGATTATGGCTGCAAATATCGTTTGTGCAGCCACTTATACATTTGAATCTTGGCCCGAAAACGGCAAACATTGTGAATTCTCATTTGATTCTGCACCAACGATAAATTGGGACGGTACGTCTGAGCTACCAATTTCATTTATAAATGTTCAGTCTATTTTCAATGATTGGATAAAGGTTAATCTTAAACCAACTCAAGAAGCTCACCCTACGAGTTTTGATTTAGCTACAGTTGCCGCTGATGGGTTAGATACTAGTTATTGGGTATTTAAAGTGCGCTTTGTAGTGTTTAAAAATGGACAACCTTCCGCAATGTTTAATCGCAGAGTCGCAATTGATATGGCAGGTAAAGTAATTGAGGCGCAATGCGGCAATGAATTAGGTGGTGCACTTCCAATTAGAATCTAGGTCGCTAGATTAGTTTACAATTGGAGTGGCTGTCTAATTTAATGTCTTTAATGTCACTTTAAGTCTCCGTGTCGAGGGTGAGGTGAAGCTTTAAGTTAAAATTGGGGCTCAACAAAAGCCCCGATTTTACTAATAATAAATATTACTTACTTATTTATTACTCTGAGAGTGTCTTAGTATCATCCGCGAAGAGACCCTTCCACTTACTTGGTATATAACTATCAATAACTTTTACTTCTGCGTTTAAGCTAGCTAATGAATCTTTTATTTTAACCATCGTAGTAGGGATATTCTGACTCGTATCTCCTGCAATAGAGCGAACTAAACTTTGGCTAAGTGCATTAACAGATATGCCACCAGTTTGTTGTTCAAAGGTCGTGTATACATCAACTTGAAACCCTTTTTGATATTGTACAACACATATGAAAAATGTCGTTCTTTCACTCCAACCACTTGCAGATTTATCTGACTTCATTGTAAGTAGAGGGTCTTTACACTGTGGGATTTTCATAGTTGCCCCGCCAGAGGCTTGTGATAAAGCAGAGAATCCACTTACTAGCCCACCTAATTGTGTATTTTCAAATGGGCTGACTAGCTCAAATCTTGAAGCCGTTTCTGGCAGTGATGAAGGTGGGATTCCTCGGTTGACTGAAAGACTACTCATACTACTTTGAGCAGTTTCAACAATAGTATCTAACAAATTATCTCTGATAGTAGCATCGCCTTTAACATCTATTACCATGTAGGCTTGTTCTGTTGTTCTTGTAGGGGTAGTGGAAGCACAGCCAGCTAAAACTAAAAAACTAAAAGCTAATATTATCTTATTTTTCACTAAATTTTCCTTTTAAATTTATCTTGTTCTTAAGTGGGTAACTTAAGAAAGACGATATTTTACAATCACCTAAGTGTAAATCAATATAATATTTAAATATTTGGTTTGTTTGCTTTAAAAGTGGTCAGATGAGTTGTTATTTGAACAAGTTTTACTACCCTAAAGCTGTTCTAAAAATGTAAATACGTTTAATTCTTACTTTAAGTATGATGAAAAAAGCTAAAAGCTATAGAGGTCTAAAATTAAATTTATAGATTAATTTAGCTTGCGGGTTAAGCCGTCTTGGAAATAGAAGCTAATGTAGTAAGAGTAGAGGTAAGGTCTTTCTTTTTGCCTTTAGGTTTTATTATTGGTTATTTCATGCAAATTAATTCGGTATCACCAACATAAGCTTTGCATCTTCCTCAGTTGTAACAAACACATCTCTTAATCGCATTGCGGCCTCAGGGAATACGTGAGACTGCATAAATTCACCAATGCGGACTTTGATATCACGCGTAAACATTCAACAATCGATTGTACCCAGATAAAAACCCGGCTATGGTTTGTTTATCAAGATAAATAAACCAGCTAATTTATAGGCTCGTTATGTCTCACGGGGGTTTTATCGCTCTATGAATGTTTTTCTAATAATTGCAGGTACATTAAGTGCTGTTGTAGCAACTTTGCATTTAGGTTGTATCTATTTTGGAGGTTCTTGGTATCGGTTCTTCGGTGCAGGAGAGCAAATGGCATTACTTTCTGAGCAAGGAAGTATTCAACCAACTCTTATTACTAGTGTAATTGTTCTGATTCTATCAACTTGGTCATTGTATGCATTTTCAGCCGCAGGTGTTATTTTTAAACTTCCATTCATCCGCCTAGCTCTTGTATTAATAACTTTTATTTATTTAGCCCGAGGTGTTACTGGATTTTTTTTAATAAATAACCCTATGGGGCGTTCGCCTGAGTTTTGGGTTTGGAGTTCTATTATTTGTTTATTTTTTGGTATTGTTCACTTTGTTGGTTTAAAACAACAATGGGCAAGTTTGTGAGTAAAGTGTAATCTAATGAAGAATCAAACAAGGGCTATTACACTTGGCTTTTAGTAAAGCATTATATTTATAGTAAACTACTTCTCGCCAATAATTGACGGAACAAGGAATATTAAAATGGATAAAATGTCAGTTCACATAACCTCTAAACCTTTAGAAACTTACCCGCAAAAACAAACTTTAAAGGTGGTAGCTGATGAAGTAACCGAAAAAGCTACTATGCACAAAGCAGCGGTTCAAAGTGACCAAGTGGATATATCTGAAGAAGGAAAAGAAAAAAGTCTGGAAGATCAAAATCGTGAAGCGTTACGTAAATTATCAGGCAATGAAGATGCAAGTCAGGCATCACAATCAGAAGAAGATCCTATTGATGAACAGATTGCTGAAATACAAGAAAAGATAGAAAAACTATTACAGGAAACTGCATTATTACGCAGTAAAGATGATGAAGAGTCGCAGGCTAAAGTGAGGTTACTAGAAGCAGAAATTACCGGGCTTAACACTCAACTTATTGAATTATTGAGACAGCAATTAGAATCGGGTAAATAACAAGCACAGTAAGTATATGCAAAGGGAATTGGAGACAAGAACGTTATTAATAACATAATAAAGACGCTCACCTTAATCTTAAAACTAAAGGGGTTAACCCCTGATCTTACTGATAAAATTACTTAATTAACCAAAGTGGCTTATTTAACGCCGCTACTTACTTTAAAAGCGCAGCGGCTTTTATCCCCTTTATGAATTAGTTTGCTGTCATCAACATTAGCTTTGCCTCTTTACCGTCTGTTAATACCGCGACGTTACCTTTATCAGTTATAAACACATCTCTTAACCTGCCTGCGGCCTCTGGAAACACGTGAGACTGTGTAAATTCACCACTGGCAAGATTAACGCTGTAGAGCTTTTTATCGACGAGTGTTGTGATTAGTACATGTTGTTGTAATGAAGGAAAAGCTGCATGTTTAGAGCCGTAATACGCCATGCCTGATGGCGCTATTGATGGCGTCCAATTAACACTTGGTTTTTGCATGCCTTTATATTCGGTAAATGGTGAAATACGCGCTTGCGAGTAATCTTTACCGTAGGTGATTACCGGCCATCCGTAATTAGTGCCAGCGGTTAAGTAGTTTAGCTCGTCACCGCCTGCAGGGCCGTGTTCGTTGCTAACAATTTGCTGCGTATCGTAATCATAAACTAAGCCTTGAGGGTTACGGTGACCAAGTGAGTAAACAGCATGTGCATTTTGGTTTTCGTGATTAATAAATGGGTTGTCTGTTGGGGTGGTGCCATCTAGGTTTATACGTAATATTTTACCAAGTTGGCTTGTTATAACCTGTGCTTGCTCTCTAAAGTCAAAGCCATCACCCGTTGAAATTAATAATGTGCTATCGGGTAATACGAGGGTGCGACCAGCGTAATGTTGTGGTGTATTTTTATCAGTTGCTACTTTATAAATAACGTCAGGCTTTGAAAAGCTATTGCCATTAAACGTGGCTTTGGCAACAACAAGCCTGTTTGCGCTTGCATCACCTTGGGCATAAGTAAAAATAACTTCTTTGGAGTCGTTATAATCTGGTGATAATACAATGTCGAGTAAACCACCTTGGCCTGCAACGTATAAACCTGTTAGGTTTAATTTTACTCTTGATTGCGCATTGTTTTTAACTATAACTACGTGACCATCACGCTCTGTAATTAACCATGTGCCGTTTGGTAGTTCAATCATGCTCCACGGAGACTGTAATTGCGTAGCCAGTGTTTGTGTACTGTATTGCTCCTTTGGTAATGCGGCTTGTGCATTAACAGAAAACGAAAAAAGCGAAAGCAAAGTAAAAAAAGAGATACATTGTTTACGGAGCAAGCCTTTGCTAGCATAACTAGTATAAGAGAAAAGCTTTATTTTAAGTTGAGATAACCATGTCGTTTTTAACACGTATATTGCCTTCATTTTTAGTTTCTTGGTTACTTACATTCACACTTGCTAGCTTGTTTCATAGCCAATACGTTGTCAATGAATTAGTTAATGTAGGTGTAGTGGTGGGCTTTAGTGATCGGGCTAGTTTAACGCTTGATGATTGGCTAGGCCTATTACCTACCTACGGGGCTATTATTGCTGTGGCACTTGCCATCGCTTTTTTTACTACAACAAAGCTTAATAAAAAGGTTCAAAAATACAGTACTCAGCTATTTGTTATTGCTGGCATTGTGGCATTTTCTATTGTGTTAATTGCCATTGAATCAATTATGAATATTCATATTATAGCGGGCGCAAGGGGCTGGGGTTTTTATGCTCAATTGCTCGCAGGCGCGGTAGGTGGTTTTGCGTTTTCGCAATTATTTAAGGCAGCTAAAACCCAAAAAGCGTGTTGATGTGTGAATATAAGTACGGTTGATACGTTATTTGATGATTAACAAATAAAGGCCGCTGTTTATTGTAAACAGCGGCCTTTAAATATGGTTTTTAGAGTTTAATTAAAAAATTAAACTAATTAGTTTGTAGCTACTTAGCCCAAAAATTAGGATTAAAACGGGTAGGGTGACTAGGTTTAAAACCAAAGAGTTAGTGTAGTTTCCCATAACCCCTTTTTGATTAACCAGCCATACAAGGTAGGTGCTAACAATAGGGAGTAATAACCCGTTAGCCGCTTGTGCGAATATAATCACCGCTACTGGGTCTAAACCTAATGAGGCCACCGCAGCACCAAACAATAAAATAATAATAGCAACGCCTTTAAAGCGTAAGTTACCCATATCGTTTGACCAACCTAACATGCCACATACGGCGTAAGCACCGGCAAGTGGCGCTGTAATCGCGCTTGTTAAACCTGCTGCAAACAAGCCAATAGCAAAAAAGTAATGAGCGGCATCGCCAAGTAATGGCTCTAGTTGCACGGCCATGTTAGCCGCACTAATTTGCCCCGCATCCGTACCATAAAATGCAACTGAAGCAGTAGATAAAATAGCTAACGTGATGACACCGCCTAAGGTGATTGATAGGCCTGTATCAACATTTGTTTCTTTAATCATTTTTTGCATATCGCTGCTACTGTCGTGTCTGGCAGCGAGCACGCCGGAGTGTAAAAATAAGTTGTACGGCACAATGGTCGTACCGACTAATGCCAATATAGTTGTAATAGAACCTTCAGGCATACTAGGGATAAAACCAGCAAATACATCAGCGAGCGAAGGGGCAGCCATTACAAGTGTTGAGATAAACACTAAACTCATTAAAATAACGAGTAAAATTAGCGCGTTTTCAACCACTTTATGTTTGCCGCTATACAGTAAAGCAGCACTTAAAAAAGCAATAAGTGGTGTCCATAGTTGGGAGTTAATTTGAGGGAATATTTCAATTAACCCCATGCTAGCGCCACTTAAGTTACCCGCTTCATAAGCTGCACTGCCTACGCCAATGGCGCTAATAACTAAAAATATCGCCAAGGATTTAAATAAAGGCGTTTGAATATTAGCTCTAAGAGCTTGTGCTAAATCTTGCCCGGTAGTAACGCCAAGGCGCGCCGCCATGGATTGTAATAATATAGTGGCAATTACTGAAAACAGTAACGTCCATATAAGTGCAAAACCAAAGTTTGCACCTGCCACGCTGGCGGTAGTAATGGTCCCTGGTCCAATGAAGGCAGCGGTGACGAGTAGTCCTGGTCCTAATCGCATAATTGACCTTAATAGTGCTATTGCATGTTGCTATTTAAAGTTACATCTAACGTTTAAAACTGATATTTATACGCGATGCCTGTTGTGTTATTGCTGCCACTTAGATTAAGTGCCCTGCAGCGATGTCGCCTCTTGGCTGGTTCTTTTTTACCAGCATATGCTAAAAAAGGTCGCGTAGGATACCAATTTATATATAAATTTAAAGGGGATACAATGCGTTTGCATAAATTTTAAACGAATAAGTGGTGCGAGTAGAGGTTACACGCGAAGTCTCAAAATTTAGTTAATGTTTACCGCATAAAAAAGCACAATATTTTATGCAGTAAATTACAAGAGAATGTATAAGCGACGCAAGTTAAATGACGAATGCCGATATTGCTATTAATAACAATATCAATGCATTTACTTTATTAGTGCTTTGATTGCTTCTAAGCCTTTTTTTAGTGTACTTGCATCGGTAGCATAGTTAATACGAATACACTCGTGTTTGTGTGCCCAGCTGTCGTCAATGCCGATAAAAAAGTTGTGACCAGGGATCACATACACGTCTTGCTCTTTAAGCTTTTGATATAACACCTCGCTTGTCATTTTTGCGTCTTTAAACCACAGCCACATAAAAAATGCACCTTCAACTTTGTGCAAATAAACAGGCAGCTCGGCAAATACTTCATCAAACAAGTCAATCGCTATGTGTGCCTTATTACGATAAAAAGGCAGGACAACATTACGGCACAGTGGGAGTAGTTCGTTGTCGTTAATTAAGCGTGTCACTAAGCTTGGGCCAATACTGTTTGGCGATAAAACCATGCTGCCATTTACGCGGCCAATTGCTTTAATAATCTCATTATTGGCAACCACAATACCGCTTCGTAAACCCGGTAGGCCCAGTTTTGAAAGCGACATACATAATATAATATTTGAGTTCCACGTTAGGTTTGCGTCAGTGTAAATACAACCTGGGAACGGGTCGCCGTACGCGTTATCAATAATGAGTGGAATGCCATATTGCTTAGCAAGTAAATCAAGGTGTTTTACTTCATCGTCAGTAATTACATTACCCGTTGGATTGGTAGGGCGTGATACGCACAGTGCGCTTATGCTGCTGTCATTTGCTAGTACTTTTTCAACTGCTTTAAAATCAATGACGTATTTAAACTGTTTTGATGCACTACCTGTATTTAAAATTTCGATATCAGGCTTTATGGCAACAAACATATCAGCCGATAAACCTTGATCGGCATAACCTATGTACTCTGGCGCAAGGGGGAATAAAATCTTTTTATGGCTGCCATCCGGCATTTCGCCTGCCAACATATTAAACAGCACAAAAAAGTTAGCTTGGCTGCCATTACCAAGTGCTATGTTATCGGCGCTAATATCCCATGCATACTCTTTACTTAGCTGGCCTGCTAATGCCGCTCTAAACTCGTCGTTACCGGTTGGGCCGTCGTAAAGGCCAAATACCTGCGATACCTTGTTACTGGCAACGAGTTTTTGTAATTCACTTAAAAAAACCTCATTTACTTGTGGTACTAGTGCGGGATTACCGCCACCCAGCATAACAATATTAGGATTGTTGCTGTTTTTAGCACCACCTAAGTCTTCCATTAATTGAGTAATGCCGTTGGGTTGTGTAAATTTAGTACCAAAGTTTGAGTAGTTCATAATGCATAGCGTTTGTTAATAATGGGGAGGGCAGTATAACGTAAATATAGGGCTTAAATCCGATGATGAGAATAATTCAATACTTAGCTTTGTAGTTGGCTATGACAATGTAATTTCTTATAAAACAAAGGCTAAGTTAAGGCTTTTTAACGCCGTATAAAAACTCTTCGCCACAGTCCATATACAAATCAAATTTGGTCATAACTTTGGTAAACATGGGGGCGTGTAAAAATTCGTTTAACCATGCGCGCACATGCGTGTATTCACTTTGCAAGTACCAGTGTTTATCTACACGGGCAAACTGTCTAATAAATGGTAGCAGGGCATAATCGGCTAGGCTTTTTTCATTGCCCATTAAGTATTTATGCGTGGTTAGTTTTGCTTCAAATTGCTTAATAAACTCTTCGCAGGCTTTTTGGTAATAAATTTGTGCCATGTCTTTTGTGCGAGCGTAAAATTTGTACTTTTCGAGCACTGGTTTAAATTGTGTGTCGTTTAACTTAATTAATTCAAGCATGCGCTCAAGTGCTAATGGGTTTTGAGTATGCAGTAAATTATGCGGGTCATTTTGCTCTAATGCCCAGAGCATAATGTCTAGGCTTTCATCTATTACTTGATTATCCGGCAGTAATAAAACAGGCACCGTGCCTTTTGGTGATATTTTCAAAAGATGCGGTGGTTTGTTTTTAGTTTTTATAGCGCGTAGGAGCACGTGTTGCTCTGCCATTAAAATACCCATTCGTGCACGCATTGCGTATGGGCAGTGTTGTAATGAATATAATAATGGCAATGTCATGTTTACTTACCTTAGCTATTTAAGCCTTCAACATATTGCTGACGTGTTTTTACTTTTACCATGTGATTTAACTGATCGGCCGCGTGTGTTTGCCCACTAATTAAATCTTGAAAATGGGCAAGTAACACGGCTTTATCTAGCTTTTCTTTATCGCCTGAGCCAATGTCGGTTAAATCAATCATAAACTCGTCAAACTTGTCGGCATAATCGGTCACAATATCCATATTTAAAAATTGCTCATGGTTATAAATGCTCGGGTAACCGCCTTTTTGTTTATCAATGGCAAAGCTAATGCCTTTAACATTGGTAACGGTTGTTTCTTTTTTACAGCTCAGCATACAGCTTGCGTCAATACGTGGTTTTTTACAGCCTACGGTTTGCTGGAAAAAACACTGACGGCTGGTCATCATTAGTATTGGATGATAAATGCTGTACATCATTTTAAAGTTGTTAGGGCGTTTAATACTGCGCATTTGCTGTTTGTTAATCTCGTTTGAAATAAACGCGCCTTTAGCATTTAAATCCTCTTGTAGCGTTAATAATGCATAAGAGTTTGTGGTGTTTAATAACGGGCCTGCAATCCAGTCAATACCCATTTGCACTGCTTTGTATGCTACGCCTGTGTTATTACTAATAATAAGTTTAGGTTTTACAACCTCGAGTAAACGTACAGCTTCTTCAAAATCTTTACCAATTAGTACAGCTGGAAACCACGGAATTAACTGCGGGTGTTCTAAAAATACATTTATGTATTTATCGTTATCGGTTCTAAAGCTCTCAGGTAATTTAAAGTAAACGTCACCAGCTGTTAAATTACATAAGTGAGCGTCTTTTATGTCCGATATTAAAATAGAAAGTGTAATTATATTTTCGGCTTTTTCGTGATTCACTAGTTTAGGTAATTCAACTGGCGCTATAACGTCTTTCCCTTCGTTTAATAAAAAAGCGACTTGCTTTTTAATACGCGCTAGCTCTTTAAACGGAATGCTTAAGTTGTCGCCGAGGTTTGTGTAATCCATATTTTTAATTTCAAAATTGGCATTACTAAACGTTTTAAAGCGCTTATCAATGGCAGCAATATCAACAACTGATTTGTCGGCTATTTGCATAGGCATTTGCGATTGAACTTCAAAGCGTAGAGGCTCTTTTGCGTTTTTATTTGAAAGCGTAATATCGTTTTTATCTTCAATAATTATGTTTACAGTGAATGGCTGATTTAATTGCCCTGTAAATTCTAATGAAAGCTCGCGCTTTGAAATATCTAAAAACTCAATTTTCTTTTTAACTAACGAATCAATTTCACTTTTTTGGGTAGAAAGCTCTTGTTGCGCATCGTAAATTTGCACTACCGAAATCGCGTTGTTTTTTTCGTTAGCGTGATCAAAGCTATGGTCTCGCGGATTGTCGGTAAACATGTTTTTGGTCATGTCACCGGTTAAAAACTTATTAGTAAAGTTACGGTTAAACACTTTATATAAGCTTGAGTCGTCTTCAATTAAGTTACCGGTTTGTACAAAGGTATCTATTTGTTTGCGCCAGCTGTCAATAACCGTATGTACGTAGTTAGCGCCTTTAATTCGGCCTTCTACTTTTAACGAATCAACGCCTGCGGCTACCAGCTCTGGTAGGTCAAAATAAGCTGAGTTATCTTTTAAGTTTAATGGGTGTTTGTTACCCATTGCCGTTGGCTCATATTCATCACGACATGCTTGCGAGCAGCGACCACGATTACCCGAGTTACCTACACTTACTGAGCTTGAATAACATTGCCCTGAAAACGCAATACATAATGCGCCATGTACAAACACTTCGGTTAGTACGTCGCATTTGTGCGCTACGTCGGTCAATATTTTAATTTCAGTTAAGTTAAGCTCGCGCGATAAATTTACACGCGTAGCGCCAATGCGCGCTAAAAACTCAACTTGCGATTCGTTATGCGTAGTTAACTGCGTTGATGCGTGAATATGCAAAGTAGGAAAGTGTTTTTTAACAATGTTGAACAACCCTAAATCTTGCACAATTATGCCATCAAGAGTTGTATTTACTAGCTGATTTAACAGCTTAAATAGCGCACCCATTTCGTGCTCTAATATTACCACGTTAAGCGTTAAAAAAATCTCACAGCCGTATTCGTGGGCTAAGCGAAGTGCGCCGTTAAGCTCATCAAACGAAAGATTAGACGCTCGGTTACGTGCATTAAAGGTATCTAACCCACAATAAACCGCATTAGCACCGGCTACAATGGCGGCTTTTACCGCGTTTACATCACCGCCTGGGGCTAATAGTTCAATCTTTCTACTCATGACAACTTCACTTCGCTCATATTTAATTGCCGCGAATTTTATCTGGTTAAGCACGTTAATGCTATTTATTGAGGGATATAATAAAGACTAATACCAATTCGCTTAATTAAGTGATCTATTTTGAGGATGGAAAAACGTGTTGATAGCTAGGCAAAAAAATCGCTATTTAGTTGTTCTCGGCAATTGCTCCTGCATTGCTCTACCTTCTGCATCCATGCAGTCGTAAATGAGAATTTTTTAACACAGGTAGCGACACGTTTAGCCCCGCAAAATGATTAAGTATTATTGCGGATTGGTATAGAATAAAAAAGTGTATAAAATTATAATTAAGCTGGCTGATTTATTACGTAAACATGTAATAAAATGATAGTTTATAAGCAAGCTAGACTTTCAATTTTACTTAGGCGATACCCATCAGCAATCAATATATTAAACAGTTAGATACTGATTTAAACAGTAAAGAATCTGTTATTACTAATACTGAACTAAAAATAGCCACATTTAACCTGTTTAATTACCTTGAGCCACCCAATGCATACTATGAGTTTGAGAAAATTTATACCGCGCAGCAGTGGGCTAAAAAGCAGCGTTGGATTACTGATTACTTAACGCAGCATGCGCCTGATGTAATTGGTTTTCAGGAAGTGTTTAGTATTGATTCGTTAAAAGAGCTAGTTGCTGATCAAGGCTATAACTACTTTGCAGTAGTTGATACGCCAGAGGTAATTGATGATTTTATTTATAGACGCCCCGTCGTAGCGATTGCCTCTAAATATCCCATAGTTGAAGTAACAGCGGTTGAACACGATAGTGAGCTTGCAAGTACGCTTGGCCTTAATAGTGAGTTTACTTTTAGTCGTAAGGTATTAAGAGCGACCGTTACTTTACCGCACATAGGCAATACTGATTGTTATGTGGTGCATTTTAAATCTAAGCGCTCAATGATTGAAGTTGATGAACACAATAAAGAGCTTGCACCTGAGCAAAACATAATTAAGATTTTAAAAGCGAATGTAGCGGGCGGGTGGGGCTCAACTATTCAGCGTGGCAGTGAAGCCACATTACTAATGATACAAATGATTACTCGCCGTGAAGCTACGCAGCAACCCATGCTATTAATGGGGGACTTTAATAATGAACTTGCGGATGGCGTATTAAGCCATTTACTCACAAATACATTACGCTTTGCTCCTGCGTTTGACGCTAAAACCTACCTCGCTAAATATTGTTTAAATGATTCATGGGATCTGTTTGTTAAGTCGCAGCTAAGTATTGTTGAGGTTTCTAGCGATGAAGCAATAACAAACGATGTACAAAGCGATTGTGATAGTAGTAACAGCGAGATTGCTGATTCAGCGGATAAAAGCCAAGTAAAAAATATAAACATAACAAAGCCAGCACTGTTAAGGGCGCCAACACATTACTACGGCGCAAGCAGCTCTGTGCTTGATTACATTTTATTGTCGTGTGAGTTTGACGCTAGTTACGATGACAGCTTTTTTGAAGTCAGTAATTATAACACTTACGATAGGCACTTAATAAACCCTGAGTACGAACGTGATGATTTAACTACCGACCACGGTGTTGTATTGGTTACCCTTAAACTGAGAAGCTAGGTTTTCTCATCTAATAACTTACAGCGCACGATTAAGCTAAAAAAAGAATTAAGTTGCGATATGCATAATTATGCTAAAATCATAAATTAGCAATTATCCATATTGCAGCGAAACTTGACCTGCAGTCTTTATGTGTATATTTTATCGCCAGAATTTTTGCATTAAATTAATAACAAATCACTAAAATGGTAAATATGGAATTTTACACTCACTCGTATCACACGCGAAAGATGGACTTAATTTCGCAAGTACACTGTTTATTCGTAAATCGAATTTATAATTCTAAATTTTTAGTAAAAGCTTTGCTTTGTGCTTTGTTTATTAGCTTAAGCAGCGCTTACGCGCAAGAAACCACCTCATACAGTTTGATCAACGAATCCAGCGAAGGGCTACTAAAAAGAGCCGAATTACTTATGGATACTGACGTCATAACAAGTATCGAACTTAGTAAGGAATTGTTGTCACAAGCGCAGAGTGCCGATGACACATTACTCAGTGCAAAGTTGCATAACTTGTTAGGTAAAGCGAATAAAAAAAATAATAATATTAATGAATCGCTTCATCACTATTCACAATCCTCTGTTTATTACAGCAAGTTAAATGATGCTAATAACCAAATAAAAGCCTCTATTAATTATATAAAAATATTATTAGATGAAAAACGATATGACGAGCTTGCTTCAAGCATTGAAACTTTGTTACCTACAACACTTGTATATGGCGATGAGTTTTTTATAGCGCAAGTACTTCTTACTAAAGGGGATTCGTTTTATGACCAAAAAAAATATATTGATGCAAACGCACAATACTCATCTGCTTTAAAGTATCTCGTTGATGAGGATGAATCTGTACAAAAAAAGTTAGGTGAAACATATAAAAAATTAGCTCAGTCGTATAAACGGCTTAAAAATAGAGAGCAAACGGCTTATTTTTATACCAAAGCTTTAGGGATATACACCAATTTAGGTGATTTAAAGTTGATGGCGCGCACATTAAATACACTAGCAGAAGCGCAGCGTTATTTAGATAATTTAGTTTTAGCCCTTGATTACTCCACTCGCGCATTAGAAATACATAAAAAAATTGACGATCCTGTTGGCTTGGCTAAAGCATTATTAGGTGCGGGTATTATTTATCGTCATATTAACCTTTACGAAAAATCACTCGAGCATGTAAATAAGGCATATTTATATTATAAAAAAGTAAATAACGTGCTTGGGATTGCTAAAACATCGAACCAAATGGGACTGCTATATACGCGATTAAAGCAATTTGATCAGGCCGAGCTTTTTTATCAAATAACCATTGATTTACCAGAAGGTATGGTTGAGGAAAAAACGCTGGCAACGGCTTTGAGAGAGATGGCTGTTATTAACTATGAATCTGGCGACTTAGATTCGGCGATGAAATTTGCACAAAAAGCTTACGTAACTTATAAAGCTGAAAACCTTAAGTCTTACATTTCCATAACGTCGCGGATTATTGCTAATATTTATCGCGCTCATGGGGATAAAAATAAGGCTATTGAGTATTATAAAGAGTCATTATCGGTAGCGAGAGTAACGGGTAATAAACTTTATGAAATAAAGTCGCTAACAGCGTTAGCCGCGATTTTAATTGGAATTGATACAAATGAGGCGATTATCTTACTTAAAAGATCACTCGCTTTATCAACGCAGTTAGATGATAAGTTACATATGCTATACGCTTATCGTGAAATTCGAATAGCCGAAAAGCTGCGTGGGCGCATAGACGAGTCACTTCGTTACGCGGAAGAAGAAATAGCCCTGACCGAAATTCTTCAAAACGAAAGAGACGAAAATAAGCTTGCTCTTGAAAAAGCACATTTGCATTCTCACAAGATGGAAACAGAGCTGGAGACCTTGAGAGAAAAAGAAAAACTCCATCAACTTGAGCTTGAAAAGAAAAACAATGAAATTGAAATATCTGACCAAGCTAGGGTTATATCAGAGCTAGAGCTTGCAAAAAACAAATACGCGAGTATTGCGCTCGCATTTTTATTAGCTGCTTGTTTAGCTATTGTTTTACTAGTTTATAGAAGTTTTATTGCTTCTAAAAAACGTAATGAAGAGTTGGACTATTTGGCTGCAAGAGATCCTTTGACCAATTGTTATAACCGCCGCATTTTATTTGAGGTTATGAATCGTGACTTTTTGAATTTACCTCAGATTGAAGAATATTGTATTTTAATGGTCGATATCGATCATTTTAAAAGTGTTAATGATACTTATGGGCATAGCATTGGCGACACTGTACTTTGTGGCGTGGCTGAGCTGTTACAAGCCAATATACGTAAAAGTGATCGTGTTGCTCGTTTTGGTGGCGAAGAGTTTTGTATTATTTTACCCAATACAACTCAAGAGCAAGCAATTCGGATTGCTGAGGCAATTCGAATTAAAGTAGAAAAAGCAATCTTTGATGAGATTCCTGTTACGTGTAGTTTTGGGGTTACTTCAATCAAATTTAAAGCCAGAACTCCTTCTGAGTTAATTGAACAGGCCGATTTAGCTCTTTATGAAGCTAAGTCTTTGGGTCGTAACCAAGTTGTATTGTGGGATGCTTCGTTTGAAGAATTTAAGCTTTTTAGATCGGAGTAAACCCAACTGTATATAGCTCAGTTTTGATGTGGTTTTTAAAATCATAACAAGTAAATTTTATACAACGCTGTGAGTTACTTACATATGTGATTGGGCTGAAAAAAATTAATCCTTCAAATATCAAGGTATTAACTTTGGCTTTGAAATTGCTCCCCTAACTAAGTTAAAAAACAAAACAGGGAACTTAATAATGACAGAAGTTGCACTTTCGGCCTATTTGGCATTTTACCTCTATTTAATTATGTTGCTTGTACAGTGGGCGGTCGCTACGTTTAGCAAAGCTAAAGAGCCTAATGCTGTACCAGGTAAAATTAGCGATGATTTATCGCACGACAGTTTTATATTTAGAGCGCATCGTACGTTTCATAATACGCTTGAAAACAGCGCGTTATTTATAGGTACTGTTTTATTTGCGTTTGTAATTAATTTACAGAGCCCTATTTTTGCAATGTGTGTTTGGGTGTACTTAATTGCGCGCTTAATCCATATGGTGCTGTACTATGCTATCGCAACAGAGAAAAACCCAAGCCCACGTAGTTACTTCTTTTTAATAGGGGTGCTTGCTAATGTGGTTATGCTGATAATGATAGGGTTAAGACTAATCTCTTAATTTATTAAAAAAGTTATAAACTCTATTTATAACTTTAAACAAAAAAGCGAAGAGCCTTTAAGGCATCTTCGCTTTTTTGTTTAGGTAGCAGCAGAATATAAATCACGTCTACAGTAAGGCAATATTAATGGCTAATCGACGCCTATAAACCCACCTGTTTGATGTGTCCATAGAGCTGCGTAAATTCCACCTTTAGCGATTAGTTCTTCATGAGTGCCTTGCTCAACTACGCCGCCATCATCAAGTACAATTAATCTATCCATTTGTGCAATGGTTGAGAGCCTATGCGCTATCGCGATGACTGTTTTGCCTGTCATTAAATCATCAAGGCTTGCCTGAATTGCTGCCTCTACTTCTGAGTCGAGTGCGCTGGTGGCTTCGTCGAGTATAAGTATGGGTGCATTTTTAAGTAGCACACGTGCAATAGCAATACGCTGACGCTGTCCGCCCGAAAGAGTAACGCCGCGCTCGCCTACTTGTGCGTCAAAGCCTTTGTTACCTTTGCTATCTACTAAGTCATTTATAAACTCAAGTGCTTTAGCTTGTTTAGTAGCGGTTATCATCTCAGCCTGCGTTGCATCAGGGCGACCGTACAAAATGTTGTCTTTTACTGAGCGATGTAGCAGGGACGTATCTTGCGTAACCATCGCTATATAACGGCGTAGGCTTTCTTGGCTTACATCTGTGATGTTTTGACCATCAATTTTTATTGTGCCAGAGTCGGTATCGTAAAAACGCAGTAGTAAGTTAACAAGTGTTGACTTACCTGCACCAGAGCGACCGACTAAACCTATTTTTTCGCCAGGTTTAATATTTAAGTTTAAACCATTCATTACTGGGCTGCGATTAGTCTCGTTTGCAGCTTTTCCGTAGTTAAAGTGTACGTTGTTAAACTCAATGGCACCTTGGCTTACGTTAAGTGTATCGGCATTTGGTTTATCGGCAACTTCAATAGGGTTAGAAAGTGTTTTCATACCATCGGCTACGGTGCCAATGTTTTCGAATAAGCTGCTTATTTCCCACATGATCCACTGCGCCATACCGTTTAACCTAAGTGCTAAACTAACAGCCACTGCAATAGCACCTGCGCTAATTGCGCTAAGTGACCATAGGTAAAGCGAGACCGCAGCCACCGAAAATACCAATAGGTAATTTAAGCTTTGAATAACAAAGTTTAAGCTGGTGACCAAGCGCATTTGTTTGTACACCGGCTGCAAAAAAACATCCATGCTTTGTTTTGCGTATTGTTCTTCACGTTGGGTATACGAAAACAGCTTAATAGTAGAAATATTTGTGTAGCTATCAACAATTCGACCGGTCATTTCTGAGCGAGCATCTGCTTGTGAGCTGGCAATTTTTTTAAGACGCGGTACAAAGTAAAGCTGCACGAAAATGTATAAAACTAACCAAACCAGTAGCGGAATCATTAACCGCCAATCAGCTTCGGCCACTAAAAACACCATAGAGCCAAAGTAAACCACTATGTACATTAATACATCGAGTAGCTTTGTAACGGTTTCGCGAACAGCTAAAGAGGTTTGTAATACTTTAGTGGCTATTCTTCCTGCAAATTCATTTTGATAAAAGCTAACACTTTGACGCAGTAAATAACGATGCGCTAACCAGCGAATCGACATGGGATAATTGCCCAGTAATGCTTGGTGCAAAATAGCAGAATGAAAAAATACAACAACGGGCAGCACAACTAATAGCATAACAGCCATTTTGATAAGTTCTGACTTTTGCTCTACAAACAAGGTTTCGGGTGTGTAGGCGGTTAACCAATCCACAAGTTGGCCCATGTAGCTAAATAAAGAAACCTCTAAAATAGCGAGCATGGCGGCGCTGATTGACATTAGCAGCAGCGAGAGCTCCATTCCTTTGGTGTAGTGACGGCAAAAAGCAAATAAAGTAGAAGGCGGCTGAGTGGGTTGGTCCTCAGGAAATGCTTTTGTCATTTTTTCAAATAATCGATACATTTTAAAAACTTAAATGGCAAATAATGATGCGTATCATACCATTTAAGTGTTTTTAAATGCAGGTTTGTAAGGTATTAATTGTGAATATACTAGAGCATTATTTATATAAACCTAAGTCAAAAAGAGCATCAAAAAAGCACTTTACTTACTTTTATAGCATTGGGTTATTTAGGTTTGTGCCTTTGCTCATGTATAAATCGTCATATCTGAGGCCACCATTTCCGTAAGGCTTTTTAATCGGGCCTGTATTACAATTTGCTAAAAAGTATATAAGAGGTTGTTCGCGCTTCATTCTAAATTGTGCATTTTTATACACCAGTGTTTGCTCCTTAAATTCACCGCCTTTTACGTAAACATCGTATTGCTGACCTTGCTTTGAGGCTGCTGCGTTATTAACAACGTACCACACGTCGTACCATGTATTTGTTAGCAGTGGCTTGGCCGATTGTTTGGTTGTGTAGTTTTGAATGTTGCTATACCCATTGCCGGTTTTAACCATTAATGCGCCATCGTTTACAAGTCCGTTTGATTCTGTTTTATCGGTTACGCGAAGCGTAGGCTCAAACGCATCGTACGCATGTTTATTAATTAGCTCTGGCGTGAGGTTGCTTAACCCAAAAGCATGGTTATTAGGAAAAGCAGCCACGTTTATACGTATATAAAATGTGTAGGTTTGTCCGACTTCAACCGCTTGTGGAAGCTTTGTATAAGAAAGCGCTTTGCGATTGCCAACAATGCCATCGCGTGCAGGCTTTTTTAGTAAATAATGATTTGTAGATGTAGATGTAGATGTAGATGTAGATGTAGATGTAGATGTAGATGTAGGTGCTTGTTCTGGTTGTATAACCGTTATTTGTGGGTTTTTAACCTGTGGTTTAGTTTCATTTTGCGTATCGACACTCTGCCAGTCGCTAAGAGAGTTTTCAAAATTATCAATAAGCAGCCAATCGCTCGATGTACTTTTTTGAATGGTTGAACATGCTGATAGCGTGCTAAACAAACATAGAATTAAAATGTGTTTGGAAGACATAATTGGCTCTCGTAATATTATTGATATTTGGTTAACCAATTTAAATTTTGGCTATAGTTTTTATTGAGAGTTATGTAACCAATTTAATGTTTTTATGTCAATCATTAAAGCAATACGTAATGGCGTGGGAACTGCGAAGATATAAAAATTATTATTCCATTCAAAAAATTAACCAGTAAACTTATCCATTAAATCAACTCAGCAAATTTCAGCTGAGTTTAAAATAATTTAATAGTTAGGATGTTATATGTATACGGGTTCGTGTTTGTGCGGTGAGGTAAGTGTTGAAGTGTCGGGTTGTATAACCAGCATAATCCATTGTCATTGTTCACTGTGCAGAAAAAACAGCGGGACTGCATTTGCAACCAATGGCTTTGTAAATATAGATGACTTTACAATAATCAAAGGGCAAGCACTACTTAGTGAATTTAGTTTTAAACCAGGGCGCACTCGTTACTTTTGTAAAGGTTGTGGCTCGCCGGTTTACAGTAGCAACAATGATGACAAAAGCAGAATACGAATTCGTTTAGGAATACTCGATAGCGATATTACTGAGCAGGTATTATCGCATAATTTTGTTACGTCTAAAGCTAACTGGGAGCAGCTAGAAACAAGCTTACCGTGCTATGAAAAACATGAACCTGGGCGGTAACGCATTTTATTCAATGTGGTAAATACTGTTAATACTTTTATAAAGGTTTGGCGCAAAATTTATAAACACAGGTGAGTTTTGTATTTCATCAACGTTTATGTGCATTAATGTTTGCTGGCTTAGTATGATTACTATATTTTTGTATTCGTTAAACTCTATTATCGCTAAGCACTTAAAATGTTGCCTTAAAAGCACTAAAAGCATTTGCAACTCTTTGCCAGTTTGCGGGTTTAAATTAATGATTACTTGAGTACTTGGCTCACTACAGCGGTTTATGTTTTGCCAAAAGCTATCGCTGGTTAAAAAAGGCTGATGATATTCACCACTAAAAATATCGATAGTGATCACGTTAAAGTGATCAGAGCATTGCGAAATATATTGCTCGGCGCATTGTAAATAGCTGCTGTGCTTAATTGGTAACTTAAAGTGCTGAGCAGCAATTAAAGCAATGCTTGGGTTTATTTCTACCGTCTTAAATGTATTTATAGTCTTTATGTAAGGCGTACTACTTTGCAAGTGATACATAATTCGCTCAAACCCTGCAGTGCCTAAACCTAGATTTAATATGTTTAGTGTATCTACCGGTTTAAGTAAAAACAGCAGCATGCACTGGTTTACAGGTACGATTACTTGCTCAGGGTGTGTTAGGTTCATAACACCTTGAATAGTTATGTCATCATTGGCCTTTTGTGCAAGGGTTAGCCAACGATATTCTTTATTTTGGTACACACATACGGGACCGTATGCACTTTGCTGCGATTCAATAAGGTTACTTTTAACTGTATCTTCTTTTAGCTGGCGCATAACTTAAACTATTTATATAAACACAATGATAGTGTGCCATGAAAAACACACTTTATAATAGATTATTGTGTAACAAGGTTTGTAATTTAACCTCTAAATATAATATTGTATTAGCAATTAATTAGTTAGACGTTATTCAAGGATTGAAAATGGGATTAATTTTAGGGCCTGCTGTTTTGGCATGGTTTGCAGTATTTATCTATTCTTTACGATTAGGGTATGTGCTTATTTATAAAAACATGAGCGCACTGACCACAGTGACTACTTTTGCAATTGGTATTATTGGTCTGTTGGCTTTTATGACGTATGGATATAGGCAGTTTGTAAACAACACCTCTGTTTGGGCATTTGAGATCCCAAGTTATTTTTTATTTAGCAAAATTGCTTTTATAGGTGTCTTGAGTGGTTTTTTACTTAACTACTATATTAATCCTGAAAATAGTTCGGAGTTTTTGATCTGTTTAGCATTTGTATTAATATTTATGTTTTCTGCTGGTGTGCTAGCAAGCTTAGGGGGACATGAGGCCTTTTTAAAAGAATTTGATATTAAAACCACTTATTAAAAATATGCATAATAAATTTTGGCCAGTACCCATTCAAGGTAGTGGGCTTTTTACTATCCTAGTAACCTCTTGTAAATGCGCTTTAGCGTGCTCCTTTCTGCATCTACCTCAAATGTATTGCCATAAAATCTTACTTAGGTAATGGTTACACTATAATAATTAGGAGCTAATAGATGCTTAAAACACCTTTGAAAATCACAACAACGTTACTTAAATTTACTGCAATTGCAGGTGCCTGCACACTTGCATTATCAGCACATGGTGAAACACAATTACAATATACCGACCAACAAAAGTTACATGACATAGCAAGTGAAGTGTCGGCTACCCGTATTGGTAGTGATATTCAAACGCTGGTGGATTTTGGTACTCGTCATACGCTTTCAGATACTAAATCGGATACTCGAGGTATTGGTGCGGCTAGGCGCTGGATAAAAAAAGAATTTGAAAAAATATCGGCACAGTGTGGTGGTTGCCTGGAAATTATTGAAGTAAAGGACACTATATCGGGCGAAAAACGTATTCCTAATCCTGTTGAAGTGGTTAACATAGTGGCTATTCAACGCGGATCAAGCGAGCCTAATCGAATGGTGATGATGTCGGGTGACATAGATTCACGTGTAAGTGATGTTATGGATTTTACTAGCGACTCTCCTGGCGCAAATGATAATGCATCAGGTGTAGCTGGTGTAATAGAAGCTGCTCGTGTTTTAAGTAAATACAAATTTAACGGTTCAGTAGTTTACGCGGCGCTTTCTGGCGAAGAGCAAGGTTTGTTTGGCGGTAAAATATTAACGGCTTATGCACAAAAGCATGACTGGCAAGTTCATGGCGTTTTAAACAACGATATGATTGGCAATATTACCGGTATTAATGGCGTAACTGATAACACGACTGCACGCATATTTTCAGAAGGTACCCGTGTTGTTGAAACTAAAAAGCAAGCTAATACTCGTCGCTTTACAGGTGGTGAAGTTGATTCTGCGAGTCGTAATTTAGCTCGCTACATAGACACTATTGCTGACAGATACATTCCTAATTTAGATACAATGCTTGTATATCGATTAGATAGATTTGGCCGTGGTGGGCATCATCGTCCATTTAATGACGCAGGTTTTGCTGCAGTGCGTATTATGGAAACTAATGAGCACTACGATCGTCAGCATCAAGATTTACGCACTGAAGATGGTGTTGAGTATGGTGATACCATTGAAGGTGTTGATTTTGACTATACGGCTAAGCTAACCTCACTTAATGCAGTAACTATGGCGTCTATGGCGTGGGCACCCGCGCCGCCAAAAGAAGTTAAAATAACGGGCGCTGTTACTGCTAACACTTCTTTTTCATGGGCGAAAAATGATGACGAGAACATTGCTGGCTATAAAATTTATTGGCGTTATACGAGCGAGCCCCAATGGCAGTTTAGTAAATACGTGGGTAATGTTTCAAAATATACGCTTGAAAATGTGGTAATTGATAATTATTACTTTGGTGTAGCTTCTGTTAGTAAAGACGGTGTTGAGTCACCAGTAGTTTTTCCGGGTGATGTAGGTTCGTTTGATCACAATATAAAATAATAGTTTGCCTAAAAACACAGCAAACAGAGAGCTTTAAGGTGCAAATGGGAGTTTTATGCTTGCACCTTATTTACTAAGCCCTTAGAGTGTAAAAAAAAGAAGTAAAAGGTTATTAAAAATGGAACAACAAGAAAAAAAGCCGTTAACAGCAAAAGAGCAAGTTATAACTGATGAGCAAAGAATGCAGTGGCAACGGGAATGTTTTCAAGCAGCGCAAAAGCATTTAGCCGAAAAAGGCATTATGCCGAAATCAGTAGTTGATAAAGACAGCCGATTTTTAGCACCACTTTGTGCAATGTGGAAATTTAAAGCCCAGAACGGTAAAACATATTGGGTAGTTACAGGACGATTACCTACAGATCATGCTGAGGTAAGTGCAGCTACAGATGCTCGCGATGCAATGCGTTATTTTTCATTGCAGTGGCAATTAAAAGCGGATCAAATTATGAGTACAGGCGCGCGTGATAAAACTCAGGTAGATTTTGCTAACTTACTTATAAATAGAGCACATGGCTTATACGAAATGTATGATAATGAACCACTGTGGGCTAATGAACCAAAGTAGTTTAGGTAACTTAAGTTTAGTTTAAAATAATAATGTGGAGGGCGGTAGTTTATTTATTGCCCTTTTCTTTATCTAATGAACAAGTGTGAAGGGGGTTGTTTTAAACGCTGAAACAGGGCATTGCATGCGTTGCCTAGGTATTCCCGCTTCCATAAAAACATTTCCTTGTTGAATAAAGCCATTTCGCTTAAAACGCTCTACCTCATTTAAAATACAATTAATGCTTACTTCCTCTATACCTTGGTTTGACGCTAATTCAACAATAAAATTGAGAAGTGATTTATATACCTTGCGGTTACGATGCTCGGGTAATACAGCTATTCTGCCGATTAAGCCATCTGTACATAATCTACCTGTTGCAATAGGGCAGTTTGCATCGTCTGTGACAAGTACATGTAATGCAATTTTATCTAGGCTATCGAATTCTATGTGCTTGGGGATATGTAACTCGTAAACAAAAACTCGCTCTCGAATTTTTTGTAACATATCTTTTTTTATATCCCATTCAACTTTATCAACCAGATAGCCCATTGCAAACTCCTATTGATACCAAATTAAAATGAGTAAGCAATCGCAGCAAAATTATTTAAGCCAATATCAGGTAAAATTAAAATTTTTAACTAACCTGTATACATAATATTTTACGCCGCAAAATGCTCATCATTACTAATAAAATTGGTATTATTATTCTTGGTCTATATTAAACCAGATCCCCTCATTAACAAGTGTAGTAAAGGTTTGAGTAAATACTAAACTTGGGTTTGTTAAGTTTAATGCTGAACTTTCAAACTCAGTATTATCGGTAAGTAGTTTTACCGCCGCTAAGTCAGTTAATGGCATAGCGTGATTTTCACCGTTAACACTTAATAGCACTTCGGTATCGAGCTGCTGGTAAATAGCACGCGTACCACCTAAACGCTCAAACACAGTTTCTTCATCACTTAAATCATCGCTTATTTGCTCTGATGTAAATGGAGGCTCTACTGGTGCTAAATCCATTTCATGTTTGGGCTGACTAAGCGTTGAGCCTAACCATTGTTTAAATAAATCGTCATTTTCTAAAAGTGCCGCCATCAGTGTTTTAACTTTATCAACTTCAAGGTTTGTAAGTTCACCTTTTGATTTTCTTAGTGTGATGTTGTGATCGGTATAACGTTTTTGTCCGCTTTCAGTATCAATAATATGATCGGCAAAGCTCGACAATAAATCTTGTTGATTTGGGGCTCTAAAACCAACTGAATAATTTAGTGCGTTTTCTACAGCGTAACCTTCGTGAGGGCACCCTGGTGGAATATACAAAATATCGCCAGGTTCTAAAATGCAATCTATTACGGCTTCAAATGCTTCAACTTGAAGTAGCTTTTTGTTTTGAGCAAACTGCTTAAGTGCTGGATCGGGTAAGCCTACACGCCAATGACGTTTGCCTTCACCTTGAATAATAAATACGTCGTATTGGTCTAAATGTGGACCCACACCACCATTAGGCGTTGAATAGCTGATCATTAAATCATCTATGCGCCAGTTGGGAATAAACCTAAAAGGTTCTAGCAGTTGTGCAGCATCGCTATGCCAGTGATCAACTGCTTGCACGAGTAAAGTAGAGTGATCGTCAGTTAACTGCTCAAAGTCTTCAAATGGACCTTGGTGTGTTTGCCAATCATTTTTATGATTGGTGATAATACGCGACTCTATGCTTTCTTCCATTGCTAGGCCGGCAAGTTCATTAGCATCAAGCGGGTCTTGAAAATCAGCAAAACCTTGTTTGATTAAAAGCGGCTTTTTTTGCCAAAAATGGCTTAAAAACTCTTGCTCAGACAAATTATTTATTTTTAATTGGTACATACATTATGCCTACTAGTTAGTGCAATGAGGTTAAAACAAAAAAAGCGAAAGGATGATCCTTTCGCTTTTTAAAAGAGCAATTTAGTTTTTAAACTAAATCATCAATAAACTCAACAGCGCGGCCAATGTAGTTGGCAGGCGTTAATTTTTTCATTTCTACTTTAGCGTGCTCTGGAAGGTCTAAACCATCGATGAAGTCAGCCATAATTTCTTGATTTACGCGTTTACCGCGTGTTAAATCTTTAAGTTTTTCGTATGGCTTTTCAATGCCATACTTACGCATAACCGTTTGAATCGGCTCAGCTAGCAATTCCCAGTTTTGATCAAGCTCGTCAGCTAAACGTTGCTCGTTTACTTCTAGCTTGCTTACACCTTTAAGTGTTGATTGGTATGCAATAATTGCATAACCCATACCAACACCTAGGTTACGTAATACCGTTGAATCAGTAAGATCACGCTGCCAGCGAGAAACTGGTAATTTTTGTGCAAGATGAGAGAAAATAGCATTTGCTAAGCCTAAGTTACCTTCTGAGTTTTCAAAATCAATTGGGTTAACTTTATGTGGCATTGTTGATGAGCCAATTTCGCCAGCAATTGTTTTTTGCTTAAAGTGATTAAGGGCAATGTAACCCCACATGTCACGGTCAAAATCTAATAATATAGTGTTGAAACGTGCAATTGCGTCAAATAACTCTGCAATATAGTCATGCGGTTCAATTTGTGTAGTAAATGGGTTTAGTGTTAAACCTAAACTTGATACAAATTTATCTGCATGTGTGTGCCAGTCGTAATCTGGGTATGCGCTAAGGTGAGCGTTGTAGTTACCAACAGCACCATTAACTTTACCTAGCATTTCTACTTGTGCAATTTGGTCACGTTGACGCTTTAAACGCATGTATACGTTAGCAAACTCTTTACCCATAGTTGATGGTGTAGCAGGTTGTCCGTGCGTACGAGTCATCATTGGGATTGTTTTGTATTCAATTGCTTTAGCTTTAATTGCACTTAAAAGTTCGTCGCAATAAGGAAGTAAAACATTTTTACGTGCTTCGCTTAGCATCAAACCATGAGATAGATTATTAATATCTTCTGAAGTACAAGCAAAGTGAATAAATTCGTTTATTGCATGGAGCTCACTGTTATCGGCTACTTTTTCTTTTAGTAGGTATTCAACAGCTTTAACATCGTGATTTGTAGTGCGTTCTATATCTTTAACGCGCTGTGCATCAGCTTCACTGAAGTTATCTACAATGGCGTTTAGAAGTGCATTAGCCTGTTCGCTAAATGCAGGTACTTCTTTAATATCGCTTGCTGCAGCTAACGCTTGCAACCAACGCACTTCAACAATTACGCGGTATTTGATTAAGCCAAATTCGCTGAAAATACTGCGTAGTTCAGTGGTTTTGCTGCCGTAGCGACCATCCACTGGAGAGATAGCCGTTAACGCTGAAAGCTCCATAATAACTCCTAAATTTTAGTTTGAACGATAGTTAAATTTTTGTTTTAGCAATGGCGAGTATTTTTCTTTTTGCAAAGAAAAAGTGACGGCGTTTACCGCCCATTTGTCGCCATAATACTGCACTTCTAATGCCGGCTAATAATAATGCACGGATTTTATTTTGAGTGAGCTGCTGTTTTAATAACTCGGGTTTACCATAAACCTGTATTCGGTGCCCAAGGGGGCTCAGCACCGACGAGTAAATATCTGCTAAACCGGCAACAACACTCTCATCGGTAATAGCAAAGTGGTCTAAACGACGATGGATATCATCAATGCGTTTACCTAATTCGTTTAAGCTTTTTTCGTTAGCACTGAGTGCTCGCTCAAGCTGCATTAAACCACCTACGTATTTTACTATTTCAACATCTTTTTGAGCGCCAGCAGTAAGCTGCGCCATTAATGTTTTATAGCCATCACGTAAGTTGTCAGTACCTTGGTAAACATCTTCTGGCGATGCCGGAGATGTTTGAATAATGCTTGAAAGTAAGATTTCTAAATCATGTTCGTTATTGTTGCCGTACTGGGCAATTTTTTGAACTTGTTTAGCAGCCTGGCACATGGCGGCAAGCGCCATGACTTGGTGTTCATTCATTACTTAATCACCGAGTCAATAATACCACCACCTAAACACACATCTTCTGCGTAAAATACGGCAGATTGACCAGGTGTAACTGCTTTTTGTGGCTCGTCGAACAATACGCGGGCCATGCCGTCTTCACCTACAAGTAGGGTGCAGCTTAAGTCTTCTTGGCGGTAACGCGTTTTTACTGTGCAGCGAGTGGTGCCTTTAGGGCCAATACGGTCTACCCAGTGAAGTTGGTTTGCGTTAAGACCGTTGCTGTATAGGCGAGGGTGATCTTTACCTTGCCCCACAATAAGTACATTTCGCTCAAGGTCTTTATCTACTACGTACCAAGGCTCACCAGAACCTTCCTTCATACCACCAATTAACAAGCCTTTGCGTTGTCCAAGTGTGTGGTACATTAAGCCTTCGTGCTCGCCTACGTTGTTACCGTCTGTGTCTTCGATAACGCCAGGTTGTGCTGGTAAGAACTTTTGTAAAAAGTCTTTAAATTTACGCTCACCAATAAAGCAGATACCTGTGCTGTCTTTTTTATCGTGAGTGATTAGGTCTTGTTCTTCTGCTATGCGGCGTACTTCTGGTTTTTCGATATCGCCTACAGGGAATAACGTTTGGCCAATATGTTCATGGCTTAGAGTATATAAGAAATAGCTTTGATCTTTATTGTTATCAAGTCCGCGACACATTACGTATTTGTCATCGCGAAGCTCACGGCGAACATAGTGTCCCGTTGCAATAAAGTCAGCACCGAGTGCTTGCGCAGCAAATTCTAAAAAGGCTTTAAATTTAATTTCTTTGTTACACATTATATCTGGGTTAGGTGTACGACCTGCTTTGTACTCTGCTAAAAAGTACTCAAATACATTGTCCCAATATTCTGCTGCAAAGTTAACTGTGTGAAGCTCAATGCCTAATTTGTCGCACACTGCTTGCGCATCTTTTAAATCATCAGCGGCAGCACAGTATTCATCATTGTCGTCTTCTTCCCAGTTCTTCATAAACAGGCCTTCTACTTGGTAGCCCTGTTGTTGTAATAAATATGCAGATACAGAAGAATCAACACCGCCGGACATGCCAACAATGACTTTAATGTGACTATTTTCGCTCATGAATAATTTCGCTTATACAGATTGCTGTTAACTTGGAAAGGCCGCGATTATAGCATGTATTTTGTTTGTGCTTAAAGAGACTAAGGACGCAAAGAGGGGAATTAGTCAGTATTTTATTTATATAACAAATAGCAAACTAGACTTAAGCGCGTTATTAGGCTGTAACTTTAGTAATATTAAAGTGATCTTTACTAATAAATTAAGACTATAGAATAATTCATGTAGTTATTAAGTTTTATTAATAGTATTTTCTTTTAAAACTACTAGAGTAAATATACACTTAACAAAATAAAAATAGTGGTGAGTATATGAATGTAAACCACTTAAAATCGCTTAATATATAGTCAATGGAATGAATATATGAATTACGCCTATCAAATTAACAAGATAAACTCTTTAGTTGAACACTATACAAACGAATCTGATTTTGTGGATAGTGAATTACTCTCCAGTAAAACGACAGAGTTTAAAAAGTCAGCCTATCACCTTTTTTATGAGTTAATAAAACTCAAAAACCCTCACATTTTCCAAGAACCAAACCATGTACATGAGTTATTTAGTTTAATTAAGGGCTCAACCGCTAAAAATAACATTGAGCTAAAGGTGCTTGAGCATGTAGAGCACTGGTGGCTTGAATGGTATTTTGCTTTAGAAATGGACGTAAAGCTTAGTATAGAAAAAAGTGATATGCCAATGAGTTACTTACCTCAAAGTACGCTCAACCCTATGCGCAAACATGAGATAAGTCACTACGCTAGGTTATTTACCGTTTTGCCAATGCCGGTATGTAATGTGTGTACCAAAACGGGTGATATTTTGAAAGTTAATCAACGCTTTGTAGATGTTTTTGGTTATACGGTAGAGGATGTACCTAATCTTAAATCGTGGTGGGAGAAAGCGTATCCAGATCCACAATACAGAGCACTTGCAAAAGAGCTGTGGCAAGACTCACTTGAAAAGGCACTAAATAATAATAACGATATACCCGCAAATAATTATCGAGTGTCTTGTCGTGATGGAACACAAGTGATGATGGAGATATCAGGGATTGATATAGGTGAAGAGTTTTTGGCTGTTTTTAATGATGCAACAGAACGTTTAGAAGCGGAGGATATACTTAGAGATATGGCCTTTTTGGATGCATTAACCAAAATTGCAAATAGGCGCCGGTTTGATGAAAAACTAACGCATGAGTATGAACGAGCAAAAGAATGCGAAGGCATGCTGTCGATGATTATCATCGATATTGATCATTTTAAACAATTTAATGACCGGTATGGGCATGTGGCTGGCGATACGTGTTTATATGATGTTGCTCAAACAATTGCTTCAACGGTTAGTCGCCCAGAAGATTTTGTGGCTCGCTATGGGGGGGAGGAATTTGTTGTTTTATTACCTCAAACCGATAGGCAAGGGGCGTTGTTTATAGCTGAGCAAATACAAAAAGCTGTAGAAAACTTAGCTATTGCGCACCAGGATAGCTTTACCGGATTTTTATCTATAAGTATGGGTATTAATACCATTAGTGACTATACAAATAGTGACGAGATTAGCTTTGTTAAAGCCGCTGATAACGCCCTATACTATGCTAAAAAACAAGGGCGTAATTGTATAGCGCTAAGCTCAGAGTAAATAAAATAGAGTTAATTATCTTATTTACTCTACTCCCCAATATAGCTAATTGTAAATAGTTTCTAGGCTCAATACTGGTCGATTCAGGCTGTCGTTAATACACTTCAATACTAAAGGGCTTCTAAGGGAGAGTGATTTTATTTGCTCTAATGTGTACCAGTTAGCGCTGATAATGTCGGTATCTATTGGCGTTGGCGCGTTTATATTATCAGGCGCTTCAAATAAGAAGCAGAATCGCAAATAGTGCACTCCATTTTCGGCATGCAAATTATACACACCTAAAAAGCCGACTGGCTCAAGCGCTAAGCCTGTTTCTTCAAGTAGCTCTCTGCTTGCGGCTTGTGCAAGAGTTTCGTTTTGTTCTAAATGACCAGCAGGTTGATTGTAACAAACCTGCTGTGTAAATTTATCGCGCTCTTTGACAAGTAAAAACTCATTTTGCTTTTTTACTATTGCCGCAACGGTTACATGCGGTTTATGCATCAAATGCACCTTTAATTACTTTGTATTCACCACAATTAATATCATCCAACGTATAGTTTCCGATACTGTAGCGAATAAGACGAAGTGTAGGGTGGCCAATATGCGCGGTCATGCGACGGACTTGTCTGTTTTTACCTTCATTAATTGTAATACTTAGCCAAGTGGTAGGGATTGCTTTTCGCTCGCGTACAGGGGGATTACGAGTCCAAATTGTAGGTTCATCAATTATTTTAACGTTAGCGGGGAGTGTAAGTCCGTCTTTAAGTTCTACGCCATTACATAAATCATTAATTGATTCACTCGTTGGTTCACCTTCAACTTGTGCCCAGTATGTTTTATTCGTTTTTTTATCAGGTGCAGTTAATGTGTTTTGCAATTTTCCACAGTTTGTTAAAAGCAATAAACCTTCACTGTCTCTATCTAATCTACCCGCTGCGTAAACTTCTTTAATAGGGATAAACTCAGCAAGCGTTTTTCTGTCTGCGTCATCTGTAAATTGGCATAGCACATCAAATGGTTTATTGAATAACACAATTTTTCTGTCTTTAGACGCTATTTGTGGCTTTATCTCTCTTTTACCTGAAGGCGTTTTGTTAAGTGCACTGCGTGAATAAGTACGCCCTGTACTTCTTTTTGGCTTGGATTCAGTTACTTGATTATTGCCTGGTTTAGATCTCATTATATGCACCTAGCTGGTTTTGGTAATCCGGCAATTTTTGTTGCTTGCTTGGCTGGGCCTTTAGGAAATAATTTATATAAATAAAGGCTATTACCTTTGTCTTCACCGAGCGCTTTAGCCATTGCTTTTACAAGCATCCGAATTGCTGGACTGGTGTTATATTCAATATAAAAATCACGAACAAAGTTAATGACTTCCCAGTGTTGAACACTAAGGGTAATGTTTTCTTGGATAGCAATTACAGGTGCAAGCTCCTTTGACCACAAAGTATGGTCAAGCAAGTAACCTTGTTTGTCGGTTTCAATCTGTTGGTTGTTAAATTCAAGCATGAGTTACCACGTAATTGATTGATTAGTTGATAAAGTGAGTGCTACAAAGTCTTCATAGCTAATGGCTTTATCGTTATCTGTTAATTTTATTGCACGTACTTGCGCGTCTTGTTCAAGTATTAATAGTGTATCTGCAAATTGCCTAAATTGTTTTTTTGCAAAGCAGGCATCACCAACAAGTAGCACGTTATCGTCTGATAAAATTAAGTTTTCTAGCTGATTTGCCGAATAATAGTTAAGCGGCTTAGAAAAAATATGTAATGTACTCATAAATTCACCACATGTTGCTGCGCTTTAATTAATGTTTGTTGTTGGCTAAAGTTGAGTGCTTTTGCCTCTATGAGTAAATCATGTTTATTTAAACCATAATCAAGCAATGACTTTTCACACACGTAGATGTTTTCAACATCATAGATTTCGAGTGTTTTAATGTTTTTAAAAAAATCTTTTAAGCCAATATCGTTTGGTTGTTGATGCTTTTTTAAAGCCAAAACGGCGGGGCCGCTAAACAACCAACTCACATTTTGGTCAACGGCCGCAAATATCAATGTCATATCAAGTGCATCACGAATATTTAAATCGTCAAATGGGCTGCACTGACTCATTACTAATACGTTGATCATTTAAATTGCACCCATTTATCAGCGTCGCTTGCAAGCATTGCAAATTCAGCTAACCCTGCGACTGCAAATACACCTGTGTTTTTAATATCTAACCCGCGTTTTTCAGCGGCGGTAACACACAGCATTAAATTTAGTTTTTGATCGGCGAGTTGCTGCCAAAGTGCTGGTATTTGAAGTTCGTCTGAGGATAAATCAAAGTGGGTAGATGCATGATAAATACCTTGCTGGTATAAAAAAATAGCATCAATGGTGTGCCCTTGAGCTAAACATGCATTCGCAAACTTAACAATGCGTTGCGTTGTATCGTGATCGGATGGTGGTGTATGTAATGAAAGAACAAAACGTGACAAAACAATTCCAATAAAAAAGCCCCAATTAAGGGGCTATTTTAACAGAACTATTTAATTAGTCATCACTTGCGCCAAGTAGAGCAAGTAAAGACGTAAATAAGTTATATACGCTTAGGTATAAAGATACTGTTGCGCGAATGTAGTTAGTTTCGCCGCCGTTAATGATTCGACTAGTATCAAATAAAATTAAACCAGACATGATCAATACAACTGCAGCATTAAGCACCATAAACATAAGTGAACTGCCAACAAAAATATTAACAATGCTAGCTACAATCACAACGATTAAGCCAACCGTTAAAAAGCCACCCATGAATGAGAAGTCTTTTTTAGTGTTTAGTGCATAAGCAGATAAACCAAAAAAGATAAGCGCCGTAGAACCCAACGCCTGCATAATAAGCATTGGACCATTAGGCATTGCAGCATAATGGTTGAGCAATGGACCTAAGCCTGCCCCCATTAAGCCTGTGAAAGCAAACACCCAAAATACACCAGATGCTGTATCTGCTTTTTTATTTACAACAAATAATAAACCGAACGAAACAAGTGTAAACACAATTCCCATAAAGTAAGGTAATTGTAGTGCCATTGAAATACCGGCTGTAACTGCACTAAATGCAAGTGTCATAGCTAGTAAAAAGTAGGTGTTTTTAAGTACCTTGTTTGTTTCAATGGTAGACATTACCGGTTTCGCGGTATTGTACGATTGATTAAACGCCATTGTAGAGCTCCTTTAAGTGAAACGTGTGTGTTTCGATAATTTAACTAAAATTAGATTACCAACTCTTATATGTTTGGGCAAACCTTTGTAGATCAATAGAGTTAAATATTTAAATAAAAGAGTATTGACGGCTAAATTAAAAACACTTTGTTCTAACTTTAAACAAATTAATTGTTTTTTAAGCACTTAAACAATTAATTTAAAAAAAAGCTTCACAAAAGGGATGGGTTTCCCTATTATGCAGGCCGTGCGGAGAGATGGCAGAGTGGTCGAATGCACCGGTCTTGAAAACCGGCATGGGTTTATAGCCCATCTAGGGTTCAAATCCCTATCTCTCCACCACTTATTTAATAAGTGTGTGGTAATTAAATTATCATTCATTTAAATAGTTATTAGTACACTCTTACTTTTAACTTAGCAGTATCGGAGAGATGGCAGAGTGGTCGAATGCACCGGTCTTGAAAACCGGCATGGGTTTATAGCCCATCTAGGGTTCAAATCCCTATCTCTCCACCATATAACAAAATAGCCCGCTAATTTAGTGGGCTTTTTTGTGCCTGTAAAATAAATAACTACGGGTAGAAATAGCGCGATTTATCATCATAAATTACGACCATAGTCTCTATTTCTAAGCTTTAGATCTTGGTGCATGCTTAATACATTAAAATTTATACTCTGTATTAAGGATTATTAGATGAAACATCAACTCGCAAAAAGCGTCGCGCTTTCATTATTGTCCCCGGTAATTATTGGCAGCTTGTTAGGATTGTATTACGCACTAACGCTACAGGGTGATTTCCTATCCGTATTTTTTCAACTTTTGATGACTGCTATCTCAAATGCGCATATTGTAGGTTTAACAATGGCGGCTTTTGTCGTGCCAGGATATTTACTTATGTTTAAGTATTCTAAAGTTAATTATTCAGGTGTATTAACCCTTGGTTTGTTAGGTGGCGCTATATTCAGTTACTTATTAAGTGCATCAACTGGTGAGATATTTTTGATTAATAGTGTTATGTCAGCATTTGCAGCTGGACTGTTTTTATTTGGTCTTCGTAAATCGGTAAAAAAATAATCGCAGCATTATTAACCAAGCACGCTGATAAACGGTGCAATTTCCTTTTTTTTACCTCCAAAAGGTTCCAATTTTTCACGACAAAGAGTACCTTTAGCTACTGTATGTTTAATAAGAAGTAGTTTGGTATGCAAAAGCACGATTTTTACCAGTCATTAGTTAAGCAAACTGAATCGCTGATAGCTGGTGAATCTAATGTAATTGCCAATTTGGCAAACATAAGCGCGCTGTTATTTACCTCTTTAGAAGATGTAAATTGGGCGGGCTTTTACTTTATGGATTCTCCTACTGAATTAGTACTTGGCCCGTTTCAAGGTAACCCCGCATGCATCCGTATTCCCGTTGGGAAAGGGGTATGTGGAACAGCTGCGGCAACCGCAGAAACACAATTAATTGAAGATGTTCACGCTTTTGACGGGCATATAGCCTGCGATGCAGCGTCTAATTCTGAAGTAGTTGTACCTATCATGAAACATGGTAAAGTATTCGCAGTACTAGACATTGATAGTCCAAGTATTGGCCGATTTGATGCTGATGATAAAGTTGGCCTTGAAGCATTAGTGAAATGCTTAGAGGCGAGCCTGTAATGAAAGATTTGCTAAATGTTCAAGACTACCTATTTGCTGTGCAAGATGTTGGCGATTGGGAAGGCGAAGAAGAGCATGTAGCGGAAACGCTCAATGATTTAATTCATATTGCATGGGATCGTCTTCCAGATGATTCAGAATGTGAATTTATTGATGAAACAATTAATGGTATTTGGGAACACCTTCGGGGTGATATGGCTGTAATAGAAGCCGATTTCGAAGAGTTGGTCGACTGGGTAACACACTACGTCGATTCGTCCCTTGATGAAAAGATGTGAAAAATAGGTTCTAAAATGGAAACCACAAACAAGCTAAAAGATATTAATGAAGTGTTGGAATTTTTATATCAAGAATTCCCACAATGTTTTAAACAAAAAGATGGCATCAAGCCGCTTAAAGTAGGTATTTTTAAAGATATTGCTGAGCGTATTGAAGGGTCTGAAAAAGTAAGTAAGACTCAAGTTCGTCAAGCGCTTAGAAAATACACGTCTAATTGGCGTTATTTAGAAGCTGTGACTAAGTCAGAGTTTCGTATTGACCTTGATGGTAATCAAGGTGAAAAAGTTGAGCAAGAGCATATCGACCATGCACAAAAAGCATTGGAAGAAAGCCGTGCTAAAATGGCAAAACGCAAAAAACAACAGCGTCCACGCCAAGATTCTGATTCTAAATCTTTCAAGAAAAAACCAGCTCATGCTAGTAAAGCAGGCGATAAAAACGCACCTGCAGCTAACAAACCTGCTAAAGCAGCGCCGGCTAAACGTTCAGGAAAAATTGAACCTTTACCAGCAACTGAGGTCAAGGTTAATAATAAGGTTAAGGTTAAACTTGGCCAAGCACTTGTAAACGCAGTAATCACTGAAGTGAACAAAGATGATGTTCATGTTGAATTAGTTACAGGCATGCAAGTTAAAACCAAAGCTGACAGCTTATATATTGTTTAAGTTGTAAATAAATTAAGGAGTTGTGTATGAGTAAAAAGTTTACGCTCATTCCGTTAGTTGCTGCCCTGTTTTCAGGTTCATTATTTGCTGCTGTTGAAGCCGTTACAATTGACGATTTACCCCAGCTTAAGCAAGAGAGTCAACATGGTACTGCTAGCAAGCGAGTGGCTAGCTTATTTGCTCGTTCACACTATACACCGGTTCGATTTAACGATGAGCTTTCTAGTAAAGTGTACGATCGTTATATCGAATCCCTTGATTTTAATAAAAGCGTTTTCTTAGCCAGCGATATTGCCTCTTTTGAGCAATATCGTGATGACTTTGACAACGCGATTACTACCGGTAAATTAGAATTTACGTTTGATATTTTTAACTTAAGTCTTAAACGCCGTTTTGAACGTTACGAGTATTCACTTACTTTACTTGAAAAAGAAATGACGTTTGATAAAGAAGATGAATACTTTTATGACCGTGAAGATTCAGCATGGCCTGTGTCACAAGCTGAGCTTGATGAAATTTGGCGTGAGCGTGTAAAGTACGATGCACTGCGTTTAAAAATGACGGGTAAAGATTGGGAAGGCATTAAAGAAGTTCTGACCAAACGTTATAAAAATGCAGAAAAACGTTTAGTACAATCTAATTCAGAAGATGCTTTTCAAATTGTTATGAATTCGCTAGCACGCAGTATTGAGGCGCATACGTCTTACTTATCGCCACGTCGTGCAGAGCAATTCAAAATGGATATGGACTTAGAGCTTGAAGGCATTGGTGCCGTGCTAAGCCCTGATGAAGACTACACTGTTATTCGCAGCTTAGTGCCAGGAGGCCCTGCAGATAAAACAGATCAAATTAAAGCTGATGATCGCATTATCGGCGTTGCCCAAGATGGCGAAGAATTTGTAGATGTAATTGGCTGGCGTTTAGATGACGTAGTTGATTTAATTAAAGGCCCTAAAGGGACTAAAGTACGTCTACAGTACTTAAAAGGTGTTGACGCTCACGGTGCACCTAAAGTTGTTGAAATCACTCGTGATAAAATTCGACTTGAAGATAGAGCGGCTAAATCAGAAGTATTTGAAGCCAAATACTCTGACTTAACAAGTAAAGTTGGAGTGATTGAAATTCCTGGCTTTTACAATAATCTTTCTAAAGATGTAAAAGTTGAACTGGCTAAGCTTAAAGAAGAAAAAGTTGATGGCATTATTATCGACCTACGCCAAAATGGTGGTGGTTCTTTATATGAAGCGACTCAATTGTCAGGTTTGTTTTTTGACCAAGGTCCAGTTGTTCAAATTCATACCTTAAATAACCGTATAGAAGAGCAAAAAGATCGCGATGGTATAACTTATTACGATGGCCCTTTAACTGTTTTAGTTGACCGCTACAGTGCCTCTGCTTCTGAAATATTTGCAGCAGCAATGCAAGATTACGGTCGTGCGGTTATTATTGGCGAGCAAACATTTGGTAAAGGTACTGTACAGCAGCACAAAGGCTTAGGCCGCGCTTATGACCTATACGATAATGCGCTAGGTAGTGTACAGTATACTATTGCTAAGTTTTATCGCATTAACGGGGGGAGTACACAGCATAAAGGTGTGATCCCTGATATTTCGTTTCCATCAGCAATCGATCCTGCAGAGTGGGGCGAAAGTAAGCAAGATAATGCACTTCCTTGGGATAGCATTGTTAAAGCGAAATACAAAAAGTTAGGTAATTTAACACCTATTATTACCTACCTTGAGAAGCAACACGAAGTACGAATTAAATCAGAACCAGAATTTGGTTATGTATTTAATGACATTACCTTATACAACGAAGAGAAAGACCGTAAAACTATCTCTTTAGTTGAAGCTACGCGTATTAAAGAAAAAGATGAAGGTGAAGCACGTGCACTTGTACGTACTAACGAACGTCTTAAGCGTTTAGGTAAAGACCCGGTAGAAAACTTAGACGATTTACCAGAAGTAATTGAAGAGCTTGACCCATTTTTAGAAGAAGCTGCATTAATTACTCAAGACTATATTAATTATGGTCGTATAGCTAAGAAGTAACAACTGGTTTTACCTCTATAAAAAAGGCGCTTTAGCGCCTTTTTTACTACCTAAAATTTACTAAATTGTTATAATCTTTGATTACATAAATTTGAGCTAGATTAATGACGCTCAGTTAATGCGCTTAACGTGCTAAAAATAATAATTAAACACACAGTAAGTGTGTCTAGGAGTCTCTACTTTGAAGCTATTGGATGACAAACCAATCAAGCCCGCCTCGTTTTTTGATGCGTTAATTCCTATCTCTGTATTAATTTGTTTACTAGGTGCTGCAGTTTACTTATTTGGTGATAACTCTTCATCAGGGCCCAACCAAATTGCGCTTTTATTTGCTACTTTTGCAGCGGCTTTAATTGGGCTTAAAAACGGTTATACATGGAAAAAGTTAGAACAAGCCATGATTGAAGGTATAACGCTTTCGCTTGGAGCTATCCTAATTTTACTTATGGTAGGTGCGTTAATTGGCACTTGGCTACTTTCTGGAACGGTACCAACTTTAATTTATTATGGCTTGCAAGTTATAAACCCAAGTTGGTTTTACGCAGCGAGTTGTTTAATTTGTGGCATTGTAGCTATGAGCATTGGTAGCTCTTGGACTACTGCCGCTACAATAGGTGTTGCTTTATTAGGTGTTGCAACGGGTCTTGGACTTGAGCAAACAGTAACAGCAGGCGCTGTTATATCTGGCGCGTACTTTGGTGATAAGCTAAGTCCGCTGTCTGAAACAACAAATTTAGCGCCAGCAGTTGTAGGCGCAGATTTGTTTGAGCATATTCAACATATGCTGTGGACGACAGTACCTAGTTTTGTAATTGCACTGATTATATTTATATTCATGGGCTTTAACGCAACTGCTTCAAGCGAAGCGGGGCGTATTGATGAAATAACGGCTATTTTACAGCAAAACTTTAATATTGGTTTTGAAATGCTAATCCCGCTAATTGTACTTTTAGTTTTAGCGATTAAAAAAATGCCGGCCTTTCCTGCTATCTCTATCGGTGCTGTTGTAGGCGCTGTTTGGGCGATGTTGTTTCAATCTGATTTAATTGCTAGCCAAATTGATGTTTCTCAAGGACAGCTAGTTGGCTACTTTAAGCTTGTTTGGACGACGTTTTTTGATGGTTTTAGCATAAGTACAGGCGATGATAAAATGGACTCTCTACTTAGTGGTGGCGGTATGTCCGGAATGCTTACAACCACATGGCTTATTATGACTGCACTGATGTTTGGTGCAATTATGGAAAAAACAGGCCTTTTGGATATTTTTGTTAAAAGCATACTTAAAATAGCTAAAAGTACGGGATCGTTAATTGCGGCAACTATAGCAACGTGTATTGGTACTAACGTGATAGCGGCCGATCAATATATTGCAATTGTAGTACCTGGTCGTATGTTTAAAGATGAATATGAAAAACGTGGTTTGAAGCCTGTTAACTTATCTCGTACATTGGAAGATGGCGGTACAATTACCAGCCCACTAATTCCATGGAACACGTGTGGCGCATATATGCAAAGCGTTTTACTAATAAACCCTTTTGATTATGCACTTTACGCTTTCTTTAACTTAATTAACCCTGTTTTAGCGGTTGTTTATGCCTACTTAGGCATTAAAATTTTACGTATTAAGCCAAAACAATCCGCCTAATTTTAAACAGCTCCTTTTAACTTAAAAGGAGCTGTTTTGGAGTATCTATGACTGAATCAAGTAAACCTCAAGCACAATATCTTAAAGACTATAAAGCTCCTGATTTTTTAATTGACCACACAGAGCTAACCTTTGACTTACAGCCATTATCAACCAAAGTAAGCTCTTTGCTAACACTAACGCGGGTTGGTGATAGAAAAGCACCTTTAGTACTTGATGGTATTGATTTACGCTTACTGTCTTTATCCATTGATACGGTCGATATAACTGATTATGAAATTATTGGTGAGCAGCTAATAATTAATAATTTACCGGATAGTTGCCAATTAAGTATTGTGACCGAGATATCACCTGAGACAAATACTTCTCTAGAGGGTTTGTATTTATCTGGCGGTGCGTATTGTACACAGTGTGAAGCGCAGGGTTTTAGAAAAATCACCTATTACATGGATCGCCCTGATGTACTTGCCACGTTTGATGTAACTATCATTGCCGATAAAAGATATCTGCAACTTCTTTCTAATGGTAATCAAGTAGACAGTGGTGAAACACAAGATGGTCGTCATTTTGTGAAATGGCAAGACCCATTTAAAAAGCCGAGCTATTTATTTGCACTTGTAGCGGGCGATTTTGATGTTTTAAAAGACACGTACACAACTAAAAGCGGCAGAGATGTAGAGTTAGCATTGTTTGTTGATAAAGGTAATTTATCTAAAACACCCCATGCTATTGCTTCACTTAAAAAAGCAATGCAGTGGGATGAAGAGCGCTTTAATTTAGAGTATGACCTTGATATTTATATGATTGTAGCCGTCGATTTTTTCAACATGGGCGCGATGGAAAATAAAGGGCTGAACGTTTTCAATAGTAAATGCGTATTAGCTAATCAAGAAACAGCCACAGATAAAGACTACCATACGATTGAATCTATTGTAGGGCATGAGTATTTTCATAACTGGACTGGTAACCGAGTTACTTGTAGAGATTGGTTTCAGTTATCGTTAAAAGAAGGTTTAACGGTTTTTAGGGATCAAGAATTTAGCAGTGATTTAGGTTCTCGTGCACTTAACCGAATTGATGCGGTTAAAGTAATGCGTACGCATCAGTTTAGTGAAGATGCAGGCCCTATGGCTCATCCAATTCGCCCAGAGAAAGTTATTGAAATGAATAACTTTTATACAGTTACTGTATACGATAAAGGTGCTGAAGTTATCCGTATGATGCACACATTGCTAGGTGAAACGAACTTCCAAAAAGGTATGACACTTTACTTTGAGCGCCACGATGGGCAAGCAGTTACATGTGATGACTTTGTTAGTGCGATGAGCGATGCATCAGGCGTTAATTTAGAGCAATTTAAACAATGGTACAGCCAATCAGGTACACCGCGTTTAAATGCAATTCAAAAATTTGATAGCAGCTCAAATACATACACTTTGACAATCGAGCAAACAGCGCCGGCTAATCAGCCAGAGAATAAACCGCTTCATATACCTTTTGCTATTGAACTACTTGATGCCAATGGGCAGAGTATTGCTCTGCAATATAAAGGTAAAAAGCTAGATCATGTACTTGATGTAACAAATACGACCCAAACATTTAGCTTTGACAATATTTTAGAAAAGCCTGTTGCGGTTTTACTCGAAGACTTTTCTGCTCCTTGTATTTTAAATCAGCAAACAACAGAGCCAGAACTATTGCATATTATGCGTTTTGCGCGCAGTGATTTTTCACGTTGGGATGCACAACAGCAGCTATTCATTAAGGCGATTAAATCTCAAATCACCGATGCAACGAATCGCGTATTAAGTAGCGAAATTATAAATGCGCTACGTGTGCTTATAAACACCAAAGAGGGCGATTTAGCTTTAATTGCAGAGCTGTTTAAATTGCCAAGTTTTGACACGTTAGCTGCTGAATTTGATGTAATACCTGTTGATGAGATTATCGAAATAACAGAAAAGTTTGAGCAACAAATTGCTGATGAACTTGCTGATGAATTACTTAGTTGTTACGAATCTCTTGAAGATGATGGCAGTGTAAGTGCAACCTCCGTTGCGAATCGTGCTTTAAAACAAATATGCTTGCACTACCTTGCTAGAACACAAAAACCTGAGGCTGTAACCTTTATTAAGGAGGCTGCAAGTTCGACTAATATGACTAATGTACTTGGCGCCCTAAGCGCAGTGGTAAAAGCTTCACACCCTGTTCGACAAGCGCTTTTGAGTCATTTTGATAGTCAGTGGCGTCATGATGTTTTAGTCATGGATAAGTGGTTTGCACTGCAAGCTATGCAATCAGGCAGTAATGCGATAGAAAATATTAAAGCACTTTATGAACACCCGTGTTTTGACTTTTCAAATCCTAACCGTGTACGTGCACTTGTAGGAAGTTTTAGCCACTTTAATACAGCGCAATTTCATCGATCAGATGCTCAAGGCTATGCGTTATTAGGTGATTTATTAATAAAACTTAATGCAATTAATCCACAAAATGCGTCTCGTATGCTTACACCATTTATGTCGTGGAAGCGTTACGATGATGTACGTTCACACGCAATGAAATTGCAATTACAGCGTTTAGCCAACCTCGATGGCCTAAGTGCTGACTTGTATGAAAAGGTTGAAAAAGCGCTCGCATAAATGATTGAGTATTATTTTAGCCTAAGATTGAGCTATAACGAGTGCATGGATTACTACCATGGCCGTTTTAGCTCATTACAAGTTGTAGAAGATGGCGGGAAAACAGTACGTTTTTCTGCTAATCATTTAAGACCTTTTATTACCAGCCTAGGTATAAGAGGGCGTTTTAGAATGTTATTAACCCCCGAAAATAAATTCATTCGTATTGAACAAGTGGCTTAGCTCCCTGTTTTTATGTTATAAAACCATAAAAATATTGTATTTTTGTTAATTTCAATTTGTCCTATTGTTAAATAACGTGTATAAATTATCTGGTACGACGTCTTACCAATACGTAAGCGTTAACCAGAATAAAAAGTATATGACTGATTTGAGCGAGTATTTGTAATTTCACTGATTCGCTTCTATCGTTATGATTACACTAAAAACAATAACTTGATCACACAAAATGACCCGCGACAGGGGGGAACCAAAATGATAAGAAGATCGCTTTTTGTTAAAAATAGAATCGCTATAGGTTTAGCAGCCGCTAGTTTAGGTTTATCTGCAGCAAGTACTCAAGCTGTAACATTTGAAGCTGGAGGTTTTGATATTACCTTCGATTCAACTTTTTCATATGGGCAAAGTGTTCGCGTAGAGGATAGAGACTTTAACCTAATTGGTAAAAGTAATAATCCAGCATTTGATTGGACAGGATACAATCCTGCGCTAAGTAACACTATCTATTCATCTCAAGATGTATGGGCTCAACCTGGGTCTTATTCAAATAACGGTGATGCTGGTAATTTAAATTTTGATAGTGGTGACTCATTCTCAAAACTATTGAAGGGAACACACGACCTTTCAATAAATAAAGATAACTACGGTTTGTTCACTCGCTTCATGTATTTTTACGACTTTGCTTTAATGGATGGCTACCACGCTTATTCAAATCCTACATCAGGGCAAGGTGTTGATCCATGTGATGATAAAGATACTAAAGCACAAAGCTGTGCCGACATACGTTTATTAGATGCGTTTGTATGGGCCGATTTTGATTTAAATGATGGTAATAACCCTTTGTCTGTCCGTTTAGGTCAGCAAGTAGTTAACTGGGGTGAAAGTACGCTTATATCTCATGGTATTAACGTAAACCCAGTTGATATAGATAGGTTAAAAGCTCCTGGCGCTGAATTAAAAGAAGCATTTATACCAATAGGTATGCTTTGGGCATCGCTTGGTATTACTGAGAACATTACGCTTGAAGGTTTCTACCAATACCAATGGCAGGAAACGCGTTTACCAGCAGCAGGTACATACTTTTCTACTAATGACTTTGCAGCAGAAAATGGTTATCAGCAGAATGTTCAATTAGGCTTTACGTCTAATCCTGATATTGATGTTGCTTTTTTAACTGATAGTTTGAATAACCTAACATCCGATTTTGCATTAGCAGCCGCTGCTCAAGGTATTGATCCTTCAAGTGCTGAAGGGAGTGCTTTATTAGCCCAGATGTATCTTGCTTATCCAACTAAGGTTGCGCTTAAAGGCAAAGGGGATAATGGTAAAAATGAGCCTGAAGATGGTGGCCAATACGGTTTACGTTTAGGTATATTTTTACCTGAGTTTAATGATACTGAGATTGCATTATACCATGTGAATTATCACAGTCGTCGTCCGCTTATATCTGGTCGTGTATCAAACTTTTCGCAGGCAGCAATTGCACAAGATTTAGCAATGATCATGACAACAGAAATCACGTCAGATAATGTTGCTGATTTAACCGCTTTTTCAAAAGCTGAAAATGACTACCCTGAAGATATTAAACTATATGGTTTAAGTTTTAACACGACTATCGGTGAAACAGCCTTTGCAGGTGAATTTGCCTTTCGTCAAGATGAGCCACTGCAAATTGATGACGTAGAGCTACTGTACACAGCTATGCCTGAGCAGTTAGCGCTTGCAGGTCTTCGTCCAGACTTTGCAGGTATTTCGCAAATGAGTTTTGGCGATGATATTAGTTCTGTTGCTGCGGGTGAAGTTGCTCAAGGCTATATTGAACGTGATACGTCACAAATTCAATTTACTGCTACTCACCTATTTGGTCCTTCTTTAGGTGCAGATAGTTGGGCTGTTGTTGGTGAAGTAGGTGCAGTAAAAATTCATAATATGCCAGAATACGATGAAATGCGTTTAAATGTTTCGGGTACTGGCCGCAGTGGAACAATTACAGGCCCTGGTACAACTGATTACTCAACATTGCAACTTGGTTTATCAAATGGTGCTGAAGAAAAATCATTTGCTACTGCGTCTTCTTGGGGGTATCGCTTAATTGCTAAAGGTGATTACTTTAACCTATATAACGGTATTAACTTCTCGCCACGTTTTGTATTTTCTCATGACGTAAATGGTAATACACCAGATCCTATGTTCTTATTTATCGAAGATCGTAAATCTTTAGGTGCAACTATGAACTTTAACTACCAAAATGCGTGGTCACTTGATGTGAGCTATAACTCGTTTTGGGGCGGCGGCGATATTAATACTTTCTCAGACCGCGATTACGTTTCTTTTAACTTAAAATATTCTATTTAGGGGTAACATTACTATGATTAAAAAACCTACCCTCATCGCTACAGCATTTTGTAGCTTGTTTGCAAGTAGCGCAGCTTTAGCTAAATTAAGCGCTGATGAAGTTGCTCAATTAGGTCAAAACTTAACGCCAATGGGTGCAGAAAAAGCAGCTAATGCTGATGGTTCTATTCCAGCTTGGAATAACGGCATTACAGCTGCTCCTACAGGTTATGAAGCTGGTATGCATCACCTTGACCCATTTACAGCTGATAAAGTACTTTTTACTATCGATAAAAGTAATATTGAAAAGTACAAAGCCAATCTAAGCCCGGGTCAAATTGCTTTATTTGAAGCATACCCGGACACATTTAAAATGCCAGTGTATGAAACACGCCGCTCAGCTTCGTACCCTCAGTTTGTTTATGACGCGACTAAAAAGTTTGCACCGACTGCTGAATTAATTGAAGGCGGTAATGGTATTAAAAATACAGCGATTGGTATTCCTTTCCCTATTCCTAAAACTGGTTTAGAGGCAATTTGGAATCACTTATTACGTTACCGTGGCCAATCTATTGAGCGTTTTGGTGGTCAAGCCGCACCGACTGCATCTGGTTCTTATAACTATGTTGGTTTTGATGAGCAGTTATTAGTTAAATACTCAGACCCTAGTGCAACACCTGCGGAGCTTCAAGACTCAAATATTTTGTTTAAGTTCAAACAAAGCGTTACAGAGCCTGCGCGTTTAGCGGGTACTGCGTTATTAGTTCATGAAACGATGGACCAAATATTAACGCCGCGCCAAGCATGGACTTATAACTCGGGACAACGTCGCGTTCGTCGTGCACCTAATGTTGCATATGATGCACCAGGCACAGCAGCCGATAGCCTGCGCACTACCGATGACTTTGATATGTTTAATGGCTCGCCAAATCGTTACAATTGGACGCTAAAAGGTAAGCAAGAGTTATATATACCTTACAACAGCTATAAACTTCATAGTGATAAGCTAGAGTACGATGATATTTTAATGCCTGGTCATATCAATCCAGAACATACACGTTACGAAAAACACCGTGTTTGGGTTGTTGAAGCTAACTTAAAAGACGATACACGCCATATCTATAAAAAACGTGTGTTTTACATTGATGAAGATAGCTGGCAAGTACAGGTTACGGATATTTATGATAACCGCGACCAACTTTACCGTGTAGCAATGGCTTATGGCCTTAACTATTACGAAGTACCTACTCAGTGGAGTACGCTTGAAGTTTATCATGATTTAAATTCACGTCGTTATTTAGCAATTGGTTTAGATAACCAAGAAAAAATGTACGATTTTTCACAATCGTTTAATGATAACGAATTTACGTCAAGCGCATTACGTCGCGCAGGTAGATAGTTAGAAGTAAGGCACTTAACTTATGTTAAGTGCCTTTTCCTTTCACATCGCGTTTGTCTTATACCAAATCGCGCAACGCTTTCCTCAGTATATAAAGACAAACAATTCTCTCGTTCAAGGCGATTAAAATTATGAAGTATTTAGTATATGCCAGCCTGATCATAAGCGGTGCGGGTGTTGCCCAGGATGTTCCTGAAAACGCAATCAGTGCAATTAATGCAGATAAAACCCTACTTACTGATATAACAAACACAGGTAACGGGCTAATTGCAGTAGGCAAACATGGTACTGTTATTAAAAGTGAAACAGGTAATAAATGGCAACAAGCTGAACTTGTACCGACTCAAGTGCTATTAACAGCTGTTGACTTTAGCGATGAAAATAATGGCTGGGCATGTGGCCACGATGCAACAATAATAAATACTACTGACGGTGGTATTAATTGGCAATTACAACAAGCACAACCAGAATTAGACAAACCATGTTTAGATATTCTATTTGAAGATGACTTGAAAGGTTTTGCAGTGGGCGCTTATGGTATGTTTTACCAAACTAGCGATGGTGGTAAACATTGGCAAAAGCGCTTTTTAGATTCGTTACTATTTAGTGACGACAGAGATTATTTAAACGATTTAAAAGAAAACGACCCCGAAGGGTATGAAGCAGAAACAGCTTCAATTTTACCGCACTTTAATCGAATCGAAATAACAGATAACGGATTAATGTTGGTTGGTGAAATGGGGTTAATGGCCAGAAGCATTGATGACGGTGAAACTTGGCAAAGGATAGAGGAAATTTATCCTGGTTCATTTTTTGCGGTTGCATCAGATAGCACACAAGAAATTGTGGCAGGGCTTCGTGGCAATGTTTTTGCGAAGCAAAATGGTGAACAGCAGTGGCAGCATTTCGAAAATGTAAAAACTGCGACGATCAACAACATCATTAATTACAATAACAAACAATGGCTCATGCTCGCCAATAGTGGCGTTATTTTTCATCTTCAAGATGGGTTACTCACCCATGAGCAGTTAGCCGATGGTAAAGCAATTTTAGATGGCGTGATTTTAAATAACAAACTAATCATGGCTACTGAAGATGGCATTAAAGTGAAGGAGTTAACCCCTTAATGCATAAGTTACTCGATTTTATTGAAAAGGCGATTTTTAGACATCGCTTAATTATGCTTATAAGTTTTGCGCTTATAACGTGTTTACTTGTATTCAAAGCAACTCAAATTCAATTAGATGCCTCGTTTAATAAAAACATCCCGTTAAATCACGACTATATGAAAGTATACACTAAGCATGAAAAACAGTTTGGTGGTGCAAACAGTATTTTGATTTCAGTGTGTGATGACAGCGGTGATATATTTAATCCAGAATTCTTTACTCAGTTAAAAGCGGTCCACGATCAGCTTTATTTTATTCCAGGCGTAAATCGTCCATTAGTTAACTCTATATTTTCACCCAGTGCTCGTTTTGTTGAAGTAGTCGAGGATGGCTTTGCAGGCGGTCCAATTATTCCTGCCAACTTTAAAGCTGACAAACGTGGCTTAGGTGTTGTAAAAGAAAATATCGAAAAAGCAAAAGTTGTAGGACGTATGATTGCCAGCGATTACTCGTGTGCAATGGTAACAGCTCAACTTTTAGAAACAGATCCACAAACACAACAAAAGTTAGACACATTAGCTTTTGCGCAAAAGCTAGAAAGTGATTTAAGAGAGCCTCTAAGTACAGAAAAAGTAAGCATCCATATTATTGGCTTTGCAAAAATGGCCGGTGATATAGCAGAAGGCGCTAAAGGGGTGGTCGTATTTTTTGCTATTGCTATCGCCTTTACCTTTATTATGGTATGGCTATTTTGTGGCAGTTTAAAGCTGACCATTTTGCCTATCGCGTGTTCTATCATTGCTGTTGTTTGGCAATTAGGTCTGCTTTCAAGTTTAGGTTTTGGCCTAGACCCTATGTCTATTTTGGTACCGTTTTTAGTATTTGCTATTGGTGTAAGCCATGGTGTGCAGATGATAAATGCGATTGGTAAAAAAGTCGGTGAAGGTAAAACAACACGTATTTGCTGTCAGTCAAGTTTTAGGGCTTTATTGGTCCCAGGTGGTATAGCACTACTTTCAGACACTGTCGGTTTTTTAACATTACTTACCATCGATATTGGTATTATTCGCGAACTTGCCATTACAGCGAGTTTAGGTGTGGCAGTAATTATATTTACTAATTTAATTTTACTACCAGTTTGGGCTTCGTACATGAACTTTGAGAACAGTGTACATATTCAATCTGGTGATGCTACTAAGCCTAACATGCTTGATAAAATTCGAGACCTTCTTGTAAAAGCAACAGATCCTAAAGTTGCTAAAATGATTATTGGTTTTACACTTGTTTTATTTGCTTTAGGTTACTGGCAAGCAGATAAAATGCGTATAGGTGATTTACACGCAGGGGCGCCATCTCTGCATCAAGATGCGCGCTATAATCAAGATACATTCTTAATATCTGATAAATATACTATCTCGTCTGATATCTTAAAGGTAATTGTAGAAGCATATCCTGCTGCATGTACTGAGCATAGTGTGATGGAGCGTATAAGCCGTTTCCAATACAAAGTAGAGAATGTGGCCGGTGTACAGTCTGCTGTAAGTTTGAGCTCTGTAGCTCAATCGGTTAACGCAGGCTACAACGAAGGCAATCTGAAGTGGCAAAGCTTGCCACGAAATTCAGCAAGCTTAGTACAGTCAACATCTAGAGTTGAAACGAGTACAGGTTTACTTAACGGTGATTGTTCAGTTATGCCAGTGATTATATTTTTAGATGATCATAAAGCACAAACTATCGATACTGTAATTAAGAGTGTTAAGCAATTTGCACAAGAAGAGGGCACTGATAAATTAGCATTTAAATTAGCGTCAGGACCTGTTGGCGTAATGGCAGCTACTAATGAGTCTGTCTCAGAAGCGCAAATACCAATGATGCTTTACGTTTATGGTGCTGTTATTATTTTATGCTTAATGAGCTTTAAAAGCGTAAAAGCAACGATTGCCGTAGTATTACCGCTTTATATCGTATCAACGCTTGCACAAGCACTTATGGTGCAATTAGAAATAGGCTTAACCGTTTCTACTTTACCAGTTATTGCTTTAGGTGTGGGTATTGGGGTTGATTATGGTATTTATATACTGTCGTCGATGATGGGGCAGCTTAAGCAAAATGTACCATTGAGTGTTGCTTATCGAAATGCGCTTGTTGAACGTGGAAGTGCGGTTCTATTTACCGGTATAACATTAGCTATTGGTGTGAGTACCTGGATATTCTCAGATCTTAAATTCCAAGTTGATATGGGTATACTGTTAACTTTCATGTTTTTAGTGAATATGTTAGGTGCCGTGTTGTTATTACCTGCTATTGGTAGTCTTCTCTGGACTGACCAGAAAAAATAATGTGAATAATTTTGCTCCTAAATGGCCTGTAAAGGCCATTTATATCTACAATTTGTGAATAGATGACCAAATAGCTGAAATGCTTAAAATGTTTTCATCGAAAAGGCTGTTTATTAGCTGTAAAAGGGTTAGAATTTAATTGACTCCACGCTAATGAATAGCTGTACAAATTCCTGCTCCTGAGCAGTAATAGATTAAGGAACATACAATGACACGAAATGAAGGCCAAGCCTCGGTTATCCTAGATAATGTCTGTAAGCTGATCCAGAAAAAAGTTCGCGCTGATAATGTGTTACTCGTTGAGAAATTCGCCAAAGCCTTGTACAGCAACATGTCTAAAGAGGATTTGGCAAACCGCAACGATAGTGACCTATATGGCGCAGCATTAAGCCTTTGGAACTCGCTAGAAAAAAATACTACCGACGACGCTGTTATTCGCGTTTTCAACCCTGAAGTGGCAAAAGATGGCTGGCAGTCATCGCATACAATTGTAGAAATTATTACTAAAGACATGCCGTTTTTAGTTGATTCTGTTCGTATGGCCATGACACGTGAAAATATCGCCTCTCACTTATTACTTCACTGCCCATTAAAAATTAAGCGCGATGAAAACGCTAAAATTTCTGGTTTATCAAATCTAAAAGCAGAACAAGAATCTTCTTCTACTAAAACAGTATTCTTTATTGAAATCGACCGTCAAACAGATTCTTCTGTGATTGAGTCTTTCAAAAAAGAGTTAGAATCAGTTCTTGTCGATGTGTCGGTTGCCGTTGATGATTGGCAGCCAATCCGTAAAAAATTGATGGCAGTAACTAAAGAGTTACCTAAGCGTCATCATAATAAAACGAAAGAAGAAGTTTCAGAAACAACTGAGTTTTTAGATTGGTTAGCTAAAGATAACTTTACCCTAATGGGTTACCGTGAATATGAGCTAAGCCCAGTTCAAGGTGATTATCAATTAAAAGGTAAAATGGAATCAAGCCTTGGCTTGATGAAAAACTCTACTGAAGAACACACACGATTATTATCAGAATTACCAGAGGTTGCTCGCCAAGAAGCACGTAGTAGCAACCTACTGATCCTAACAAAAACTAACTCTGTTTCTCGCGTTCACCGTCCAGCCTACATTGATTATGTAGGTATTAAGCGTTTTGACGACGAAGGCAATGTAATTGGTGAAGACCGCTTTATTGGTTTGTTCTCATCAAGCTTTTACAATAACAGTGCTACTGATGTGCCAGTATTAAAAAGTAAAATTAATCGCATCATGGAAATGTGTGATTTTGCTAAAGGCACGCATGCTTACAAAGCTGTTTTAAATATTTTAGAAACCTACCCACGTGATGAGCTTGTTCAAGCGCGCGAAAGTGAGCTACTTGAAGTTGCTATGGGTGTGTTACAAGTACAAGAGCGCGATATGTGTCGCTTATTTGTACGTAAAGATGCGTATGGTCGCTTCTTATCTTGCATGGTTTATGTACCTCGCGAGCGCTATAACACGGCACTTCGTCGTGAAACGCAAGATATATTAGCCAATGCATTTAATTCTGACGATAAAGTCGAATTTACTACTTATTTCTCTGAGTCAACACTTGCGCGTACTCATTACACCGTTCGTGTGACCGACAACAAGATCGAATATAACGTGAAAGATATCGAAAACAATTTAGTAGAAGCTGCACGTACGTGGGAAGATAAACTTCAATCTGCACTTTTAGAATCTGCGGGCGAAGCACGTGGTAACGATTTAAATCGTAAATACTGTAATGCGTTTGCACGCTCATACAAAGATGAAGTGCTTCCAAGTGCTGCGGTTGTTGATATCGAAAAGTTAGAATTACTTAGTGATGAAAACAAACTAGAAATGCTTTTCTACCGTCCACAAGAAGAAGCTAATAGCAATATTGTACGATTAAGCTTATTTCATAAAGACGAACCAATTCACTTATCTGATGTTATGCCAATGCTTGAAAACTTTGGTCTGCGCGTTGTTGGCGAAACGCCGTATTCAGTTAAAACAAGCGATGGTCGTATTAATTGGATCATGGACTTCTCGATGCTTATTGATAGCAAAGGGATGGCTGACTTTGATAAGATTTCAGCACGTTTTCGCGCTGCATTAACAAATGTTTGGGGCAACCGCCTTGAAAACGATGGTTTTAACCGTTTAGTGTTAATGGGAGGCCTAACTGGCCGAGAAGCCTCTATTTTACGTGCTTACGCTAAGTATATGCGTCAAATCGGTGTTACGTTCTCTCAGACTTACATTGAAAGCACATTTGCTAACTATCCGAATATTGCTGCGCAAATTGTTAACTTATTTGCTAAAAAGTTCTCAGTTAAGAGCCCAGCAAGTGCCAAAACACTTGAGAAGCTAAGCACACAAATCTATTTAGAGCTTGAAAATGTAGCAAACCTAGATGACGACCGTATTATTCGTTTATACGTCGATATGATTGTTGCAACACTTCGTACTAACTATTTCCAAAAAGATGATGCAGGTCAGTTTAAGTCGTATGTATCATTTAAAATACAACCAAGCTTAATTCCTGATGTACCGCTTCCTCTTCCAGCGTTTGAGATTTTTGTTTATTCTCCGCGCGTAGAAGGTGTGCATTTACGTTACGGTAAAGTAGCGCGTGGTGGCTTGCGTTGGTCTGACCGTCGTGAAGACTTCCGTACTGAAGTACTTGGCTTAGTTAAAGCGCAACAAGTTAAAAATACAGTAATTGTACCTGTTGGTTCTAAAGGTGGCTTTGTATGTAAGCAATTACCTAGTGAGCGTGAAGCGTTTATTAAAGAAGGCCAAGAGTGTTATAAAATCTTTATCCGTGGTCTTTTGGATATTACAGATAACATTGAACGCGGTGAAATAGTGCCAGCTCGCGATGTTGTTCGCCACGATGAAGATGATGCTTACTTAGTGGTTGCAGCGGATAAAGGAACTGCTACTTTCTCTGATATCGCAAATGGCATAGCTAATGAATACAATTTCTGGCTTGGCGATGCATTTGCATCAGGTGGCTCGGTTGGTTACGATCACAAGAAAATGGGTATTACAGCTAAAGGCGCATGGGAGTCAGTTAAACGACATTTCCGTGAAATGGATATCGATTGTCAAACGACTGACTTTACAGTGGTAGCTATTGGCGACATGGCGGGTGACGTATTTGGTAATGGCATGTTGTTATCTAAGCATATTCGTTTACAAGTTGCCTTTAACCATATGCACATTTTTGTTGATCCGAACCCAGATGCTGCTACTTCTTATCCAGAGCGCGAACGTTTATTTAATATGCCGCGTTCATCATGGGAAGACTACAACAAAGAGTTAATTTCTGCCGGTGGTGGTGTTTTCTCTCGTGCTGCTAAATCAATTACGCTTAGCCCAGAAATGAAAAAAATGTTGGGTACTAAAAAAGCAAGTATGACCCCAAATGAGTTAATGAAAGCTTCATTGATGATGGAGTTCGATTTACTGTGGAATGGCGGTATTGGTACATACATTAAAAACTCTAAAGAAACTGATGCAGATGTAGGGGATCGTGCAAACGATGCACTACGTATAAATGGTAGAGATTTAGGCGCTAAAATAATTGGTGAGGGCGGTAACTTAGGGGCAACTCAATTAGGTCGTGTTGAATTTGCAACTAAGGGTGGTCGTGTTAATACAGACTTTATTGATAACGTAGGGGGCGTTGCTTGTTCAGATAACGAAGTTAACATTAAGATTTTACTTAATGGCTTGGTTGCTGAAGGTGACTTAACACGTAAACAACGTGATGAGCTACTTTACTCAATGACAGACGAGGTATCTGAGTTAGTATTAAAAGATTGTTATCGTCAAACACACACTATTTCAATTACGCAGTCTAAAGGTACTTCAACGCTTAAAGAAAAGATTCGCTTTATTCATGCACTTGAAAAAGATGGCAAGTTAAACCGTGCTATTGAGTTCATTCCAAGTGATGAAGAATTGGCAGAACGTGCAGCCGCTGGTAAAGACTTAACTCGCCCTGAGCTTTCAGTGCTAGTGTCTTACGCAAAAATGGTATTAAAAGAGTCTTTAGTAAGTGATGAAATTACTGAAAACCCTTACTATCGCCAATTGCTTGTGAAGTCATTCCCACGTCCTCTACGTGAGAAGTTTAACGATGCGATGAACAACCATCCACTTCGTAAAGAAATTATTGCAACTAAACTTGCTAACAGTATCGTCAATGATATGGGTTTAAACTTCATGGTACGTATGCATGAAGAAACCGGTGCAAACGAAGCTGAAATTGCAATGTGTTACTCAATTGCTAGCGAAATATTTGAAATGCGTGATACATGGTCTTCTATCAGCGCACTGGATAATAAAATACCAGCAGCGGTACAAACTGAAATGCTTTACCAACTTCGTCGTACTGTTCGCCGTACTACGCGTTGGTTCTTACGTCATCGTAATAAGTCACAAACAATTGAACAAGGAATTGAATTCTTTGCGCCAACGTTTAAAGATTTAAGTGATAACTTAAATACATACATGATTGAAAAAGAAAATGACCGCATTGTAATTGAAGCCAATAAGTTAATTGATGCCGGCGTTCCTGCAGATATAGCTAAGCGTATTGTTTCATTATCAAGCTTATTCTCTGTGATGGATTTAGCTGAAGTTGCTAATAATTCAGGTAAGAGTATTTCGATGGTATCGAATACTTACTTTAAACTAGGCGCAAGAATGGGTCTGCATTGGTTCTTAGAGCAAATAACTAAGCAACCAGTAGCAAATCATTGGCAAGCACTTGCTCGTTCATCTTACCGTGAGGAGCTTGATTGGCAGCAACGTACGTTATCTGAAGTGGTTTTAAATAGCTTTGAAGGTGATGAGAGTGATGTTGATAGTCAAATAGATCAGTGGATGGATAGCCAAGATTTATTACTTCAACGTTGGAAACAAATGCTGGCTGAGTTTAAAACATCACAAAGCCACGACTTTGCAAAGTTCTCAGTTGCACTTCGTGAACTTATGTTATTAAGTCACAACTGTGATACATCAGGAAAATAATTTAGCTTTAATCTATTATTTGTTTAGTAAATAAATAACTGATTGTTAAATTTGTTATACAATACCTCAGCCTTGTCTGAGGTATTTTTTTGTCTGAAATTTAAAAAGAGGATTATATTGATGTTTTATGATTTAGCTCGCCGTTTTATGTTTACCCGTGATGCGGAGTGGGCGCATGAGTTTGCACTTAATAATCTTCGTCGTTTTGCTAATACGCCTCTAAATCTAGCTTGGTCACAAAGTGTTTCAGATAAACCCGTAAACTTTTTAGGTCTTGAATTTAAAAATCCAGTAGGGCTTGCTGCTGGTCTTGATAAAAATGCAGAATGTATTGATGCTTTTAGCCAAATGGGCTTTGGTTTTATCGAAGTAGGCACAGTTACGCCTCGTCCTCAGGAGGGCAATGAGAAACCGCGTATTTTTAGATTACCAGAATCAAACGCTATTATTAACCGTATGGGTTTTAATAACAAAGGCGTTGATAATTTAGTAAAAAATGTAAAAGCAGCAAAGTACAGTGGCATACTCGGTATCAATATTGGTAAAAATAAAGATACACCTAATGAGCAAGGTAAAGATGACTACATTCATTGTATGCGTAAAGTATTTGAGCATGCTTCATACATTACGGTAAATATTTCATCCCCAAATACCCCAGGGCTTCGTGATTTACAATATGGTGCTGCACTTGATGACTTATTGAAAAGTCTTAAAAATGAACAGTTAGATTTAATTGCAAAGCATAGTAAGCAAGTACCTATGCTTGTAAAAATTGCACCGGATCTCGATCAAATACAAATAGAGCAAGTAAGTGAGTCACTTTTAAATAATAAAATTGATGGTGTAATTGCTACAAATACAACGCTTGAACGGGCTGCAGTCATGGGGCAGCAATATGCAGAAGAGGCTGGCGGTTTATCAGGTTACCCTGTTAGAATGCGCTCTACAGAGGTGGTAAGTGAACTAAAGCGCTTAACAAAAGGTAACTTACCAATCATCGGAGTTGGCGGTATTGATGATGCTTCATCTGCAAAAGAAAAGTTAGATGCAGGCGCAAATTTAGTTCAGGTTTATACTGGGTTCATCTACAAAGGTCCACAATTGGTAAAGTCGATCGTTAACGGCTTATAAGGATCAGTTATCTAAGCTTTTGATCGTTCGATAAATGTTCTAAGCAAACATTTTAAAAGTGGTCAAAAGCAGTTATACTGTGAGCAATAATTATTCAACATGCCCAAGGAGGAGTAAATGTTACAAGCATCAAAGCAATGGCAGTGGATTGCTTGTCCTGATAAAAACCGTTTGTTACTTGATTTAAATGACGACATGCAATTATGTACGCCTTACAAATTAAGACAACTCACCGATTCTGTTTTTAAAAATCCACGTTTTAGCCTAGAAGATGCTGCATTTTATGAGCAAGTTTATAATTATCTAGATGGATTTGAATTGTGGTCTGCGGCTCAAATTTGTCAAATATCATTAAATGCGACTGCTGTTAAATACCACTTAAAACCCGTTTTAGCAAAAAGTTGGTTTTTTGAAGAGTACACAGGTACAGAGCCAAGTGTAGAGGCAATAGTTAAATTAACATCTAAAGCGCAGTCAGGTGATTTTTTAATTGTAGAGCATTGTCCTGATGCATCTATTTGTTTGAATTTAAGTGAAACCTTTAAATTAGACGAAAACTTATCTTTAGCGCAATTTGAAGTAATCCGTATTCTTAATAATCGAGTACACCCCATCCTAAATCAGCAATATCAAAGTCAAACCGCCTAACCAAATTTAAGTCTTAAGCGTGTCTTTATGGCGTGTTTGTCGCCCAACCTATGTTATAATCCTGCGCAATTAGCTATTAAGGGTTATTACTTTGCAATTTATCGCACTTACTTCTATCGGAATCGAAAATTTATTGGTTGATGAACTAACAGAACTTGGCGCAACCGTGTCTAAGCAAACTGTTGGTTCTGTTCGTTTTGAGGCTGACTCATTACTGGCGCAAAAGGTTTGTTTATCAACTCGTTTTGCAACGCGTGTGCTTATGCTTATTGAAGAAAAAGAAGGCGTAGATGACAAAAATAGCCTGTATAATTTTGCGCGCTCGCAACCTTGGCAAGAATGGTTTGGACCTACGCAAACATTCGCTGTTGACTTCAACGGTACCAATGACTCATTAAAAAACACGCAATTTTCGGGTCTTGTGATCAAAGATGCGATTGTTGATTATTTTAATGATTTATACGAGCAACGGCCGAACGTTGATAAGCAAGATGCTAATGTGCGCGTGGTTGCACGATTAAATCGTTACGGCGTATCGATGTATATTGACTATTCAGGTCCTCGTTTGTCAGAACGCGGTTACCGCCAAGGCCAAGGTAAAGCGCCAATTAAAGAGCATTTAGCTGCTGCATTAATTAAGCGAAGCGGCTGGCTTGAAAATGTAAAACAGCCTTTATTCGATCCATGTTGTGGTGCGGGTACTATTTTGATAGAAGCTGCGGGTATGGCGCGAAACGAAGCGCCAGGATTATTCCGTGAAGGTTTTGCTTTTGAGCGTTTACCAAGTTTTAGAGCCGCTAAGTTTAAAGAGCTTAAAGAAGAGTTACTCGCTAATATTACCGATCCTAAACTGTGGTTAATTGGCCACGATTACGATGAACAAGTATTAAGTAAAGCAATTGATAATGCTAAACGAGCCGAGCTTGACTACGTGATTAAGTTTAAGCAAAGTGATGCAACTAAACTTACAGCTGTTGCAAAATTACCGGGTGTTGTAATTTCAAACTTACCATATGGTGAGCGTATTGGCTCTATGGCTGAGCTTGTTGATTTACACCGTAATTTAGGCGTTGGCTTTAAAAAGCACTTTAATCACTGGAAACTTGCCTTACTTGGTATGGACGAGAGCTTATTTAAACTTTTAAAACTTGTGCGCCTTAAGCGTTATAAATTTAAGAATGGCCCGCTTGATGTAGAACTTAACTTATATCAATTAGATGATAAGCAAGTCAGTTTGACCACAGATGATAAAAAAGCACTTAATTTTGAAGGCTCAACGTCATTTGCAAATCGATTGAAAAAGAATAAGCAAGGCTTAAAAAACTGGCTTAAACAAAATAAAATAGATGCTTATCGCGTCTATGAAGCGGATATCCCTGAATACAATGTTGCTGTAGATATTTATGGGGACTCTGCTGTAATTTTTGAATATGCAGCGCCTAAAGAAATTGATGAAAAAACATCAGAAAAGCGTCTGCAAGACGTAATAAGTTTAACGGCTCAACAGCTTGAAATTTCACCTGAAAACATTGCTGTAAAAGTACGTAAAAAGCAGAAGGGCGAAGATCAATACACCGCTATGTCTAAACAAAACCGTACTATGGTTGTTGAAGAGTTCGGTGCTAAGTTTAAAGTTAATTTATTTGACTACTTAGACACAGGCTTGTTTTTAGACCACCGCTTAATGCGTCGTTATATTCAAGAAAATGCTAAAGATAAACGTTTCTTAAATCTTTTTGCATATACAGGTACAGCTTCTGTACATGCTGCTCTTGGTGGTGCTAAAGCCATTACTACAGTTGATTTATCAAAGACCTACTTAAAATGGGGCCAAGATAACTTTGATTTAAATGGTATTAGTAATACACGATACCGCTTTGAACAAGCAGATTGTTTAAAATGGTTAGAGCACGCAACAGCACAATACGATTTGATATTTTTAGATCCTCCAACGTTTTCAAACTCAAAACGTATGAAAGATGCATTTGATGTTCAGAGCGATCATATTAAATTATTAACGTGGGTAAAAAAGATTTTAAGCCCATCGGGTACGTTGATTTTCTCTAATAACAAACGTGGCTTTGTTATAGATGAAGTTGGTCTGATTGGTTTAGGTTTAAAAGCCGTTAATATTTCAGATAAAACGTTATCACCAGACTTTAAACGTAATAAAAAAATCCATAATAGCTGGCTAATCACACATGGCTAATTGGGTTTTATACCACACTGATGGTTGCCACTTGTGCGAGCAAGCTGAGCAACTTATCACTGAGGTACTTTGTGATACTAGCGAGTTATTACTAATCGATATTATGACTGATGAGCAGCTTATAGCTGAGTATCAAATTACTATTCCTGTATTAAAAAGTGAAAAAGGCGAGCAATTATTTTGGCCTTTTACTTTAAACTCTGTGCGCGAATTTTTAGCACAAGCAGAATAAGAGCAAATAAGAACTATGGATTTAATTAGAATTTTAAAAGCACAACTTGCTTTTGGTACACATGCTTTGCTTAACAAAGCAGATGCCGTTATAGAAAGTGGCGAAAGAGTGTGTGTTGTTGGTAGAAATGGCGCAGGTAAATCAACTTTATTAAAAGTACTTGATGGACAAGTTGTTTTAGATGATGGCGAAATAAATCAGCTAGGTGGCATTCGAATTTCTCGCTTAGAGCAAGATCCACCAAAAGGTGCAAGCGGCACCGTATTTGATTACGTTGCACAAGGTATGCCTGAGATTGCAAACTTACTAATTGATTTTCATCATGTTAGTAACGAGCTTCAAACAGAGTGTAACGATAAGTTATTAAATAAACTTGAACGTTTATCAAATCAACTAGAAGCAGCTGATGGCTGGCGCTTTGATAGCCGCATTCAATTAGTTTTGACACAATTAGAACTAACCCCAGAAGCTAAACTTGAGTCTCTTTCTGGTGGTTGGTTACGTAAAGTGGCACTCGCACGTGCACTTGTAAGTGAGCCTGATTTATTATTACTAGATGAGCCAACAAACCATTTAGACATGGCAAGTGTAATGTGGCTTGAACAGTTTTTAAAAGAATTTAAAGGCGGTATTGTATTTATCTCGCATGACCGTGCGTTTATTCGTGCTGTTGCTACGCGTATTTTAGATTTAGACCGTGGTAAGCTTATTTCGTACCCAGGCGATTACGCTACTTATTTAGAACAAAAAGCGCATGATCTGAAAGTTGAAGAAGCTCAAAATGCATTGTTTGATAAACGCTTAGCCGAAGAAGAAACGTGGATTCGACAAGGTGTTAAAGCACGTAGAACGCGTAACGAAGGTAGAGTTCGTGAGTTAAAGCAGCTTCGTACCGAGCGCAAACAACGTGTTGACCAAGTTGGTAAAACTGATTTCAATATTGAAACAGCAGACCGCTCTGGCAAGTTAGTATTTGAAGCTCAACATCTTTGTCATGCATTTAAAGACAAAGTTATTGCTGATGATTTTTCTACACTTGTAATGCGCGGTGATAGAATCGGCTTAGTAGGCCCAAATGGTATTGGTAAAACAACACTATTAAAGCTAATGTTTGGTGATTTAGAACCAGATAGCGGTATAACTAAGCAAGGTGTTAATTTAGAATTTGCTTACTTTGACCAATATCGTGAAAAACTTGATGAAGAAGCAACAGTTCAAGATAACGTCGCCGAAGGTAAACAAGAAGTGATGATGGGCGGACGCTCACGTCATGTTTTAGGTTACCTGCAAGACTTTTTATTCCCTCCAGCACGCGCTCGAACCCCTGTTAAAGCACTCTCTGGTGGTGAAAAAAACAGATTACTATTAGCTAAACTGTTTTTAAAACCATCTAATATACTTGTTCTCGATGAGCCAACAAATGACTTAGACATTGAAACGTTAGAGTTACTAGAGGACATCATTAATCAATACCAAGGTACAGTGCTGATTGTAAGCCATGACCGTGAATTTATTGATAATACATGTTCAAGTGTATGGGCGTTTGAAGGTAACGGTAAAGTTACAGATATTGTAGGTGGCTATAGCGACTATGAGGCTTACGTTAACTATTTAGCTGAACAAGAAAAAAAAACGCAGCAGCAACCAGTAAAAAAAGTTGAAAAAGTAGTCGCTCCAGTTGCTAAACCTGCAGCTAAACCTGCAGCTAAAACAAATAAACTCTCTTACAAATTAAAACTTGAATTAGAGCAACTACCGAATAAAATGGAAAAACTAGAAGCTGAAATTGAAGCTCAACAAGCTGTAGTTAGTGACTCAGACTTTTTTAAACAAGAGAGTGATGTAACAACTAAAGCATTGAACCATTTGGCACAACTTGAGTCTGACCTTGAAGCTGCGCTTGAGCGCTGGGAAGAACTTGAAGAATTACAGAATCAGTAGTAAGGACTAAAATGAAATATAAATTACTCGCTGCCAGTATTTTAGCGACATTAAGCACTTCAGCAACAAGTGCTACGTACCAGTTAAGTGAATTAGGGACTCTTGAAGACGCTAAATATTCTTATGTAACAGATGTAAGCGAAAGCGGGCATATTATTGGTTTCGCAAATGGTTTATACAATTTACCTATTGATATCAGCTATATAGATTTTACTGAAAATATTATTGAAAATAGCTACGATAATACAGAGGCTGCATTTGATTTAAGTGATAAAGAGATTACCTTTACACTTGATGACATTGAAAATAATGATGCAGTACTTACTAATTCTGATGCACATACTTTCATGGTTAGTTTTTTATCTTCAATTTCTACAAATTTTGAATATCAAAAATTAAGCTCATTAGTTGGCATAAAGTACAATGACACACAAGTAACAGAGCAACCGTTATTTGATGTTGCATCTGTTGATTATGATGGCTTAACGCGTTCAACTATTAACCTTTTTAATGCTGTAAGTGAAGATGGCGTTACTGTTGGTTGGGGCGGTGCTCCTTACGATAAAGTATCTTTTACACCTGATGGTGAAGATGATGCAGAAACGTGGTTCACACATGAGTTTATAGAACGTGGGATTGTAATAAGTGCTGATGGCAGTATAAGTGTTGAGTTAGAGCCTGAGTTTAATGAATACGGTGGCACAAGCCGCGCTAACGATATTGTTAAAACAAATAGTGGTTACACTGTTGTAGGTAATATCTCTACAAGTATTCCTGATGACAGACAAGATAATATTGATGATAACTGTGATAATGAAGACGAACCAACGTCAGTGTGTATCAATTTATTAAATTCTAATATTTCACGAGGCTTATTTAATAAGCGTGCTGTTAAATGGGAACTTGATGAATCGTTAAATATTATTTCTGTTGAAGAGCTTGGTATGGCACTTACACCTGATGAAGGTGAAACGGAAGATGACGCATTTACGAGTACTGCTCTAGCAGTGAACAACAACGGTACAATTGTAGGTTCATCAAATACGCGTTATTACAAAAATGATGATACGATTCTTACAATGCCAGTCTATTTTAAAGACGGTGCAGTCACTGACTTTATTAATCAAGAAGATGACTGGCAGGCTGGTAAATCAATCGCTATTAATGATAATGATGTAATTACAGGTTATGCGACAAAGCGTATTGAAGGTACACTTCGTAATAAATTCTTCTATCATGACATCGAAACAGGTAATACAGTTTTTCCAACTGATTATTTTTCAAGCTCAAGTTCTTATGGCAACGATATAAATAATCAAGGTTATATTGTAGGCGAAGGGGAAGTGGGTGTATCTGATAGCTCACGACTTAAAGAAGCCTTTATTTACAAAATTGGTGAAGATAAAATCACTAATCTAAACGATTTACTGCCTTGTTATGATACTGATGGCGAAACTGATTATGCTTATTCTATGGTTGAAGCAACAGCTATCAATGAAAATAATGAAATATTTGGTACTGCGACTAAGACAGTTGAAAAACTTGATTCTTTAGGCGGTGTTGTAACTGATATCAATGGTGAAATTGAATATGAAAGTATTGCAGTTGCAGTTAAGTTAACGCCAATTGCAAATGGTGAAGTAGAAAACTGTGCTCCAGTAGAAGCAGAAGTCTATGAGCGTAACTCTGCTAGCTTTCCTTGGTATACATTATTGCTATTACCATTAGTTGGCTTAAGACGTATATTTCGCTTTTAAAGTTTACTAATATTGATTATAAAAAAACCAACTTAATAAAGTTGGTTTTTTTTCGTCTATAATATTTTATAAGATTAGGATTACCATGAATCTTATAGTTATTATTTAGCTTTAACGCTACTAATTATTTCGCGATAACCATGCCTTTTTAACAGAGCGGCGCCAAATAATATCAATACCAAAATAGCCGATAATTGATGCAATAGAAGCACATACTAACGAACCGAGTAAAAATGCAGGACCAATAGTTTCTATGCTCTCTAGAAACCAAGACCAACTAGCTTCGAATACAAAGTGTTGCTCAGGCTGATTAAGTATTAATGTACCCACTAAGTATGAGCCATAAAAAATAGGTGGCATAGTTAGAGGGTTTGTAAGCCATACTAATGCTACTGAGATAGGTAAATTAACTCTAAATAATATAGCGCCGGCTGCTGCTAAAACCATTTGAAAAGGAACAGGGATGAAAGCAAAAAATAACCCGACTGCAAATGCACCTCGAGCAGAACGTCTATTTAAATGCCAAAGATTTGCATCTTGTAAAAGGCGTCCAAATATTCTTAGTGATTTATGATGTCTAATTTTATTTGGATCAGGTAAAAATCTTTGGATCGTTTTTTTAGCCATTTAAAGCAACCATTTACATCAGTGTGGATAAGTCTTGGGTTTGTAATTGGCTGTATAGCAACCGTATTTTATTATCAAACTCTCGAATTTACAGTATTCACAATTTTCATTGTTATAGTGAGCGCTTATTTTAAGCCGTTTTTAAATGTATTGTTAGGCTTTATTTGTGCAATTTGCTTCGTTGGTCTGCATTTTTACGTTTTTTATAGTTTTGAAATACCAAAACCGGATGAAAAGTATGCACTTGATTCTACATTAATTGTTGAAGAGGTTATTTCTGACAAAAAACCTCAATATATTAAAGTTAAAATAGTGGCATTAGAAGGGAGTTATTTTTCAGGTTTTAGAGCACCCAAAGCAATGCTTAGTGTTAATTCTGCACAGCCTTTAATAGTAGGTGATGAATTTTCTGCTTTAATTCATTTAAAACATTTTCGTAGTAATAAAAATTTTAATGTATTTGATAATGAACGTTATGCTTTTATAAATAGAATATTATTTAAAGGTAAAGTGCTTAATAAAAATCTTAATATTATAAATAGCGACAAACAAAGCATAATTTTAGATTATCAACACTTCCTTAAAAACACTTATACGGATACAAAATTACAGTGGCTCTATTATGCATTGCTTAGCGGTGAAAAATCTTTGATGAGCTACGCTGACAAACAATTAATGCAATCTCTTGGGCTAAGTCATTTACTTGCTATATCGGGGTTACATATTGGTTTGATTTTTAGCTTCGGTTATCTATTTACTCGATTCATTTTTGCAAAAATTAATTCTTCGATTGGGCAATCATTCAACCTGACTCTTTATTACAGTTCATGCGGATTTTTAGTAGCCTTGGTTTATGTGTACTTAAGTGACTTTTTAGTATCGGCAACGCGAGCGCTTATCATGCTGGGTTGTTATTTATTATTGTATTTTCTTGCTAAGCAGCCGCTGCGTTGGCGGAGCATTTTATTTGCCTTGGTTATTGTTCTTATTGTTAACCCATTTAATTTACTCAATCCAGGTCTCTACTTTTCATTTTTAGCGGTTGCTATCATTTTTACAGTTATTAATAAATTACCAATATTAAACACTCGCATAAAAAACAAAGTTATTTCACTGTTTGTTATTCAAATAGCGTTATTTATTGGTCTATTGCCACTTTCACTCTATTTTTTTAATGGGGTAAGTATTGCGGGTTTGATAATAAACTTAATTGCTATACCGCTGCTTTCAATCATTATCTTACCCTTTTTAATTGTTTTTACATTACTGAGTATTTTCTTAGATATAAGTATTTTAATAAACCTGTTTGATACAGGCTTATATGCGCTATTTAAATTGCTTAATGAAATACCAGAATCGTTAAGGTGGATAACGACTGGCAGAATTGACTCAATATTTGTCGTTTTTACTTATATTATTATGTTGATGGTTTATTTTCTTCCTTATAAATGGCTCGCTTTTATTCCAGCAATAACGCTTTTATTAAATTATTGGTTAATAGAAAAGTCTAAGTGGCAACTACATGTATTTGATGTAGGGCATGGACTTATGGCATTAATTGAAAAAGATAATCAAGTGCTTATTTATGATTTTGGCCCCAGTTATTTCAATCGCTTTAGCCGTACGCGAAGTATTTTACTGCCTTATATTAAAGCAAATAATTTAACAGTGAAAACGGCGATTCTAAGTCATGAAGATAATGATCACGCTGGAGGATTACAACATTTCATAGATGCTGGCTTTGGTGAAACATTACAACAATTTCATCCTAAAAATACACATAATGTATGTGAAGTCATAAATATTGATTTTGCTGGATTAAAAGTACAAAGCTTTAGTACAAAAGGGTTTGGAAATGAAAATGATGATTCATGCGTTGTTAGGGTATCAGATAATACCTATAGCGTGTTACTTACCGGTGATATATCAAATGCGCGTGAAGCATCGCTATTAGCGGATAATAAATCATTGAAAAGTACAGTAATGTTAAGCCCGCATCATGGCAGCGATACATCCTCAAGTGTTAATTTTATTAATAACGTTGCCCCTAAAGTAGTTATTCATTCAAGTGCCTATAAAGGGCAATGGGAATTCCCTAAGCCTCTTGTCGTCGAACGTTATAACCAAATAAATGCTCAGCAATTTACGACAGGCGTTGAAGGGCAAATTAGTATTAAATTTTATGCAAAGAATTTGGCTATAGAAACAGCAAGAGGGCAGGAAAGTTACTGGTTTATCAAAGATTGACGTTTAGTTTTATCTCATCGGAGGATACAATACAGATTGTTACTGTATTTAGAGAGTGTTATGGATCAAAGTACTACACAAATTTATAAACGTCTTGTCTCATATGTTGGCACCTACAAAAGCGTCGCATTTGTCGCAATTATTGGGATGATAGGCTATTCAGCAATGGATGCTTTATTTATTCAATTAATGAAGCCGTTTATTGATCAAGGTTTGAACCAGCGTAATACAGAAGTTTTAAAGTACGCTCCTTTTGTCGTTATCGCGTTAGTTCTAGGGCGTGGTGTTTTTAACTTTATGTCTTCTTACTGCTTAAGTTATGTAGGCTCCCAAGTTGTACGTTCTTTACGCCAAGAGTTATTTGAGCACATATTGCACTTACCCGTTTCTTTTCATGACAAAAACTCAACGGGAGATTTAATTTCAAAAATCACATTTGATACAGAACAAGTTCAACAAGCGATTACTAAAGCCTTGCTAATAGTCGTACGTGAAGGGGCATTTGTTGTATTTTTACTTGCGGTAATGTTCTATACCAGTTGGCAACTATCACTGATATTTTTAGTGATCATCCCACTTGTTGCTATTATTGTCGCCGTCGTCTCTAAACGTTTTCGCCACATTTCTAAAAACATTCAATCTGCCATGGGGCAAGTTACCCGTAGCTCTGAGCAAATGCTGAGTGGGCATAAAGTTATTCATGGTTTTGGTGGTCAAGATCAAGAGATTAATCACTTCTCGAAAATTAATAATCATAATCGTCAGCAACGTATCAAAATGGACGCAACTAAAGCGCTTAGTGTGTCTATAATTCAAATTTTAGCGGCAAGTGCCATGGCAGTTATTTTGTGGGCAGTGTCGTTACCGTCAATGATTGATACGATTACATCTGGTGACTTCATGGCATTAATTGCTTCAATGATGATGTTACTGCGTCCACTAAAACAACTTGCCAATGTGAACAGTGATATGCAACGCGGTATCTCTGCAGCTCAAAGTATATTTTTAGTTTTAGACGAAGAAATGGAAAAAGATACAGGCACTGTTTCGGTTGATAAAGTTAAAGGTTTAATCGAAGTTAAGAACGTAACCTTTAAGTACCCAACGAAAGATGAAGCCGTATTAAACGATTTATCTTTAACAATTAAGGCGGGTGAAAGTATTGCTTTAGTTGGGCGCTCAGGCTCAGGTAAGTCAACAATTTCTAACTTGTTACCACGCTATTATGATTTAGAGCTACCGAGTGAAATATTACTTGATGGCATAGCACTGCAAGACTATAAATTAACTGATCTGCGTCGCCAATTTGCTTTAGTGTCTCAGCAAGTCGTGTTATTTAACGATACTATTGCCAACAATATTTGTTATGGCATAAAGCACGATGTGTCTATTGAAGAGTTAGAACAAGTTGCCAAACAAGCGCACGTGTGGGAATTTGTTAAAGACCTTCCAGAGCAATTAAACACCATGGTAGGCGAAAATGGGGTAATGCTCTCAGGTGGCCAACGCCAGCGAATAGCGATAGCGCGTGCAATATTAAAAGATGCACCTATTTTGATTTTAGATGAGGCAACGTCAGCACTTGATACCGAATCTGAAAAGCTTATTCAGCAAGCGTTAGAAACGCTAATGAAAGATAAAACCTCTATTGTTATAGCCCATCGCTTATCTACTATTGAAAACAGTGACCGAATTTATGTTATTGATAACGGTCGAGTGATAGAAAATGGCGATCATAGTAGCTTATTAGCAAATGACGGTACGTATTCAGCACTTTGTAAAATGCAGTTTGGTGATCAGGCGTGAGCAATATAGAGCAAAGCTGGTATAAACCATTTGGTCTAATTACTTTATTGTTATTACCATTAAGTGTTTTGTTTTGGTTTGTATCGTCATTTCGAAAGCTCTTGTATAGCGCTAAAATACTTAAACCTTTTGAGTGTAAAACGCCTGTTATTGTAGTCGGCAATATAAGTGTAGGCGGTAATGGTAAAACACCTTTTGTTTTGTGGTTGTATAAGCATTTGACCGAGCAAGGTTTATCAGTGGGTATTATTAGTAGAGGTTATGGTGGGCAATCAGATAATTACCCGCTGTTAGTCACTTCAGTTGTTGACGCCCAACAGGCTGGCGATGAGCCTGTGCTTTTATACCATCGTTTAAAGTGCCCAATAGCAGTTGGCCCTAATAGACAACACAATATCGATTTATTAGAAAAAAATTATACGCTAGATGTAATTATTTCTGATGATGGGATGCAGCATTATAAAATGCCTCGTAGCATTGAGTGTTGTATTGTTGATAGTGAACGCCGTTTTGGCAATGGCTTTGTTATGCCAGCAGGGCCACTTCGTGAAACAACTAAACGCTTACAAAGTGTTGATATAGTAATTGAAAATGGCGGTGAGGCTCATAATAGCTACATGCTGCAAGTAAGTAACCTTCGCTTAGTTGATTCAAGTGATGATGAAAAAAGCAACGTAAGCGAGGCACATGCAATAAGTGCAATTGGAAATCCTAAACGGTTTGAAAACTCATTAGAAGCACAAGGTATTAAGTTATTATCGACTCATCACTTTAGAGATCATTATGCTTATACCGCAGATGATTTTGCCCAGTTTGGCGATGATTGCATTATAATGACCGAAAAAGACGCGGTTAAATGTAAGTCTTTTGCAAAATCTAATTGGTATTATTTACCTGTAGATGCAGAGCCTTCCGATAGCGTAATAAACACATTAAATTTATTATTAAAAGAAAAAGGAATACTCAATGGCCTTTGATTCAAAACTACTCGAGATTATTGCGTGCCCAGTTTGTAAAGGTAAATTACGCTTTGATAGAGAAAACAACGAACTAATTAGTACGGCAGCTAAGCTTGCTTACCCCGTTCAAGACGATATTCCGGTATTGCTTGAAAACGAAGCACGTGAGTTATCTTTAGAAGAGGTTGAAAAGTGGAATTCGTAGTTGTAATTCCAGCTCGCTTTGCATCAACCCGACTACCGGGTAAACCGCTTGCTGATATTTGCGGTAAGCCAATGGTTCAACATGTTTACGAAAAAGCATGTTTATCAGGTGCAAGTAAAGTGGTTATAGCTACCGATCATCAAAAAGTGTTTGATGCAGTAAGTTTATTTACTAGTGATGTTGTAATGACTCGCGAAGATCACCAATCGGGTACTGAGCGTTTAGCCGAAGTGGTTGATTTACTTGATCTCGACAGCAATACAATTGTGGTGAATGTACAAGGCGATGAGCCATTACTTGCGCCAGAAAATGTATCCCAAGTTGCTGCACTATTAAGTGATTCAACAGCACCAATGGCAACGTTAAGTGTTGCTATTGAAGAGCGTAATGAAGTATTTAATCCTAATGCAGTTAAAGTGGTTAGCGATATAAATAAAAATGCGCTGTATTTTTCTCGTGCAAGTATTCCGTTTGATAGAAGCACAATGATGAATGACAGCAGTGCTCTTAATTTAGCGCCATTTCAGCGCCATGTAGGTATTTATGCGTACAGAGCGGGTTTTATTAAACAATATATAGAATTGAGCGTATCGCCACTTGAGTTACTTGAATCGCTTGAACAATTGCGTGTATTGTATCATGGTTATAAAATCAAAATAGAGCAAGCTCAAATAGCACCCCATGCTGGAGTTGATACGGCAGATGACTTAGCGAAGGTGATAGCGCATATTAAAAGTATAAGCGCGTGAGTGAACAAGTAAGTAAAATATTAAAAATTATTTTTACACATAACGATTTTTATATTTTAGAAAAACCTGCGGGTCTTAATTTTCATTCAGAAGATGGCCCCGGCTTTGTTGTGTTAGCCGAACAACAATTATCGCAAAAGCTTTATGCCGTTCATCGTTTAGATAAAGTGACATCAGGGCTTATTATTTTAGCTAGAAACAAAGCCGCTGCAGCTAATTTTACTGCGCTTTTTACTGAGCATGCGATTAATAAATTCTATTTAGCGATTAGTGATGCTAAACCAAAAAAGAAGCAAGGTTGGATTAAAGGCGATATGGCTAAATCTCGCCGTGGCTCGTTTAAGTTACTAACGAGTAAGCTTAACCCTGCAATTACTCGATTTTACTCTTTGAGCTATAAACCAGGATTTAGAGGGTATATTTTAAAACCTTACACTGGTAAAACACATCAACTAAGAGTGGCATTAAAAAGTATTGGCTCAGCTATTTTTGGTGATGCAATGTATGCAGGTACGCCATCAAATCGTACCTATTTACATGCATATGCCTTGAGTTTTGTATGGGATGGTGAACAAATAGAGTTTACTTTACTACCTGACTGCGGTGATGAGTATTTAGCGTTAATTAAACATCAAGATTTTCAAGCATGGCAGTCGCCATGGCAACTGGATTGGTAAATGAGCGAAAAAGTTACAGATATACGTTTTGGCGGAATTAAGCGTTTATATGGTCATCAACAATTTGATTGGCTTCAAGAAGCACACTTTTGTGTAGTAGGTATTGGTGGTGTAGGGAGCTGGGCGGCTGAAGCACTTGCACGTACTGGTGTTGGTAAAATAACATTGATTGATTTGGATGATATTTGCGCCACTAACGTAAATAGGCAGATTCATGCATTAACGGGAACTATTGGTCAAGCTAAAGTAGAGGCAATGAAAGCGCGCTGTGAGCTTATTAATCCAGAGTGCCAAATTAATGTGATAGATGATTTTATTACACTTGAAAATATCCAAGAGCATATTCAAGATTTTGATTATGTGATTGATTGTATTGATGCAGTTAAAGAAAAGGCAGCATTAATAGCGCATTGCAAACGTAATAAACTCCCTATAATTACAACCGGTGGCGCTGGCGGGCAAACAGATCCTAGTCAAATAACCTTTGGTGATGTAGCTAAAACTACACAAGACCCATTACTTGCAAAAGTACGTTATATCTTGCGTAAGCAGTATAATTTTAGTAATAATCCTAAACGTAAGTTTAATATTGATTGTGTCTACTCAACAGAACAACTGGTTTACCCAGGAAGCGATGGCAGTGTATGTCATGCAAAGCAAAGTGCTGATGGCTCGATGAATATGGATTGTAATAATGGTTTTGGATCTGTGACTATGATCACAGGAAGCTTCGGCTTTTTTGTTGCGGCAAAAGCGGTGCGTAAATATCTAGATAAAAAACAACGCTCACAAGCTTAGTTTTCGTTAACTAAGCTTTTGTTGTGCCATGGTTTGTATTTTATCAACCATAGCTTTAATACCATTACCACGTGATGCGCTTAAGTGGCTTATAAGGCCGAGTTTTTCAAATTCTTCATACGCATTTTTATTCACTACTTGCTCTGGTGTGAGGCCATTGTAAAGCGCTAAAATAATGGCTAATAATCCTTTTACTATACGTGTATCCGAGTCACCAATTACAACAAGTGTATTTTCTGTTAAATCAAATTCAACAAACATCCATACTTTGCTTTCACAGCCAGGTACAAGTGCATCATCGGTTTTCAAAACATCAGCTAAAACAGGTAAAGTTTTTCCTAAAAGCATTATCTCACGATATTTTTGCTGCCAAGCGGGTGCATTTTTTATAGATTCAGTGACTTTGTTAAACGTATTTGTCATGAGTTATCCTAATTAATTCTATTAAAGTGACGTTTAGTCCAGTAAAGCGATACACTTTTTGAGTGAATCAATGAATATATCTACATCTTCATAGGTATTATAAAAACAAAAGCTCGCTCTTAGCGTTCCATTAAGCCCTAAATGTGTCATTAATGGCTGTGTACAATGGTGTCCACTCCTCACTGCAACCCCGTACCCGTCAAGTAAAGTTGCCAAATCATAAGGATGTTCATCATTTAAATTGAAACAGACTGTACCAATATTGTCATATAGGTTGCTATATATTGTAATACCATCGATCTTTACCAATTCTTGAGCTGCATAGCTAAACAATTTTTGCTCATACTGCTGAATTTTTGCGTGATCTAACTCATTTAAATAGTCTAATGCGGCACCAAAGCCTAAAACTCCAGAGATATTTGGTGTTCCAGTTTCAAATTTTGCAGGCGCAGGACGATAAGTACTGTGAGTTAAGTACACTTTATCGATCATTTCCCCACCTGATTGGTAAATATCAAGGGTATTTAATTGCTCATATCGACCATAAAGCACACCTAATCCTGTTGGGCCGAGCATTTTATGGCTTGAGCAGACATAAAAGTCACAGTCTAATTCACGTAAATCGGGTTTTAAATGCAGTGCACCTTGTGCTCCATCGACTAATACAAGAGAATTGACGTCTTTTGCAGCTCTAATTAGTGGTTTTAAATCGGTAATATTACCCAGTGTGTTAGATGCTTGTGTAATAGCTAATAGGGCAGGCTTAGTTTTTTTTATATATTCACAGCATTCTTTGGTGTTCAGCGTGCCATTTTTATTAAGTGGAAGTGCTATTAATTTAGCACCCGTTTGTTGACTTACTATTTGCCAAGGCACTATGTTTGCATGATGCTCAAGCGGAGATATCATGATGGTGTGACTTTCATTGAAGCGTTTTTTTAATCCGTTAGCGACCAAATTAATGGCTTCTGTAGCGCCTTTAGTCCATACAATCTCTTTACTAAACACATTAAAATACTGTGCAGTTTTATCCCGTACTTTTTCGTATGAATAAGTGGCTTGCTCGCTAAGTGTATGGCGTCCACGGTGTACATTAGCGTTTTGAAACGTATAGAATTCAGTAATTGTATCTATAACTGATTGAGGCTTTTGTGAAGTTGCTGCTGAGTCTAAATAAACAAGCGGGCAGCCGTTTATTGTTTGATTTAATGTTGGGAAGTCGTTTCTAATTTTATTTATATCAAACTTTAAATCAAGCATGGCTCATCTACATAGTGTTTTAAGGCAGGAATTGTAATCGGTTTATGATAATTCTCAAGTGTTGTTAATAAAAAAGGCCGCAAAATGCGGCCTTTTTAAACTAACCAGCGTAATTAACGCTTGTCAGTTGATACGTAGTCACGTTGAGTGTAACCAGTATAAAGTTGACGAGGACGGCTGATCTTATGACCAGGCTGAGATAGCATCTCATCCCAGTGAGTGATCCAACCAACAGTACGTGCCATTGCAAAGATTACAGTGAACATGCTTGTTGGAATACCAATCGCTTTTAAGATAATACCAGAGTAGAAATCTACATTAGGGTATAGTTTTTTCTCTACAAAGTACGGGTCTTCAAGCGCTATTTGCTCAAGCTTCATAGCAATATCAAGAAGTGGATCTTGGATATTCAGCTCAGCTAAAACTTCGTGACACGTTTGACGCATTACTGTAGCGCGTGGGTCAAAGTTTTTGTAAACACGGTGTCCAAAGCCCATAAGGCGGAACGGGTCAGCTTTATCTTTAGCTTTAGCTACGTATTCATCAATACGGTCAACTGAGCCAATCTCTTCTAACATGTTTAAACATGCTTCATTAGCGCCGCCGTGAGCAGGTCCCCATAAAGATGCAATACCAGCTGCAATACATGCATACGGGTTAGCACCAGATGAACCAGCAAGACGAACTGTTGAAGTTGATGCATTTTGTTCATGATCTGCATGAAGCATAAAGATTTTATCCATTGCTTTTGCAGTTACAGGATTAACTTTATATTCTTCAGCAGGTACAGAGAACATCATGTGTAAGAAGTTTTCTGCGTAGCTTAAATCGTTACGTGGGTATACAAACGGTTGGCCGATATTTGTTTTATAAGCCATTGCCGCGATTGTTGGTAACTTAGCAACAAGCTTAATTGCGCTTGTTTTACGTTGTTCAGCATCAGTAATATCAAGGTCTTCATGATAGAAAGATGATAATGCACCCACTACACCACAAAGCATTGCCATTGGGTGAGCGTCAAAGCGGAAACCTTGGAAAAAGTTAGCAATCTTCTCGTCAAGCATAGTGCTTGTAGTGATTTCATTCTTAAAAACTTCATATTGTTCTTTAGAAGGTAACTCACCATTTAAAAGTAAGTAACAAAGTTCAATGTAATTTGAGTCTTCAGCTAATTGCTCAATTGGGTAACCACGGTGAAGTAGTACACCTTTACCACCATCAATATAGGTGATTGCAGATTCACAAGAACCAGTCGACATGAAACCTGGGTCATAAGTAAAGTGACCGTGTGAACCTAACGTACGTACGTCGATTACATCTTGGCCAGCAGTGCCTTGATAAATTGGAAGTTCGATTGGATCTAGTCCATCAATTTGGACTGTGGCTTTTTTATCTGCCATCGTTATGTATCTCCTATTAAGATATCTATTCTGATTTTTAGATTTTAAAGTTCTGAAATCTGTTTTAAGCACATCTTCTCATTTTAACGTGAAAGAGGGGGTTAAAGTCAATTTTTATAAACATTATGCATATATGTATAATAAATATTCGGTATTAATTAAATATAATACTATTGGCTAATTCGCAAACATCTCTAAATAAACAAGAATTGTAAAAAGCCCTGTGGGTATATATACTAACGGTGGTTTTAAACCGTATTGTATTTGGGTAAACATATTCTTAACAGCTTAAAATTTACAGGTTTGTGAACTTTAATTGTTTTGGTACGTTTATTTTGATAGTTCCATCAGTAATATTTGGTGGGTTTTTAGAAAAACAAGTAGATGAGCTCCACTGTGAGCAAGATGGGCAAGTAACTGTGAAAAAGCAAAGACCTGTAAATCTAGATCTAACAACTATATCTATGCCGGCAACGGCTAAAGCTTCAATTTTTCACCGCGTCACCGGTGTTGCATTATTTTTTGCTTTAACGTTTGTCATTTGGGCTTGGTCTGAGTCTCTCTCTTCAGCTGAAAGTTTTGAATTCGTCAAGGGTCTGTTTAACGGATTCATTGCCAAATTTATAGCTTGGGGCACTGTTTCTGTATTAGGTTATCACCTTATTGGTGGTATCCGTCATATGATTATGGATATGGGACATTGGGAAGAACTTGAATCAGGTAATCTCAGCGCTAAAGTTTCAATGGCTCTTGGTGTTGTGTTTGCCGTATTGGCAGGGGTGTGGATATGGTTTTAAATCAAGCAACTCTAAAACGTGATGGTGTACAAGATTTCGTATCTTTACGTACCACGGCATTAATAATCAGCGCTTACGCGATTTTTATTATCGGCTATTTTTTAGCGACGCCAGAAGTCACTTTCGAAGCCTGGACAGGCCTCTTCTCTAACCTAGCAATGAAAGGGTTTACGTTAATTACCCTTGTTTGCATTATGGTTCATACCCGCATTGGCCTTTGGCAAGTTCTTACAGACTATGTTAAGTGCGCAAAGCTTCGTGCAGTTTTAGGTTTTGTATTAAACCTAATGGCCGTTGCTTACGTAGCTATTGGTCTAATCGTATTATGGGGTGTTTAAGTGAAATATTCTGTTCGTGAATTTGACGCCGTAGTAATTGGTGCAGGTGGTGCAGGTATGCGCGCTGCTTTAGCAATTACAGAATCTGGCAAAACGTGTGCATTAATATCTAAAGTATTTCCAACGCGCTCACACACTGTATCTGCTCAAGGCGGTATTACGGTTGCGCTTGGTAATTCACACGAAGATAACTGGGAATGGCATATGTACGATACCGTTAAAGGTTCCGATTTCATCGGTGACCAAGACGCTATTGAATACATGTGTCAAACTGGCCCAGAAGCTATTACTGAATTAGAAAATATGGGTTTACCATTTTCTCGTTTTGAAAATGGCCGTGTTTACCAACGTCCTTTCGGTGGTCAATCGAAAAACTTTGGTGGTGAACAAGCCGCACGTACTGCAGCAGCTGCTGACCGTACGGGCCATGCTTTATTACACCTTCTTTATCAACAAAACGTTAAAAACAAAACAAATGTATTCTCTGAATGGTATGCACTTGATTTAGTTAAAAACGATAATGGTGATGTAGTAGGGTGTACTGCAATTGAGATTGAGACAGGTGAAGTTACCTTCTTCAAATCTAAAGCTGTTGTATTAGCTACTGGTGGTGCAGGTCGTATATTCGCATCAACCACTAACGCTCACATTAACACTGGTGACGGTGTTGGTATGGCAACACGTGCTGGTATTTCTATGCAAGACATGGAAATGTGGCAGTTCCACCCAACGGGTATCGCAGGTGCTGGTACGCTAGTAACTGAAGGTTGTCGTGGTGAAGGCGGTTATCTTTTAAATAAAGATGGCGAGCGCTTCATGGAACGTTACGCTCCAAACGCAAAAGACTTAGCGTCTCGCGACGTTGTTGCACGTTCAATGATGACTGAAATCCGTGAAGGTCGTGGCTGTGATGGTCCTTGGGGTCCACATCTTAAGTTAAAACTTGACCACTTAGGTGAAGAAACACTTAACTTACGTCTTCCTGGCGTATGTGACCTTGCTAAAACATTTGCTCACGTTGACCCTGCAAAAGAGCCAATTCCAGTAATTCCAACTTGTCATTATATGATGGGTGGTGTTCCTACTAATGTAAATGGACAAGCGCTACAAATCGATGCTCAAGGCAACGAAACAGTAGTTCAAGGTTTATTTGCAGTAGGTGAGATTGCCTGTGTATCTGTACATGGTGCAAACCGCTTAGGTGGTAACTCATTACTAGATTTAGTTGTGTTTGGTCGTGCTGCGGGTAACTTCTTAGGTAAGTACCTAAATGACGTTGAAATATCTAAAGCTGCTTCAGAATCAGATTTAGAAGCGTCTCTTGCACGTTACAATCGTTGGGAAAATTCAACGGCTGGCCAAGGTGAAGATCCAGTTCAAATTAAAAAAGACCTACAACAATGTATGCAGCTTAACTTCTCGGTATTCCGCGAAGGTGACTCAATGGCTGCAGGTCTTCAAGAACTTAAAGAAATTCGCGAACGTCTGCAACATGCTCGTCTTGATGATAAATCATCAGACTTCAACACGCAGCGTATCGAATGTCTTGAACTAGACAACTTGATGGAAACAGCTTACTCAACTGCAGTAGCTGCAAACTTCCGTACAGAAAGCCGTGGTGCACATTCTCGCTTTGACTTCCCAGATCGTGATGACGAAAACTGGTTATGTCACTCAGTATTCAATCCTGTAACGGATGAAATGAGTAAGCGTGACGTGAACTATGCGCCTAAAACGCGTGAAGCTTTCCCACCTAAAGCACGTGTTTACTAGGAGATAGACGATGGCACAAGTACAATTTTCAGTTTATCGTTATAATCCAGATGTTGACAACGCTCCTCGTATGCAAGAATACACCTTGCAAACAGAGGAAGGTCACGACATGATGGTGTTGGATGCACTTATTCTTCTAAAAGAACAAGATCCTACATTATCTTTCCGTCGTTCATGCCGTGAAGGTGTGTGTGGATCTGATGGTGTTAACATGAATGGTAAAAATGGTTTAGCATGTATTACTCCTTTATCTACGCTACAAAAAAATGGCAAAGGTAAAATAGTAGTACGTCCACTACCAGGTTTACCTGTGGTTCGTGACCTTGTTATTGACATGAGTCAGTTCTACACTCAGTACGAAAAAGTTAAACCTTATTTAATTAATGATCAGCCTGCAGCAGGCGAACGTCTTCAAACTATTGAAGAACGTGATAAATTAGACGGGTTATATGAGTGTATTTTGTGTGCATGTTGTTCAACATCGTGTCCTTCGTTCTGGTGGAATCCAGACAAGTTCATTGGTCCAGCAGGCCTTCTTCATGCTTACCGTTTCTTGGCTGATAGCCGAGATACAGCAACTGAAGAACGTTTAGCGGATTTAGACGATGCGTTCAGTGTGTTCCGTTGTCACAGTATCATGAACTGTGTTAGCGTTTGTCCTAAGGGTCTTAATCCGACCAAAGCAATTGGACAAATCAAATCTATGTTACTAAACCGAGCGGTTTGATAGCTTAGTAAAGGTAAGATGGCTAATATTAAAATTATATTAGCCATCTTGTTATAATAACTATTAATTTCTGCGCTAAAAAAAAGGGCTTATAAATGCACGAAGGTGTGATGAAGGCATGGCTAGAATCTTCACATTTAAACGGCGGCAACGTTGCTTATGTAGAAGAGCTTTATGAAGCGTATTTAGACGATGCGACTTCTGTGCCAGACGAATGGCGAGAAGTGTTTGAACAATTACCTAAAGTTGATGGTGTGGATGTTGAAGTAAAACATTCAGAGGTTCGAGCACAGTTTGCACAGCTTGCTAAAAACAAGCATAGAGAAGTAGTGGTAGCAGAGGGTAGTGGCGGTGACCTTAAACAGGTTAAAGTTCTACAACTTATTAATGCTTTCCGTTTTCGAGGACACCAAAATGCAAACCTAGATCCATTAGGCATTTGGCAGCGAGAACGTGTACGAGATTTAGAGCTAGAGTACCACGACTTATCTTCAAGTGATTTTGACCGCGAGTTTAACGTAGGATCGTTTGCCGTTGGGCGCGATACTATGCCTTTAGGTGAATTATACCAAGCTCTGAAAACTACTTATTGTGGTTCGGTTGGCGCTGAGTATATGCACATCACATCAACAGAGGAAAAACGTTGGTTACAACAACGTCTTGAATCTGTCCAGTCTAGACCTAAATTCTCAAAAGATGAAAAGCTTCGTATCCTGAAAGGGCTTACAGCAGCTGACGGTCTTGAAAAATATTTAGGCTCAAAGTTTCCAGGTGCTAAACGTTTTTCACTTGAAGGTGGTGATGCGTTAGTTCCAATGCTTAAAGAGCTTATTCACCGTGCTGGTGAAAGCGGCCAACAAGAAGCTGTTATTGGTATGGCTCACCGCGGTCGTTTAAATGTTCTTGTGAACGTACTTGGTAAAAACCCATCAGAGTTATTTGATGAATTTGCTGGTATTCACAAAGAAACATTAAGTTCTGGTGATGTTAAGTATCATATGGGTTACTCGTCTGATTTTGCTACCAAAGGTGGCAATGTACATATGGCGCTTGCTTTTAACCCATCACATCTTGAAATTGTTAATCCAGTAGTTATGGGCTCTGTGCGTGCTCGTCTTGATCGCTTAGGTGACAGCTCTGGTATTAAAGCATTACCAATTACAATCCATGGTGACTCTGCGATTGCTGGTCAAGGTGTTGTACAAGAAACGTTTAATATGTCACAAACTAACGCGTTTAGTTGTGGTGGTAGTATTCGTATTGTTGTTAACAACCAAGTAGGTTTCACAACCTCGAAGCAAGATGACGTTCGTTCAACGCCATACTGTACTGACATTGCTAAAATGGTCCAGTCTCCTATCTTCCATGTTAATTCAGATGATCCTGAAGCAGTTGCATTTGTTACTCAAATTGCACTTGATTTTAGAAATCAGTTTAAGCGTGATGTAGTAATCGATTTAGTTTGTTATCGTCGCCATGGTCACAATGAAGCTGATGAGCCTAATGCAACTCAGCCTGTTATGTACCAAAAAATCAAAAAACATCCAGTGCCGCGTTTAATCTATGCAGATCAACTTATTGCTGAAGGTTCTTTCTCTGAACAAGAAATTAAAGCGCTCGCTGATGAATATCGTGATGCATTAGATGAAGGTAACTGTGTTGTTTCTGAAATACAGCCAGAGACTTCACATTCTTCTGATTGGGCAAAGTATGTTGGTCATGAATGGGACGTTGAGTATGATGCTAGCGTACCTTTAGAAGAGCTTAAGGCTCTTGGTGAGAAGATAGCTTCTTACCCAGAGCAGTATAAAGCACAGTCACGCGTTAAAAAGATCTATGACGACCGTAAACTAATGGCTTCTGGAGAGAAACCACTTGATTGGGGTATGGCTGAAACGCTTGCTTATGCAACAATTGCAACTGAAGGTACTGATATTCGTTTAACGGGTCAGGATTCAGGACGTGGTACTTTTTTCCACCGTCATGCGGTAGTTCATAGCCAATCAGACGGTGCTACTTATACGCCACTTCAACACTTGAGTGAAGACCAAGGTACTTTTCAAATATTTGACTCTGTTCTTTCTGAAGAAGCTGTTGTTGCCTTTGAATATGGTTATGCAACTGCGGAGCCAACTTCACTACTACTTTGGGAAGCTCAATTTGGTGATTTTGCCAATGGCGCTCAAGTAGTATTTGACCAATTTTTAAGTTCTGGTGAGCAAAAATGGGGCCGTCTATGTGGTCTTACAATATTGTTACCTCATGGTTACGAAGGTCAAGGTCCAGAGCATAGTTCAGCACGCCTAGAGCGTTTCTTACAACTATGTGCTGATCACAATATGCAAGTATGTGTTCCTTCAACGCCAGCGCAAGTTTACGCTATGCTTCGTCGTCAATCAGTTCGACCACTTCGTCGTCCATTGATTGTTATGACGCCTAAGTCACTACTTCGTCACCCGCTTGCTACTTCATCACTTGAAGAGCTTTCACACGGTGTTTTCCATAATATGATTGACGAAATCGATGATATTAAGCCAGAGAAAGTAGAGCGTGTTGTATTTTGTAGCGGTAAAGTTTACTACGAGCTATTACAAGAACGTCGTAAGCTTGAGCAAGATAATATTGCAATTGTACGTGTTGAACAGTTATACCCGTTCCCACACGATGAAATGCAAACAATTATAGAGCGTTACCAACACGTAACTGATTTTGTTTGGTGTCAAGAAGAGCCACAAAACCAAGGTGCATGGTACTGTTCACAACATCACTTTATTGATGCAATCCCACAAGGTGCTAAATTAAAATATGCAGGTCGTAAAGCCTCTGCATCGCCAGCGTGTGGTTACATGTCAGTACATACTAAAGAACAACAAGCGCTCGTAGCCGACGCGCTTACTATAGAAAATAAAGGATAAGCAATGAGCACAGAAATTAAAGTTCCTGTTCTTCCTGAGTCGGTTGCAGATGCTACCGTTGCTACATGGCATGTAAGTGTTGGCGACAAAGTAACTCGCGATCAAAACTTAGTAGACATTGAAACAGATAAAGTGGTTTTAGAAGTGGTTGCACAGCACGACGGTGTAATTACAGAAATATCACAAGAAGAAGGTGCAACCGTACTTGGCGATCAAGTTATGGGTTTACTTGGTGATGCTGATGCAGCGCCAGCAAGTGAAGGTTCAACTAAAGAAGAATCAGCACCAGCTAAATCAGAAGACGCGCCAGCGGCGCAATCAGCACCAGCATCAGAAGGTAAAGAAGTGGACATTAAAGTACCTGTACTTCCAGAATCAGTTGCAGACGCAACAATTGCTACATGGCATGTACAACCAGGTGACGCGGTAACACGCGACCAAAACTTGGTAGATATTGAAACAGATAAAGTTGTTCTTGAAGTAGTAGCTCAAGAAGATGGCATCATGGGTGATATCATTCACGGCGAAGGCGATACTGTATTAGGCGAGCAAGTAATTGGTTCGGTTAAAGCAGGCGGTGCACCAGCGGCTCCAGCTGCAAAAGCAGACTCAGCGCCAGCAGCAGATTCAAGCGAAAGTTCAGATGTGTTAACACCATCAGTTCGTCGTTTAATCGCTGAGAAAGGCTTAGACGCTTCTAAGATTAATAGCACGGGTAAAAATGGTCGTGTAACTAAAGAAGACGTTGATACTTTCTTAAAAGCACCAGCGCCAGCGGCTAAAAAAGCAGAAGCTTCTGCTCCAGCAGCACCGATGGGCGATCGTACTCAAAAACGTGTTCCTATGACCCGTTTACGTAAAACGATAGCAACACGTCTTCTTGAAGCTAAAAACTCAACTGCAATGTTAACAACATTCAACGAAGTGAACATGGAACCAATCATGAGCCTTCGTAAGCAGTACCAAGAAGTGTTTGAAAAGCGTCATGGTATTCGTTTAGGTTTCATGTCTTTCTACGTGAAAGCGGTAACTGAAGCACTTAAGCGTTTCCCAGATGTTAACGCATCAATCGATGGTGACGATATTGTTTATCATAACTATTTTGATATTAGCATTGCAGTATCTACTCCACGAGGTCTAGTTACTCCAGTACTTAAAGATTGTGACAAACTATCTGTTGCTGAAATCGAAAAAGGTATTCGTGAACTAGCACTTAAAGGTCGTGATGGTAAGCTTACGCTTGCTGATATGACTGGTGGTAACTTCACTATAACTAACGGTGGAGTATTTGGTTCATTACTATCTACACCTATCATTAACTTGCCACAATCTTCGATTTTGGGTATGCATAAAATCCAAGACCGTCCTATGGCTGTAAATGGTAAAGTTGAAATACTTTCTATGATGTATTTAGCACTTTCTTATGACCACCGCATTATTGATGGTAAAGAATCTGTTGGTTTCTTAGTGACTATTAAAGAGTTACTTGAAGATCCAACTCGCTTATTGCTAGATGTTTAATCTAGTTGTATGAAATGTAAGCTGTGAATGAACATTCACAGCTTTTTTTTTGCGCCTTTGGTCTTACTGGGGTTTTCATGTTAAGCCTTGGGATCTATACTAGGTGCGCAATTTGGGATAGTTGTTTATTTGAAAAAATATTCAGCTCTTTTAGTATAAAAAATTGGATAAAGCATCATGAATTTGCATGAGTATCAGGCAAAACAACTTTTTGCCGAATATGGTTTACCAGTTTCTCAAGGTTTCGCTTGCGATACACCTGAAGAAGCTGCAGCAGCTGCTGAAAAAATCGGCGGTGATATGTGGGTTGTTAAAACTCAGGTTCACGCAGGTGGACGTGGTAAAGCTGGCGGTGTAAAGCTAGTTAAAACTATCGACGAAGTAAAAGCGTTTGCAGCTAACTGGTTGGGTAAAAACCTAGTTACTTACCAAACAGACGAGAAAGGCCAGCCAGTAGCTAAAATTTTAGTTGAAAGCTGTACTGACATTGCTAACGAATTGTACCTAGGTGCAGTAGTTGACCGTGCATCTCGCAAAGTAGTTTTCATGGCGTCTACTGAAGGCGGCGTTGAAATTGAAACTGTTGCAGAAGAAACACCTGAGCTTATCCACAAAGCTGAAATCGATCCACTAGTGGGTCCACAGGCTTTCCAAGCACGTGAGCTAGGCTTCAAATTGGGTCTTAACCCAGTACAAATGAAGCAGTTTGTTAAGATCTTTATGGGTCTTGGTAAAATGTTCACTGATTTTGATTTCGCACTACTTGAAATCAACCCGTTAGTAATCACAGACGAAGGTAATCTTCACTGTCTTGACGGCAAAATCGGTATCGATGGTAATGCACTTTACCGTCAACCTAAAATCCGTGAGTTCCATGATCCATCTCAAGAAGATGCACGTGAAGCACACGCAGCAAGCTTCGAACTTAACTACGTTGCTCTAGATGGCAATGTTGGTTGTATGGTTAACGGTGCAGGCCTAGCGATGGGTACTATGGACATCGTAAACCTACATGGCGGCAAACCGGCTAACTTCCTAGATGTTGGCGGCGGCGCGACTAAAGAACGTGTTTCTGAAGCATTCAAAATCATTCTTTCTGACGACAATGTTAAAGCTGTTTTAGTAAACATCTTTGGCGGTATTGTACGTTGTGACATGATTGCTGAAGGCATCATTGGTGCAGTTAAAGAAGTTGGCGTAACCGTACCAGTTGTTGTACGTTTAGAAGGTACTAATGCTGAATTAGGTCGTGAAGTTCTTAAGAACTCTGGTCTAGATATCATTGCTGCTGAATCACTAACAGACGCTGCTGAGAAAGTTGTTGCTGCTGCGGAGGGCAAATAATGTCTGTATTAATCAATAAAGATACAAAAGTTATCTGTCAAGGTTTCACTGGTGGCCAAGGTACTTTCCACTCAGAGCAAGCGCTTGAGTACGGTACACAAATGGTTGGTGGTGTTAGCCCGGGTAAAGGCGGTCAAACGCACCTTGGTCTTCCTGTATTCAACACAGTTCGTGATGCTGTTCAAGAAACTGGCGCAACAGCTTCAGTTATTTATGTACCAGCTCCTTTCTGTAAAGATGCAATCTTAGAAGCTATCGATGCTGGCATCGAGCTGATTGTTTGTATCACTGAAGGTATCCCTACACTTGATATGGTTGATGTTAAAATCAAACTAGATCAAACAGGTACTCGTATGATCGGTCCTAACTGTCCAGGTGTTATCACTCCTGGTGAGACTAAGATTGGTATCATGCCTGGTCATATCCACAAACCTGGTAAAGTAGGTATTGTTTCTCGCTCTGGTACTTTAACGTACGAAGCAGTTAAGCAAACTACTGATGCTGGTTTTGGTCAGTCTACGTGTGTTGGTATTGGTGGTGATCCAATTCCAGGTACTAACTTTATCGACGTTCTAGAAATGTTCGAAAAAGATCCACAAACTGAAGCAATCGTAATGATTGGTGAAATTGGTGGTACTGCAGAAGAAGAAGCTGCAGAGTACATCAAAGCAAACGTAACTAAACCTGTAGTATCTTACATTGCTGGTGTTACTGCACCAGAAGGTAAGCGTATGGGTCACGCTGGCGCAATCATTGCCGGTGGTAAAGGTACTGCTGATGAGAAATTTGCTGCATTAGAAGCTGCGGGCGTAAAAACTGTACGTTCACTTGCTGATATCGGTAAAGCACTTAAAGAGAAAACAGGCTGGTAATCGCTTGTTTCCTTTAAAAAGGCCCGCATATGCGGGCCTTTTTGTTATTAGCTGAAAATTTAGAACGGGTAACTGATATGTTGGAAAAAACGTACAGATAAATCTTGTCGCTGCTTATTTATGGCTAGCTCATTGCACAGAGAATGAATTGTTTTTTCCACTTGGTTCATAAATCGACCGTACCCAATTTCATGTTTATCCTGTTGCGTAGCAACCACTACAAAATGTAGGGTCTCTACTAGTTTATTTGCCTCATAAAAATACTTAATCTGATTTTCATTAGAGTCAATATCAAAACTTAATTTTTGAAGTTCTGCATTGCCTTCACTTTTATCAATTTTACTGTTTCGTATAATAGGTGTTGCGCCATTAGCAACCATAGCGCCATGATTCAGGTTGTTATTTTGACACGCACGTATAAATGAGTAGGCAAAGTAGTCATAAAATTTAGCATAGCCATTTGTGTTCATTAGTGTTTGAAATTGCGTTTTAATAGCGCGCGAAACCGGTATAGTAAAAGTCGCGTAAGTCATCTCTGCGTAATCATTGGGTATGCTGCATTGTCTTGACTGATAGCGAGGGAAAAGGCTTCTTAATTTGTAACCATAGCTTTCTTTATTGCCTTTTTCTTTAGCAAATAGGTCATATGTTAAGTGTTGATGATCGCGAAGTTTAAACTGGGATTGATTTACTAAAAGTTGTTCTTGTAGAGTGTTTAAGACTTTTTGAACTTTATTATGAAATTCTGCAGAGTTGGCTCGTAAATCATCGCCTGTAGCTAAAAATAGAATACGTATTTTTTTACTCGGTGTACCTTCAGTGTAATAAACCTTATGCGCTTCATGATAGCAAGGGTTATAAAAAAAGAGCATCTGTTTATCTGTCTCAAACTGATAAGACTCATCATTAAACCTTACAACGGGCAGTTTATCATTCGCTAATAAGTGCACATTATAAAGCTCATATTCATCGCAAGAAGCAAACAGTTGGCGCGCAATACGTTCATAGCAACAATTTATATCACTAAAACTTTTGTAAAAATCTTGATTAGGGGTGATTTCTGCTAAAAGGTAGTGGTTTGCGCGTGCGTTAGTTGGAATATATACACGATGTTGATTAAGTGTAGCCATCTTCGAATCCTTATAAAGTAGGTTATTTTGCTACTATAATTGGCTTTGATGACTTAAATATTGCGCTAAAACAAATTTTATTCATAAACAAGAGTTAAGCTGAATTAAAGTTAAGCAATATCTAGAATAAACCTTAATCTATTGCTGTATGTTAGTGTATGTTTTTGTAATAATGCATTAGTTTTGTTATTACGTAATATTTAGAGGACTGCACTCCTATGGCGGAAACTGAGAATCGCCCAAGTAACTTTATTAGAACCCGAATTGATGAAGACTTATCAAGTGGAAAACATGCCACTACGCATACACGTTTCCCACCTGAACCAAATGGTTTTTTGCATATTGGTCATGCCAAATCAATTTGTTTAAATTTTGGCATCGCAAAAGATTACAATGGTTTATGTAACCTACGTTTCGACGATACAAACCCAGAAAAAGAAGATATTAACTATGTTAATTCTATAAAAGAAGATGTTCAGTGGTTAGGTTTCAATTGGGATGGTGATATAAAGTATTCTTCTAATTATTTTGATACTTTATATGGCTACGCTGTTGAGTTAATTGAAAAAGGTTTAGCGTACGTTTGTTTTTTAACAGCAGATCAAGCACGTGAATATCGTGGCACATTAAAAGAGCCAGGTAAAAACAGCCCATACAGAGATACTTCAGTTGAAGAAAACCTAGCGTTATTTGAAAAAATGCGTGCTGGCGAATTCAAAGAAGGTGAATGTGTCTTGCGTGCAAAAATTGATATGGCAAGCTCATTTATGGTGCTTCGCGATCCAATTATTTACCGTGTACGTTTTGCTCATCATCATCAAACAGCAGACAAGTGGTGCATTTATCCAATGTATGACTTTACGCACTGTATTTCTGATGCGCTAGAGGGCATTACACATTCGTTATGTACATTAGAATTCCAAGATAACCGTCGTTTATACGATTGGGTACTTGATAACATTAGTTTAGAGTGTCACCCACAGCAAATTGAGTTTTCACGTTTAAATCTTGAATACACAATTATGTCTAAGCGTAAGCTAAGCGACTTAGTGGTAAATAACCATGTAGAAGGGTGGGATGACCCACGTATGCCTACAATTGCAGGTCTACGTCGCCGTGGTTATACACCTGGCTCCATTCGTGAGTTTTGTTTGCGCATTGGTGTAACAAAGCAAGAGAATATGGTTGAAATGGGCATGCTTGAAGCGTGTATCCGTGAAGATTTAAACGAAAATGCACCGCGTGCAATGGCCGTACTCGATCCTGTTAAAGTTGTTATTGAAAATTACGATGCAGACAAGGTTGAGGTTTTATCTGTGGCTAATCACCCAAATAAAGAAGAAATGGGTCGCCGTGATGTACCATTTACTCGTGAAATCTATATAGAACGAGAAGACTTTAAAGAAGAAGCGAATAACAAATTCAAACGTTTAGTGCTTGATAAAGAAGTACGTTTACGTGGTGCTTATGTTATTAAAGCACAGCGTGTTGAAAAAGACGAAAACGGCGAAATCACAACTATTTTCTGTACTTACGATGCTGAAACACTGGGCAAAAATCCAAGCGACGGACGTAAAGTAAAAGGTGTTATTCACTGGGTTTCAGCACCAGAGTCTATTACCGCAGAAGTTCGTTTATACGATCGTTTGTTTAGTGTGCCAAATCCAGCAGCCGCTGATGAGTTTGAAACAACATTAAATCCTGAGTCACTGGTTGTTTTATCAAACGCTAAATTAGAGCCATCGCTTGCCAATTCACAAGCAGAGCAGGGCTTTCAGTTTGAGCGTACAGGTTATTTCTCTCGTGATTCTAAATCAGAGAACGTTGTATTTAACCAAACAGTGGGTCTTCGCGATTCATGGTCTAAAACTCAATAAGTAATATCTAAAAAACCTGAACTCTGGATAATAAATCTATCTCGAGCAACTATTTTCAGCGCTAACTGCGTTGAATTTACTTGCAATAGGCCAGCTATTGACGCGTGAATTCGCCTTGTTTTCACTTAAAATCTCTGGCTAGAGAAAATAAATTTAAATATCACCATGATTCAATACGTTGGTAAATCTCTTAACCAGAGTTCAGGTTTAATATCCCCAGTTTTTACTGGGTATGTTTATTACAAGCGTATTTTAGACACAAAAAAACCTGCACTTAGCAGGTTTTTTATTGCTTTTTAAAAGCGGTATTAGCTGTTAGCGTCGCTAAACTCTTTACACGCTGCTTTATCATTACACTCACCGTATAAATATAAAGAGTGGTTTGTAAGTGTAATACCATTTTCTTCAGAAATTTCAAGTTGACGACGTTCAATCATCTCATCTTCAAACTCTACCACTTTGCCACATTTCAAACATACTAAATGATCGTGGTGTGTGCTTCCAGAAAGTTCAAATACTGATTTGCCACCTTCAAAGTGATGACGGCTTACAATACCCGCATCATCAAATTGGTTAAGTACGCGGTATACAGTTGCAAGACCAATTTCTTCGCCTAAATCCAAAAGAATTTTGTAAACATCTTCAGCGCTGATGTGTTGGTTATCTGGAGATTGTAAAATCTCTAATATTTTAATACGCGGTAAAGTTACTTTTAAACCGGCTTTTTTAAGTTCCAAGTTATGATCAGTCATTAAATCTGTCTCAATTTTATTTGGTTATACTAGACATCTTGCAAAGATGTACACGACACATTAGCAACAAACAGGATAACGTGCCTAAGCGTTAAGTGCAAAGAACAATTGATTTATATTGCCACTAAAGCTTAAAACGCTAACTGTTTGATAATTATTTAAACAGTTAGCGATATATGCAGTAAATTAGTCAGCTAATTCACTTAAACACATTTCTTCATATACTTGAGCAGACCATGCTTTAACACGTTGTTCTGTAAGCTCTGGTTGGCGGTCTTCGTCGATACCCAAACCTACAAAATGTTTATCATCAGCCATGCCTTTAGATGCTTCAAAGTCATAGCTTTCACTCGGCCAATGACCAACCACAATAGCGCCACGCTCAGTAACGATATCGTTGATCATGCCCATAGCATCTAAAAAGTACTCAGCGTAATCTTCTTGGTCTCCACAACCAAAAATAGCGACAAGTTTACCTTCAAAGTCTACTTCTTCAAGCTCTGGAAAAAAATCATCCCAGTCACATTGTGCTTCGCCGTAGTACCAAGTAGGGATACCGAATAAGATCAAATCAAATTCAGCAATCTCTTCTTTAGAGCTTTTTGCAATATCATGAACAGCCACTAGCTTTTTACCCAATTCTTTTTGGATCATTTTTGCTACGTGTTCTGTGTTACCTGTGTCACTTCCGAAAAAAATGCCTACACTTGCCATGGATTTAAAACCTTTTATGTATCAATAGCCAATCTTTCTTGTAAAATTGTTTCAATCAGCGCACTGCGGCTAATATTTTGTGCATCTGCCATATCACTCAATGCTTGATATAACTGCGATGAAACTTTAAATTCAACACGCTTTAAACCACGTGCTTTATCTCTTTTTATTTGATTACGTTTATTTACCTTTAACTGCATATCCCGTGAAAGGGGATTGGTTTTAGGTCTGCCTGGGCGTTTTTCGTATTCAAATAAATCGAGTGTAGTTCTATCTGTTTCTGACTTCGCCATGCTTAACCTACACCTGCGCCTTGCCAAAATACTTGAATAAGCCCTTTAGCAATAAAGCCCGAACAACCTAAAAAGAGCACGCCCCAGACAATGTATTGTCCGAACTTAGGCACATTGCCACTTTTTAGTACGTCTTTAATTGCCATGCCGATGAATATGAAAATACCGGCTAAGCCAAAATACAACCCTAGGGTATCAAATTCGTTAATTAACTGACTGACCATCAACGTATAACCTTTAAATTAAACGGCGCGTACTATAGCATATAATTATTCATATATTTAGTGCGCAAAATCAAAAACACGCGATTAAAATTACTTTAAACCGCAGTTAAAAAGTCGTTTATCGCTTTATTTACAGCAAGTGGCTTTTGAGCATGAAGCCAATGGCCTGCGCCATGAATTATTTTAGCTTTAGTATTTTTAAAGCGAGCTTTAATTGCAGTACGATGCTCAGGCAAAATATAGTCAGAATCATTACCTTTAATGAAAAGAGTATCGCATGAACAAGAATTATTTTCATTAACATTGGATGTGATTGTAGAATATTTTTCGTCAAGCACATTTAAGTTAAACCGCCATGCAAAATGACCTTCCTCATTTTTAGCGAGACTTTTAAGTAGAAACTGTCGCACTCCCAGTTCTTCTATATAAGGTTGCATAATTACATCAGCTTGTTTTCTATCATCTATTGACTGCGCTGAAACCGCTTTTAATGCTTGTAATATTTTTGTGTGGCGAGCGGGGTAACTAACAGGTGCTATATCAAGTACAACAAGCTTATTTACAAGTTCAGGATGTGTAAGCGCTAATTCCATTGCCACTTTACCACCCATAGAATGCCCAACTAAATGTGCTTTATCTATGTTCAAATCTGCTAATAACTCAACAATATCTTGAGCCATTGCCGGGTAGTTCATTTCCTTGCTATGCGGTGAAAGTCCGTGGTTGCGTAAATCAACGTTAATAACATTAAAGTGTTCACTTAATGGTTTTGCGATTACATTTAGGTTTTCTAATGATCCAAAAAGCCCATGTATCAAAATAACATTAGGACCTTGCCCTTGTTGCCTGTAATTTAACTGCATACCCGCCTCCTGAAAATTTCGCCATAGTTTGCCGAGCATTGCTCTAAAAAGCAAAAAATACAGCGACTAATTATTAAATTGGGCTTTTGGGCGTTAAATCAACAACAATTAGGTAAATATTAATATGTTTACGGGAGTGCTTGTTGTAACTCGCATTTCTGATTGGTTTGGGTATAATCACACGGGAGAAAAAAATGTGACCCGTAATGACAGGAAGAACATGAAACAAATCGACATAGACGACGAGTTATATCAATATATTGCAAGCAATACGCAAAGTATTGGTGAAAGTGCATCCACTATTTTACGTCGTTTATTAAATCTGAGCGGCGAAAAAATTCAAACCGCAAACGTAGAACTAACTCAAAATAATCAAACTGCGACTACGTCTACCGCCACATTAAAAAGCTCAGAGCCATCTGCTGCTGAGACTGCAAAAAAACAAACGCCTTTAGCTCACGCACCAGTGAAGCAAAAAAGCGATAATGTTTTTAATGTATTAAATAAAGAAGAGCTGGCAATGCAAAAGGGCGTTGTTGGACGCTTTTTGTTTATTTTAAGTGCATTTTACCGCACACATAAAACTGATTTTTCTGCGGTATTAGACATAAAAGGGCGTGACCGTGTTTACTTTGCTACTAGTAAAGAAGCTTTAGTAAACAGCGGGAGTAGTATGAACCCTAAGAACATAACCGATAGTGAATATTGGGTTATGACTAACTCTAATACAACACGTAAAAAAATGATGCTTCATGAAGTTGCTCTTTGCCTTGGATATAGTGCAGAGCAAGCTGAAAAAATTCGCGATTACCTGTAAGGAAATATAATGGCTATTCACTCAGGCGCAGGCAAAACTGCTCCACAATCGGCATTGGTTAACGTACCTAAATTAGTATCTGCGTACTACTTAAACGAACCTGATCTTGAACAAAATCCAGATCATTGTGTTGCTTTTGGTACTTCAGGGCACCGTGGTTGTTCTTACGATGTTAAATTTAACGAGTCACACATTCTAGCGATTACTCAGGCTATTTGTGATTACAGAAAACAAAATGACATATTTGGTCCGTTATTTTTAGGCAAAGACACACACGCATTGAGTGAAGCGGCATTTAACTCGGCTATTGAAGTATTAGTTGCTAACGAAGTGCAAGTGATAACGCAAGAAAACGGTGATTTTACACCAACGCCAGTTATCAGCCACGCTATAGTGAGCCACAATAAACTACACCCAAATGAATTAGCAGACGGGATTGTTGTTACGCCTTCGCATAACCCTCCTGAAGATGGTGGCTTTAAATACAATCCACCTAATGGCGGACCAGCTGATACCGACGTAACTAAGTGGATTGAAGACAGAGCTAATCAACTTTTATTAGAAGATTTAGTTGAAGTTGAGTTATTCCCATTCGCTAAAGCATCGCGTTCGGGCTTTATCCGCTACGAAGATTTAATGAGTCCTTATATTGATGACTTAGCAAATATCGTTAATTTAAAAGCAATCAGCGATGCAGGTATTAAAATTGGTATTGATCCATTAGGTGGTTCAGGTATTAATTTTTGGCCAGTTATTGCAAAAAAATATAATTTAGATTTAACCGTAGTTAATGATGTTGTTGATCCTCGTTTTGCTTTTATGCCACTTGATAAAGACGGCAAAATTCGTATGGATTGTTCATCACCTTATTCAATGGCAAATCTTATTGCACTAAAAGATGATTTTGATGTGTCTATTGGTAATGACCCTGACTACGATCGTCACGGTATTGTAACGCCAGATGGCTTAATGAATCCAAACCACTTTTTAGCAGTGGCAATCGATTACTTACTTAAACACCGTGATTGGAATGAAACCGTAGAAATTGGCAAAACATTGGTTTCTAGCTCTATGATCGACAAAGTAGCTGCTCGCAACAACCGTAAGGTTAAAGAAGTACCAGTAGGCTTTAAATGGTTTGTTGAAGGCTTAAGCAAAGGCAAGCTTGCCTTTGGTGGCGAAGAAAGCGCAGGTGCTGCATTCCTACGTTTTGATGGCTCTGTATGGTGTACAGATAAAGATGGCTTCATTATGGGTCTATTAGCCGCAGAGATTTTGGCTGTGACAGGTAAAACGCCATCAGTGCTTTATAAAGAATTAGAACAAGAGTTTGGTTCTCCAATTTATAAACGCCTAGATGCACCAGCCACAAGCGGTCAAAAAGCACGTTTAAAAGCATTGAGTGCTTCTGATGTTAAAGCAGATACACTTGCTGGCGAGCCTATTTTGCAAAAATTGACTCATGCACCAGGTAACGATGCCGCCATTGGTGGTTTAAAAGTGGTAACTGAGAACGGCTGGTTTGCAGCGCGTCCATCAGGCACTGAAGATATTTATAAAATATACCTTGAATCATTTAAAGGTGAAGAGCATTTAGCATTACTTGAAAAAGAAGCTAAAAAGCTTGTAGATTCAGTTATAAGCTAACTTAATCTAATAATTTTAAAACGGCTGATTTATTCAGCCGTTTTCGTTTCTATACCTTGTGTATATAAAAATATATTCATAAGAGTCTACTCTCACATTATTTTTTAAGGGCTTATTATATGTCAGCCAATCCATCTTACTTAAATGAATTAAAACACACTGGCGATTTTTTAACGCTTAGTTGTAATAACGAATGGCATTTAGATGCAGGTGAGTTTGTTTTAGATAATGGGACTCGTGTAAATATACACGATACCGGTGTAATCGAGTTTCAACCTGCTGTTACAACGTCGAAAGATGTAGTTTATTCAAGCGCCGTACACGGTAACGAAACTGCGCCAATTGAAATTTGTGATGCACTTATTAAACAAATTATAAAAGGCGAGTTGATACTTAAGCAGCGCGCTTTGTTTATTTATGGTAATCCACAATCAATTAATATTGGCCTGCGTTTTGTAGAAGAAAACTTAAATAGATTATTTAATGGTCACCATACAGTTGAAGGTGTACCAATGAATAATGAGCGTACCCGTGCTGCAAAGCTTGAGCAATACGTAAGCGATTTTTATACGCGTGGCGAGCAAGGCAGTAGCCGGTGTCACTACGACTTACACACTGCAATTAGAGGCTCTAAAAACGAAAAATTTGCTGTGTATCCATTTTTACATGGTAAGCCTTGGAAAAAGTCTCAGTTACAATTTTTATTGAGTTGTGGTGTAAATACCGTACTTATGATGAAATCTCCTGCAACAACATTTAGCTATTATTCGTCATTTGTACATGGAGCTGATTCATTTACCGTAGAGCTAGGTCAAGTTAAACCATTTGGTCAAAACGATATGGCTCGCTTTGAAAAAACAAAGCAAACCTTAACTGCATTAATTAGTCAAAATGAAGTTGAATATCCTGAATTTAATGCAAACGATTTTGAGTTATTTGCTGTCCATCGCACAATTAATAGAACACAGGACGATTTTAGTTTTCCTTTTTCTGATAATGCTGAGAACTTTACTGGCTTTGCGAAAGGTGAACTACTTGCAACCGACGGTGATAAAGCGATTTACGCTGACGTTGAAGGAGAGGCTATTATTTTCCCAAATGCGAGCGTAGCATTAGGGCAAAGAGCACTCCTTACAGTTATTCCAATGGATATTGATAGCAATTTCGTCTAATTAAACTCATCAGACCACTGATGTCTTCAAGTTAACTATATGATTACTATTAATTAAAGTAATCGTATCGTTAACTTGCCACTTATTTAACCTGTATTTGCTTTTGTTTCGTCCCAGATCTGTTGAATAACACTTTACGTTAACGTAAAGTGTTGGCAGCTTTAATTAAAGATAGTGCAGATGTTGCAAAGTTTAACCAGCAGCAATCACCCATAATAATAATTTAAAGGGGCACTGTTTTACCGACAACAAAAGAAGGTAGGTTATGAGTAATCCAAATAACGTATCGCTGAATATTAACCACGAGCTTGAATTTATTGATGGTCAAGCGCTTAATATTCCAACCCTTAGTATTTTAACTGAGGACGGCGACATTCATCCTAGTGCAACCGCACCTGATATTTCAAAACATACCGCTATTAAGTTATATGAAACAATGCGTTTTATACGTTTGTTAGATGAACGTATGCAAGGCGCGCAGCGCCAAGGCCGTGTTAGTTTTTATATGCAATGCCTAGGCGAAGAAGCCGCAGTTACAGCCTCTGCTGCTGCACTTGATCAAAACGATATGATCATGGCTCAATATCGTGAACAGGCAGCACTGCATTATCGTGGCTTTACGCTTGATCAATTTATGAACCAAATGTTTTCAAATGAATTGGATTTAGGTAAAGGTCGTCAAATGCCAATTCACTATGGTTCTAAAGCGCTAAACTACATGACGATCTCATCGCCATTGGGTACGCAAATACCACAGGCAACAGGTTATGCATATGGCCAAAAAATAAAGCACATCGACGCTAAAACAGGCGAGCTTTCCAGCACAATTGATAATGTAACCATTTGTTATTTTGGTGAAGGTGCTGCATCTGAAGGTGACTTTCATGCCGGTTTAAATATGGCCGCTGTTCACAGAGCGCCGGTTATATTTTTTGCACGTAATAACGGTTATGCCATATCTACCCCTGCTGATGAGCAGTTTAAAGGCGACGGTATTGCATCGCGTGGTGTGGGTTATGGCATTAAAACAATTCGTGTTGATGGCACAGATGCACTTGCTGTTTATGCGGCAACTAAAAAAGCACGCGAAATAGCTTCAACACAAGGTGAACCTGTACTTATTGAATCGATTGCTTATCGTTTAGGAGCGCATTCTACATCAGACGATCCAAGTGGTTATCGCTCTAAAGATGAAGAAGCGAATCATCAAACGTGTCCTATTGATAAATTTAGAAAATGGCTGGTCAAGCAAGACTGGTTAAACGAAGAAGACGATTTAAAAGCAAAAGAGTCGATTCGTGAAGAAATTTTAGCAGCGCTTAAACGTGCTGAAGTTGTTGCGAAGCCCGCTTTAGAAGAACTGGTATCTGACGTTTACGATACACCAATTCCATTATTGCAACGCCAGTACGAGCAACTAAAAGAACATATAAAACAGCATCCAGATGCTTACCCAGTAACCGCAGGGAGAATTAAGTAATGGCTAAAATGAACATGCTCCACGCAATTAACTCTGCTCTCGATATTACGATGAATGAGCATCCTCAAGCCTGTATTTTTGGTGAAGATGTTGGTTACTTCGGTGGTGTATTTAGAGCAACATCTGGCTTGCAAGAGAAGTACGGTAAACACCGTGTTTTTAATACGCCTTTAACCGAGCAAGGTATTTTAGGTTTTGCTAATGGTTTAGCGGCTTTTGGTGCGCCTGCATTAGCAGAAATTCAATTTGCTGATTATATTTTTCCAGCGTTTGATCAAATAGTAAATGAAGCCGCTAAGTTTCGTTATCGCAGTGGTAATGAATTTAATGTCGGTAACTTAACTATTCGTACGCCCTATGGCGGTGGCATTGCCGGTGGTTTGTACCATTCACAATCACCCGAAGCGTATTTTGCGCACACACCAGGTTTGAAAGTAGTTGTACCGCGTAACCCTTATCAAGCTAAAGGATTATTACGTGCGTCAATTAAAGACGACAACCCGGTCATATTTTTTGAGCCTAAGCGTTTATATCGTGCATCAATTGGCGAAGTGCCAGAAGAAGATTATAGTATTGAATTAGGCACGGCTGAAGTAGTACAAGAGGGTAGTGATATTACGCTTTTAGCGTGGGGTGCTCAAATGGAAATTATTGAAGATGCAGCAAAGCAAGCAAGCGAGCAAGGTATAAGCTGTGAAGTAATTGACCTTCGTAGTATTTTACCTTGGGATGTTGAAACGATTGCTAAATCGGTTACTAAAACCGGCCGTTTAATCGTGAGTCATGAAGCGCCTATAACCAATGGCTTTGGTGCAGAGATAGCAGCAACAATACAACAAGAGTGTTTCTTGCATTTAGAGTCGCCAATTTTACGTGTATGTGGTCTAGATACCCCATACCCGCTGGCACTTGAAAAAGAATACGTACCGGATGCACTAAAAGTGTTGGCTGCAATTAAACAATCAATGGATTTTTAGGGGTTACCATGGCTAAAGATTTTATATTACCCGATATTGGTGAAGGCATTGTTGAATGCGAAGTAGTTGAGTGGCTAGTACAAGAAGGCGATACCGTATCTGAGGATCAGCCAATTTGCGATGTTATGACAGACAAAGCATTAGTACAAATTCCGGCAGTGCATGATGGCGTAATTTCAAAGTTATATTATCAAAAAGGAGAGATTGCTAAGGTACACGCTCCTTTATTTGCTATGGATGTAGCAGGTGAAAGCATTAGCAATGAAGTAGTACAAGAGCCAGTACAAGCTGGAAATAAAACTAATGATGCAGCTAATGTGGTTGAGGACTTTATATTACCAGATATTGGTGAAGGTATTGTTGAGTGTGAGATTGTTGATTGGTTAGTTGCTGAAGGCGACGAAATAGAAGAAGACCAAGCGGTTTGTGACGTAATGACCGACAAAGCATTAGTACAAATTCCGGCAAAATATACAGGCACTGTACAAAAGTTATATTATCAAAAAGGCGAAATAGCCAAAGTACATAGCCCGTTGTTTCAAATGACAATTGCAGGCAGTGCAGCAAAACCAAATGTTGATATAAACCAAGCGGTCGTAAAGGCTCAAACTAATGCCGTCGCTGAAAATGTTGCCCCTGTTAAAACGCAGCAAGCTGCTAAAGTTATCAATCAAAAAGCGGTGGCATCGCCTGCGGTTCGTCGTAAAGCACGTGAACTAGATGTTGATTTAACCTGTGTACCAGGTAGTGGTAAAAATGGACGTATTTACAAGCAAGATATTGAAGAGTTTGTAAAAGGCGAAGTGCCAAATACTATTGATACTTCACCGCTTGATAGCGATGCTTCTCAAAGTGCAGTACAAAACCAAACGCGGAATCAAAGCGGTGGCGTAAGAGTCGAGCAAATTAAAGGCATTAAAGCGGCCATGGCCAAGCAAATGGTAGCGTCGGTTTCAACTATTCCGCACTTTACGTTTAGTGATGAAATAGACTTAACACAGCTTATAGCTTTGCGTAGTTCTTTAAAAGAGCAGTACAAAGCACAAGGCGTAAAGCTCACTATGATGCCATTTTTTGTAAAAGCATTGTCGCTAGCAATGAAAGAGTACCCTGTACTTAATTCAAAAGTGAACGATGAATGCTCAGAGCTTACCTATTATAACGATCATAATATTGGTATAGCGGTTGATTCTAAAATCGGCTTGTTAGTGCCTAACATTAAATCGTGCCAGAGTAAGAGCATTGTTGATGTGGCAAATGATTTAACCCGGTTAACTCATTCATCGCGAGAAGGGCGTGTTGCACCGGATGATTTAAAAGGTGGGACAATTAGCATCTCTAACATTGGTGCGATTGGCGGCACTATTGCGACCCCTATAATTAATAAACCAGAAGTGGCAATTGTTGCGCTTGGTAAATTACAGTATTTACCGCGTTTTGACGAAAGTGGGCAGGTTGTAAGTAAAGCTATTATGCAAGTGAGTTGGTCTGGGGATCATCGTGTTATTGATGGGGGCACTATTGCTCGTTTTAATAATTTATGGAAATCGTACTTAGAAAATCCATCAGCAATGATGATGGCTATGAGTTAACAGCTAAATTGTTAATATGTAATAAAAACCAGCTTTTAGCTGGTTTTTGTTTTAATTTGAGCTGTTTTTAATTAAGATACAAATGTTACTAAAAAGTAATTAGATTAACCCCGTTAGGGAATATAAAAAATAACACTAAGGAAATTTCATGGAACATTATATGAACGCGTTGCGTAGCTACGCAGATTTTTCAGGCCGTAATCGTCGTAAAGCATATTGGATGTTTACATTATTTAACTTCATTTTTTCAGTAGTTTGTAATGCGATTGATGGTGTACTAGGAACAATGTTCATTGGCTCTATTTATAGCTTAGCGCTATTAATTCCTGGCTTAAGTGCGGGTGCACGTCGTCTTCATGACACAGGCCGTTCAGGCTGGTGGCAGTTACTTTGGTTAGTACCAATCATCGGTTGGATTGTTTTAATTGTTTTTCTTGCGCAAGATTCGCACGAAGGCGAGAACGATTTTGGTCCAAATCCAAAAGAATTAGCAGCAGAACCAACTACTGTATAAGTAAGAATAACTTAACATGTTAAAAGCTCAGCAATTGCTGAGTTTTTTGCGTTTTTAAATCTCATTTTTTAAATTTCAGCAAAAAAATACAATCCATAACCAACTATTAATGCGGGAATAGACGTATAAAGTGTAGCTATAACTGCAGCTTTGGGCGCCATTGCTATTGCTGGGAATAACGCATCACCATCGTTAGAAATTGCGTTTCCTGCTAAAGCACTAAAGGGAATAATGCCTTGAATATAAAGCGTTGTAACAATTATTTGCGGGCCACAGCCGGGTAAAAATCCAATAAGCACTGCAATTAATGGGGCCAAATAGGCGTAATGTACAAACCACGTTTTTAAATCAAGTCCGGCAATGTTAACCAAAATCTCAAATAGCATAAAAGAGGCGACAACCCATGCCGTAACAAAATGGGTATCTTGTAATACTTTTATTATTTTAGAAGGAGGGTGACATGCATCGTCTTCTGACGTTACTTCTTGATAGGTTTCACCTCTTGACGAAAGTGCCCAAATACTAACAATAAATAAAGCCATTAATGCACCAAATAGTGTAATTACAGTGCTTGTGTTTGAACCAAACTGTGAAAAATCAACATTAAACGCAATCAAAAAGGCAATTATAAGGCTTGGGATAATTGCTACCATCCAAACCGGTTTACTGATTTTAATAATGTTAGCTGAGAGTATTTTAATTTGGTGCTTTTGTTCTTGCACTGTTGGGCGTAAAAAGTCTTTTTTGTGTATTGTATTAACCAGTAAACCACTAAATGTACCCACAACTAACCCTATTCCCATAATTAACAAGCCTTCAGTAGGGCGGGTAGCAAGTAATAAAAATGCTGCATCTCCCATTGTAGCTGTTAGCACCGCAACTATAGCACCAAAGCTTGCTTGGCCTTTCGTAAATTGAGTAACCACAATAATAGCGCCACCACAGCCAGGTAATGCACCTAAAACCGCTGCAAAGCTAATTTCTAAAATAGGGGACTTGGCACTTAAATAACTAAGCTCTAATTGAGGTAAGTGTTCTATAGCGTAGTAATAAATTAAAAGGGTAGCAGCAACAAACACACTCACTTGAAAAAATGCATCACTGAGTGCGGTCATTGTAATTTCGCGTAATTGCGGTATTGCAAGGCAAGTTAAAATAAATAAAGGCAGCAGTAAGCGTTTATTTTGGCTCAAAAATCGTTTTGAGGCAGGAGTAATAAATCCTATTTGAGAGAGTAAAATCATACAGTGTTACCAATTAAATAAACGTGGTAACACTGTATATTTTAATTAAATGATAATCAATATCATTTGTATCTATTTAAATCGATTACTCACTTTGAGTTTTTCGATGTTAAACCTATGTTATTTACGTTGAAACTCTGAGTTTGCATTCCAAGTAGGCCATTGCTCTTGTTCAGATATATTAAAACCTACTTTATAAAATAATTGTAAGTCTTGAACAGCGCCTGATAAATCCCACTCATCGCGGTACCTATCACAAGGCTGATGGTAACAACCACGAAGCACTAAACTCATACGTTTACGATAATTTGCTGTATCTTCATCGGCTGGTACTGTACCACCGCCTGCGTACATTGCAGGAATACCCATATTTGCAAATGCAAAGTGATCAGAGCGGTAATAGCCACCCGATGATGGTTTTGGATCGCCAGATATTGTTCTACCTTGCTCTTTTGCTGCGGTAGTCAAAAATTCGTCCATTTGCGATTTACCAATACCCACTACATTCATATCTTTAACTTTACCTAGTAGGTTTAAGCTATCCATATTTATGTTAGCAACAGTTTTATTCGCTGCAATAACCGGGTTTGCTGCGTAATATTTAGAACCAAGTAAACCTTGTTCTTCTGCAGTTACTGCCAAAAATGTCATTGAGCGGCTAGGGTGTTTTGGTAATTTAGTAAAGGCTTCAGCTACTTCAATAAGCCCAGCGGTACCCGTTGCATTGTCGTGAGCACCGTTATAAATTTGATCGCCTTTACGTGTTTTATCTGTACCTAAGTGATCCCAATGAGCCGAGTAAATAACATGCTCATCTGGTTTTTCACTACCAGGTAGGGTTGCAATAAAGTTGTACGACACTGATTTTTTAATCGTATTTTTAACATTAACAGAAGCAGTTAAATCGCCCATATCAACATGGTAAGCACCTTTAGCTGCGTTTTCTTTCGCAGTATCAAAATCTAATCCTGCTTTAGCAAAAAGCTCTTTTGCTACTTCAGTTGTAACCCAGCCTTCAACGGCTACACGGTCCATGTTGTTGTTTTCTTTTTGAAAACCAAACTGCTCGCCGCTCCACGAGTTTTCAACAACCGACCACGGGTAAGAAGCAGGTGCTGTTTCATGAATAATAATTGCACCAGCGGCACCTTGTCGACTCGCTTCTTCGTATTTGTATGTCCAACGACCATAATAGGTCATCGCGTCGCCAGTAAATAAAGTAGGGTCTTTTGTTGCAAAACCTGGATCGTTAACCAGCATTACAACCGTTTTGCCTTTAACGTCTAATCCTTCGTAATCATTCCAATTGTATTCAGGTGCGTTAACGCCGTAGCCCACAAATACAAGTTCAGAATTTTCTATGCCTTCTTGTGCGCTTATGCGGCTGCTACCCATAACCATGTCTTTTTTGTATTGATAGTCTTTACCACCAATACTTAATACCATGTTTGCATCAGCCTCAAGCGACACAAGTGGAACTTCTTGTAAGAAGCTGTCGCCATTACCTGGCTCTAAACCTAGGGCTTTAAACTGCGCAGTTAAATAATCAAGCGTTAGCTTTTCGCCAGGTGATGAAGGAGCACGACCACCAAATTCGTCTGATGCGAGTACTTTTACATGTTTAGCCAATTCATCAGCTTGAATACTGTTATAACCATTTGTTACATCAGTAGGTGTAATACTTGTTGTTGCGCAACCTGCTAAAACAGCAGTAGCGAGGAGTGTGAGAGAGAAATAATGTTTCATGTCAGCTCTTTTTTTGTTTTAAGTTGTGATTAGTATATTAACTTCTATTAAGTAGAACCAGTTTTTGCGGTAAACTTCTCGTAAATTATAGGCATAAATTGTTAAAGGTTTAAATGAAGCGTTTTACTCCCCCCGAGCAGTGGCAAATTAGTAGTTTAGAAACCGGTGCATTTTCGCACTTACGTGAGCTATTTAAAGTTAACGAACTAACTGATTGGCCGGCTCCGCAGTGGTTTTCTCCATTTTTAACCGCTATTAATGCGAATAATATTCCTATTACTTTTGAAGATGATGCAAAGGTAGACTTTGGCGATCGTTATTACGAACAAGTTATTTTTGAAACGGGTCTTGTACCTACACGCAGTGAGAATTGGCATGACTTGTTTGGTGGCTTTATTTGGTGTTTATTTCCTAAAACCAAAGCGCTTATTAACCAGCGTCATGTGCAAGATATAGCTGAACATGGTTTGCAAAAGCGTACCAAACATCGTAATGCATTAACGCTCTTTGACGAATGTGGTGTGGTATTGGCAATAAGCGATACTAAATGGCAAGAATTGCTTCGCGATCACCAATGGAAAAAAGCGTTTGTTGAGCATAAAAGTGAATGGGGAAAAAGCATTAAAGCGTTTATGTTTGGCCATGCTAATTATGAAATGCTCACCAAACCTTATATAGGTTTAACGGGTAAAGCATTGTTTGTTTGTGTACCAGATGAAACATTTTGTAAAGATTTAGTTACTCAATATCAGTACCTAGACCAAGCCCTTTATGAGATGATTAAAATAGATAACTGCTTAGCCGATAACAAACAGCTTTCGCCACTGCCATTATTAGGCGTGCCTGGTTGGCATGATGAAAACAAAGACGACTCTTTTTATAACAATACAGATTATTTTAGAGCGAAACGAAGGATACGAACATGATAGAAGTTGCTGGGCTTAAAAAGAAATTTAAGCTAACTAAAGATCACAAAAAAAATAAAATAGACGACATCGATCCTCGTGAAGATAAAGACTATTTTCATTCAGTACGAGACGTAAGCTTTAGTTGCGCGAAGGGTGAGGTACTTGGATTACTAGGACCCAATGGCGCAGGTAAAACAACAACACTTAGAATGATATCAACCGCATTAAAGCCCGATGAAGGTTCAATAACAATTGCTGGAAACGACATTGTGAAAAAACCGTTATTAGGGCGTAAGTCTATCGGTTTTTTATCAGGTTCTACCGGTTTATATGGTCGCTTAACTGTAAAAGAAAACATAGAGTATTTTGCAAAGCTTCACGGTATGAGCAAAAGCGATATTGCATCGCGTTGTGATGAGCTATTCACATTGCTTGATATGCATAAGTTTGTAGATAAACGCGCTGAAAATCTATCAACTGGTATGAAACAAAAGGCGAATATCGCTCGTGCTGTTGTACATCGCCCAGCAGTAGTGGTGCTCGATGAGCCAACAACGGGGCTCGATATAATGACCACGCAAACCGTTATTCAATTTATTAAGGGCTTAAAAGCGCAAGGTACTCCTGTTATTTTTTCTACCCATCATTTAGATGAAGTTGCACTTTTATGTGACCGAGTCGCTGTAATTAACGAAGGTATTAGTTGCTTTGACGGAACAGTAGATGAATTTAAACTAGCAGGTAATAGTGATGAGCTTAATCAAGCGTTTATGAACATATTAACGGAGAAACATGATGTTTGAAGTATATAAAAAGGAATTAAAAGAGCTCCTTCGCGACAAAAAAACCCTTATGTTTGTTGTGTTGCTGCCAGTACTTATTTTCCCAATAATATTTGCTATTGTTGCTTTTATTGGCACGCAAGCTGCACTTGACGCCGATCAAAAAGTAAATACATACGTCATTATTAACGGCGAATACGCACAAGAATTTACTGACAAAGTATTTTACCATAAAAGCTTTGAACTCTATAATGGCAGTAAAACCTTTAATACAATAGAAGATCTCAAAGCAGGTGTTACCGCCGGCGACATAGATATGGGGATTTACTTGCCAAGTAATGCCGTAAAAACTCTCGACAGTGGTGAGCAAAGCAAATGGCAAGTTGTATTTAACGATGCTAAATCAATAAACTATTTATTCGATCGGGTTAAAGAACTTGCTCAGGAATACAGTGACGTACTGCAAGCTGATAAGTTAAAAAGCTTTGGGATAGAAGAGTCTGCGCATAAAGCTATTCTTGACCCTATTGAAGTTGTTAAAGTAGATACAGCCGATAAACGTGAAAACTTAGGTGAAAAAATAGGCGCCTATTTACCTTATTTACTTATCCCATTGGTTTTAATGGGGGCTACTTACCCAGCTATTGATTTAGGTGCTGGCGAAAAAGAACGCGGCACACTAGAAACACTCCTACTTACACCCATTACACGTACAGAATTGGTGCTCGGTAAATTTATAACATTACTTACTACCTCTATTGCATCAACCACTATTACGATTGTGAGTATGGGGTGTTGGGTTGCAGTTGCATTAACATTTGCTGACTTAGATTTTATTAAAACGGCCTTCGGTACGCTAGCAGTTAGTGATTTACTGATGATTTTTTTACTTTTACTTCCGCTGGCTGCCATATTCTCTTCTTTAGCGTTAGCTATCTCAATCTATGCGCGTACATTTAAAGAGGCACAAAATTATATGCAGCCTTTAAGTATGGTAGTATTTTTCCCTATCATTATTTCCATAATGCCAAATATGGAATTGACTGCTAAAACCGCGTTTATCCCGGTAACAAACGTCGCATTAGCCATTAAAGACATAATTAAAGGCACAGTTGATTATACCTTTGTAGGGCTAATATTTTTAGCAACCGCACTTATTGCAGGTGCGTTACTAGCATTTTGTGTTAAATGGTTTAACCGAGAAGATGTATTATTTAGATAATTATATAGATTTAGCATTCTAAAAAAATATAAAAGGTAGCATTGGCTACCTTTTATATTTTAAAGGGATGATTGGTTGAAACAACTATTTTATAGTCTGTGTAAGTCGATACGGATACTCTCATTCATTTATAATTCATATAGAGAGTGAGCTTTAAATAAAACTAATGATTTAGTCTTTTTATTATAAAAATTATAACGATAACCGATTAGTTAGATGGTCCAATTCTTTCGTTAATGCTCTATACTAATAACAATAAAAATTTATGGTGAAGGTAAATGTTAAAAAGAAATATTTTGTTGAATGTAACAAAAAATAATAAATTAATGCTCGTTGCAACAATAATATTTGTTCTTATAGCTTTGCCTTCTCTATATTTGTTTGATCAAAAAGTAAGAAGTGATGTTTACCATTCAGCTCAAATAGAATTAAAACGTGAGCTTGAAACAAAAAGCCTTTCACTAAAAAACCATCTCAAAGATAGTGTTACCGCTATTCGCTTTTTAGACGCTACCCCCCCGATTAAAGGTATTACTCGCGCCACTGAAAACAAGAAAATAGATCCCTTGTTAGGCACGCACATTGACGTTTGGGAAGAACGCTTAGCGAGCATTTTTAGTGGTTTTATGCGCACAGATGACAGCATACTTCAGGCTCGCTATATTATTCTCGCAGATGGTGGGCAAGAAGTTGTCAGGGTTGATCGAAACCAGCTTGGGGAAATTAATCGACTGCAAGGCCTGCAATTACAAAAAAAAGGTCAACGCGATTACATGATAAAAGCGAGCATGCTCGATAATAAAAGTGTTTATATTTCTCCTATTAACTACAACCGTGAAAATGGGCAGATACAAGAACCCTATATAAGTACTTTTCGTGTAGCTAAGCCTGTTTTTGATGAAAAAAATAAGATATTTGCAATATTAGTCACTAACTACTTTGCTGATAAATTAATAAAAAGTTTAACGGTTGAATCGCCAGATGGAACACACATTTACCTCATGAATAATGAAGGTGAATTTCTATATCATCCAAACTCTCAACTACGTTTCGGATTTGAATTTAATAAAGCGAAAACGTGGACTGAAGAATTCTCCGCTGCAACCACAATGCTAGAGCAAGGTACTTTACCGCTAAGTAATTACCCAATTTCTTATACATTAAAAAAACGTATTTCGCTTGAGGGTGATATTGCGATGTTACCTTTAGAGCTTGGTGTAAGTGTTAATACTAAAACATTGTTAGCAAAAGTTAGTGAAAGGCGTCAAAACTTTATTGTTATGCTACTCATGTTTTTTGGTATATTTTTAATTATCGCCTTTTTATACCAACGTTTCATCAACCGTAAATTGTTAATTAACTCATTAAAAGAGCAAAACAATAAAGTAATTGAAAACTCACTGGATGCTATTTTTACAATTGAGCAAACTGGCGAAATAGTTCACTTTAACAGCACGGCTAAAGAGGTTTTTGGTACTTCAATTACAGGTGTTAGTCCTGACTTTGTCTCTTTATTTAACTTAAATGAAGTCGATAACAACTGTATAGAAGAGACTATTTCAAACGGGTCAAAAATGCCGTTTGAAGCTATCTACACAGATGGTTATGGCAATAAACAATACTTTTCAATTACGCTCAGCAGTATTTTTGATGTATACAATAACCGTTATCAAGTAGCGGCTATTTTAAGAAATATTAGCTCCTTAAAAAACACTCAATCAGAGCTTGAAGGTTTGAACAGTACTTTGGAGCTAAAAGTATCACAAAGGACTGTTGAGCTAGAGCGCGCAATTGATCAAGCATTAGCAGCAAGCCAAGCAAAAAGTGATTTTGTAGCAAATATATCCCACGAAATCCGTACACCGATGAATGGCGTTTTGGGTATGCTTGAAATGCTCAAAGAAGATGGCTTAAGCGAACAACAATATCATTACCTAAAACTAGCCAACAGCAGTGCTAACTCATTGATGAACTTGATTAACGATATTCTCGATTTTTCGAAAATAGAAGCGGGTAAGCTTGATATTGATAATCATACATTTGATGTTGTTACAGTATGTAGCGATATGATTAGCTCTTTAGCGTTACAAGGCCAGCGCAAAGGTCTTGAAGTATTTTTAGATACTAAAGATGTAGTAGACAGAATGGTTATCGGCGACAGCCATCGCCTTAAACAAATTTTAATTAACTTAGTTAATAATGCTTTTAAATTCACTCACCGAGGTGAAGTAAGTCTAACAATTGGTTCTAAGTACATTACCGACTCAAAGTTATTAATGAGCTTTACAATAAAAGACACTGGTATTGGTATAGCACCAGAGAACATAGACAAACTATTTGAAGTGTTTACACAAGAAGACTCAAGCACAACCCGCCACTTTGGTGGTACAGGCTTAGGTTTATCTATATGTAAAAAGCTCGCTCAGTTAATGGGTGGTAATATCACTGTTATAAGTGAAAAGGGCGTTGGTAGTACATTTACAGCAACGGTTGAGCTACACGTCGCACAAGAGAAAAAACTAAATACAGGTATTGAACTTGCTACTAGCATTAGCGTAGCTGCATTAATAGCGCGCGATAATGTCTATCAAAATGTATGCGATTTGTTGCTATTAACTTGTAAAGTAAATGCAGAAAACATTATAAGACTCGACTACTTTAGTGAGCATAAAGAGTTTGAGGCTGACTTATTATTGATTGATGATGAACACCCTCAAATTGATGCCCTTATTAATTACTGTAAACAGTTTAATAAAAAGTACGTCTTAATTTTACGCGACATGGTGACCGATAAACCAACTAAAATGGTGTTACCTGAAGGTAGCCATATTTTAAATAAACCGCTTACCCAAGATCAATTCAGCTATAAATTAGCAAGCTTATTTGGTGCTAGTAATGACTGTATTATAGCGCCACCCAAAGGCTTAACAGAAGAACAAGTAGAGCCTGACCTTTCTGCTTATCATATATTATTAGTAGACGATAATATGATAAACATTGAAGTAGCTAAGGCGATTTTAAAACGAACTAAAGTAAAAATCACCTGTGCATCAGATGGCGTAGAAGCATTAGAAGCATTGAGAGAAAACACAGAACAATCCTTTGATGTAATTTTAATGGACTGCCAAATGCCTAATCTAAATGGGTACGATACAACAAGTGAAATCAGAAATAGTAAAGCCGGAGTCGATTACACACACATTCCTATTATTGCGATGACAGCAAGCGCGATGGAAGGTGATAGAGAGCGTTGTTTAACTGCAGGCATGAACGACTATATTACTAAACCAATCAAGCCAAGAACGCTAAAAGATAAGTTAATCACCTGGCTAAGTTAATAGTTATTAATTGAGAATCAGCTGCTTATGCAGCTGATTTTTTTGGTTTAGCATCCGTTGATATATTTAACTTTGTTATGTCGGCGCTATCGAGTACGGATTGTGTGTCTGACCAATGTAGTAATTCAATTTTTCCATCTTGCTGCTCTACCAGCGCTGTACAGCTCTCAATCCAATCTCCATCATTACAATACATAATTCCGTCATCTACTTTTATTTTGGGATGATGAATGTGTCCACAAATAATACCGTCTACGTTTTGCTTTTTAGCTTCATGAATTGCGGCATCTTCGAAGGCTTTAATTGCTTCACGTGCTTTGTGTACGCGAGCTTTTATCCATGATGCAAGCGAGTAGTAATTACCACCAAATAGCTTTCGAATACGATTGGTCCAGCGGTTTAAAAATAATAAAAAGTCGTATCCTGCATCGCCCGCGATACTAATAAGTTTGTTATAGCGTGTCGCGGAATCAAAATCATCACCGTGTACGAGTAAAAAACGTTTATTAGCTTTAGTGGTGTGAATAAACTGCTGGTGGATTTCAATACCAAATAACGTTTGATTTATATAGTTCCTAAACGTTTCGTCATGATTACCGGGTATATAAATGACGCGTGTACCGTTAACTGCTTTTTGTTGTATACAGCTCAATACTTGATAATGCGAAGGGTGCCAATAAAACTGTCTTTTCATCGACCACAAATCAATAATATCACCCACTAAATAAAGTGTGTCGGATTCTACCGAGTTTAAAAAATCGAGCAAATAATCGGCTTTACAGTCTTTGTAACCTAAATGAACATCTGATATCCAAATAGTAGGGTAGTGTTGTTTCTTACGCTGTTGATTGTTTGTCATGCCCGTTATCCATAGTGTAATAATTAACACTGTAGATAAACCCAATGACACTTATGAGACACTTTAGCGAAGCCTCTATGACAATTTATACAAAGTCATGCAATTAAAATACTTATATAGAGCTAGGGCGTGTTGACCTTTCGTGATTGATTTTACAGCAGACTGTTGGTTTTTAGGCAAGGAAGATCATATGTAGCGTGGTTATTCCCCATAAATAGGCGATAACGCAGTATAAATGCCAAACATGCGCTGCCCTTTGAGTTCTTAAGGGACTATTAGCTCTTTGTTGCCTACATAGATGTCGGTAAGGGCCGTAAGCAGGACGCGGAAGCCTTGCTCGGCTTTTTAATGGATGTAAGTCAGTAGAATAACGCAGGAGCAGTTATCGAGTCTACTAGGTTACAAACTTCGCGCTGCGATTAAATCGTCCCTAGATTGAGCGAATTTCAATCCACGAGATCAATGCGCCTTAGGAAAGGTGAGTTGATGATAAGCTACCATTACGCATTGCTATTAATTGCGCATAAAAAAGGCCGCATTTTAAATGCGGCCTTATAGTCTGTTCTAAGCGTGGGTGTTATTAACCTTTAACGGCTGCTTTAATTGCATCAATTGCTGTATCGATATCAATCATTAGCTTTTCACCTGTACGGCGGTTTTTAAGCTCAACTTTATTCTCGTCAAGGTTACGCTCACCAATTACTAGCGTAAATGGCACACCAATTAGCTCCATGTCATTAAACATAACGCCAGGGCGCTCTTTACGATCATCAAATAACACATCAAGACCTGCATCTTTTAAACCTTGGTAAAGGTTATTTGCAATATCAGGAATACGATGCGATTTGTGCATGTTCATTGGAACAATTGCTAAATCGAATGGCGCGATTGATTTTGGCCAAATGATCCCGTATTGATCGTTGTTCTGCTCAATAGCAGCGGCAACAATACGTGAAACACCAATACCGTAACAACCCATAGTCATGGTTTGGTTTTTACCACCTTCGTTTAATACGCCGGCTTTCATGGCTTCTGAGTATTTAGTGCCAAGTTGGAAAATATGCCCAACTTCAATACCGCGTTTAATTTGCAAAGTACCTTCACCACATGGGCTCATATCGCCTTCAACAATATTACGAATATCAGCAACGTCGTAATCAGTTACGTCACGATCCCAGTTAATACCGCTGTAATGCTCGTCGTCTTTATTTGCACCGGCAACAAAATCAGCAAGTATGTTAGCTGTTCTATCAACAATAATAGGCATTGATAAGCCAACAGGGCCTAATGAGCCAGGCTTTGCGCCAATAGCAGCAACAATATCCGCCTCTGTTGCCATTTCAAGCGGAGAGTCTACTAATGGGTGTTTTTCAGCTTTTAGTTCATTTAATTCGTGATCGCCACGCAGTACTAAGGCAACTAAACCACGTACTTCATTTTCATCAGGCGTACCATAAACAATTAACGTTTTAACACCGCGATGTGGCTTAACACCGTAGTATTTTTTAAGCTCGTTAATAGTTTTAGCGTCAGGTGTTGGAAACGCTTTAAGCTCTTTTGATGCTTCAGGGCGAGCTTCAATAGGTGCCAGAGCTTCTGCTTTTTCAATGTTAGCGGCGTAATCACTGCCATCACTAAATGCAATTGCATCTTCGCCCGATTCAGCAAGTACATGAAATTCATGCGATACGCTACCACCAATAGAGCCTGTATCGGCTATAACAGGGCGGTAATCAAGGCCTAACCGCTCAAAAATGTTACAGTATGCTTTGTGCATTGCTTGATAAGTTGCATCTAAACACTCTTCACTTAAGTGAAAAGAGTAGGCATCTTTCATTGTAAATTCACGAGCACGCATTACCCCAAAGCGAGGACGACGTTCGTCGCGTACTTTAGTTTGTACTTGGTATAAAGTAACCGGTAGTTGTTTGTAGCTGCTTATTTCTTTACGAACAAAATCTGTAATAACTTCTTCGTGTGTTGGGCCAAGTGCAAACGTACGGTTATGACGGTCTGTAAAGCGCATAAGCTCAGGACCAAATTCATTCCAACGACCAGACTCTTCCCACAAATCAGCAGGTTGAATAACAGGCATTAGCATTTCAATGGCGCCAGCTTTGTCCATTTCTTCACGTACAATGTTTTCTACTTTACGTAGCACGCGTAAACCAGAGGGTAACCAAGTGTATAAACCCGAAGCGACGCGACGGATCATACCGGCTCTAAGCATTAACTGATGCGATACAATTTCAGCATCTGATGGCGTTTCTTTAAGTGTTGCGAGTATATATTGGCTTGTACGCATGTTTTTTCCGAAATAGAGTAATTATATTCTTTTAATAGAGCTTAAGTTTACCAGCGGATGCTTTTACACTAAAGCGCTAAGTGAGTTATTTAGTTTTTTTCTATGCTTGTTACTAAGTTATGTGCATCATTAACCTGCCAGCGAATATTAAAGTCATAGAGAGTCATCCCGTAGCTTTGCATTTCTTCTTTTTGTTTTTTATAAGCAGGGCGAGGATCTTGTTTTAAAACATTCGCTATAAAATCATGTAAGTCTGGGTATTGTGTTTGGGCATTAACGAACTCAATTGCCTGAGGGCTAAATTCAACCGTCATTTGTGTTTCAGGGCGCGTGTCAGCAAAGCCAGCGCTTGCATCGGGCATTGAGTCTGAATAAGGCAAATACGGTTTTATATCAATGATTGGTGTGCCATCAAGTAAATCAATCCCAGCAAGTAATAAGCTAAGTTGTCCGTTTTTATATTCAATGCCTTCAAGTTTTACTGCGCTCATTCCAATCGCGTTGGGTCTAAATGTAGCGCGGGTAGCGAATACGCCTTTTCGCTCATTACCACCTAATCGTGGAGGGCGTACCATAGCAGAATAACCTTTATCAGCTGTTTCGTGAAAACGAAATAGCAACCAAATATGAGTAAATTCATCGAGCCCGCGTACAAATTCTTCGCGATTAAAATCAGGTGCAAAAATAAGCTTTGCTTTAGCTTGGGGCACTAAACGCGGTTGCCTAGGTATAGCAAACTTTTGTTTATAAGGAGATTCAATGTGGCCAATAGCCGAAATGGTGTAATCGCTCATAGTACTCGGGTACAAATAAAATAGAGCGCTATTCTACCCGCATTTAGTCTTTATCGCATTAAGGTAAGAAAGTTTATTACTTATAAACCGCTCGGTTTAAATCTTTAATTAGACTGAATGGTTTATATGAGTGTATTAATTAAAAAGAGCCTGAAACAAAAAAGGTAAGCACTTAGGCTTACCTTTTATACATGTTAAATATTAATTAAAACATGTACTGAACTGATACAGATGCTACATCCATATCTGGATCAATATCGTCATCAAGTTTGTAGCGTTCGTACTCTAAACGAAATTGTACATTTGTTGTAAGTGCGTATTCAATACCCGCACCATAAAACGCATCACCACCATCTGTAGAAGCTGTTACACCGCCTACTGGTAAATCTTGTGTGTAATCAGCATCCCATTCAAGCCAACCGCCTTTTGCATACACAGAAAAGCTCTCAGTGATAGGATAGCCCAAACGTGCGGCAAGCGATACGCCATCAATTTCAGCTTTGCTGTCGATATCACTCACTTCATCAAAGTTTTGATATGCAAGCTCTAAGCTTAAGTATTCATTAAATTGTGCACCAACGTAACCTTTAAGCATTTGTGCATCGTCGTCAAAATCAGTGTCGTTATCGCTATCTTCAAATTCAAAAGAATATTGACCGTAACCAATACCTGTGTAGATACGTGGAGAATCGAAATCAGAAATGTCAGCGTGTGCTGCAGAGTTAAAACCCATTGTTGCTAAAGCAAGTGCAGAAAGAGAAAGTGTTTTAATCATTGAATAGCTCCTTTAAAATAATTTAAATGTTTGATTAAACTTATCAAACGACAATTATCTAGTTGCAGCGAACATGCCAATTTTAAAAATGATATTAAAACGCCATAATAGCTACTTTTGTATTAGTTATTATGGCGTTTAGATTGTTTTATAAACAAACTGAACTTTTTGATGATTTTGTTTTCAAATATAAGTTGTATGTTTTACAAAACATTATGAGTTTTTTACATGCCTATAGGTATAGGATACATTCTTAAATGATTATTTTGGTATCTAAACTGTATGAAGCAAGTTTTCTGTTTCTATCGCAATTTCTTTCATTTTTATAGCGTAGTTTTCTAATTTAATATCTTCTTCGGTTACGGCTTTAAACGAAGGGACTTCTATTGGGTAGCCAGTTTCGTCCATAGCAATAAAACTAATAACACAGTGGTTTGTTTCTACCATGTTCTGTGTTTTTGGGTCGCCACATCTAACTTGAATAAATATTTGCATGCTACTTCTACCCGTATGGGCAATTTTTGCTTCTACTTCTACAATTTGGCCTACTAGAATAGGGCGTCTAAATTTAACACCTGCAACCGAAACCGTTACACAGTAATGACCACTCCAACCAGCAGCACAGGCATAGCCTGCTTGGTCAATCCATTTCATGACGGCCCCACCATGAACTTTACCTCCGAAATTTACATCGGTAGGCTCTGCTAAAAAACGAAAAACAACTTTTGACGACGGCATAGATAATACTCATATTTATTAAAACTACTATTAGCATAACGTAAAAAAGGGGCCGAAGCCCCTGCAATTTAGGATATGTTTATAATTTATATGTAAAAATAGTACTTAAATACGTATCTAGCGCATAATTTAGTTACATATTCGGGTAGTTTGGTCCACCAGCGCCTTCAGGTGTTACCCATGTAATATTTTGACTAGGGTCTTTAATATCACAGGTTTTACAATGCACACAGTTTTGAGCGTTTATAACAAACTCTTTACTGCCTTCTACTTCTTGCACTTCGTAAACGCCTGCTGGGCAATAACGCTGTGCAGGCTCATCAAATTTCAATAGATTTACGTTAATAGGGATTGACGGATCTTTGAGCTTTAAATGACAAGGCTGTGATTCTTCGTGATTCGTATTTGATAAAAACACACTTGAAAGTTTATCAAAGCTCAATTCCCCATCTGGTTTTGGATACGCTATTTTGTCTGCGGCGTTAGCATCAACAAGGGTAGAGTGATCGGGCGTATTATCTTTAAACGTAAACGGTAAAGCGCCATTAAAGATATTTTGATCAAGCGTGTTGTATGCACCCCCTACAAACTTACCTAATTTGTGCATAGCAGGGCCAAAGTTACGAGATTGATATAGCTCTTTGTATGCCCACGTTTTTTCAAACGCAGTTTGATAATTGGTTAAATCGGTATTTGCTAATTCATTTTGCAGTGCTTCAAAAATAACCTCAGCGGCAATCATTCCCGATTTCATTGCAGTGTGATTACCTTTAATTTTTGCAAAATTAAGTGTGCCCGCATCGCACCCTACAAGTAATCCACCAGCAAAATGCATTTTTGGTAATGAATGTAAGCCGCCTTTGGCTATTGCACGTGCACCGTATGCAATACGTTCACCGCCTTCAAGTACCTTTTTAAATACAGGATGGTGCTTAATGCGTTGAAATTCATCAAATGGACTTAAATGCGGATTTGAGTAATTTAAATCAACAATTAAACCTACAACAACTTGATTGTTTTCGCTGTGATACATAAATGCACCACCATTAGTATCGCCGCTGAGTGGCCAGCCTGTACCATGAACTACTTTGCCTAGCTCATGTTTACTTTCATCTATTTGCCAAATTTCTTTAAAGCCTAAACCGTAATGTTGTGGCGATGAATCTGCATCAAGTGCAAATTCATTAATTAGCTGCTTACCTAAATGTCCTCGGCAACCTTCAGCAAAAATAGTGTATTTTGCTCTAAGTTCCATGCCTGGCATGTAACCGTCTTTTTCATTACCGTCTTTGTCGACTCCCATATCGCCAGTAATAATGCCTTTTACTGCTTTATCTTCAATTATTAAAGAGTGAGCACTAAATCCTGGGAATATCTCTACGCCTAAGTTTTCAGCTTGCTCTGCAAGCCATCGACATACATTACCCATAGACACAATGTAGTTACCATCATTATGGAATGTTTTAGGCGTAGCAAAGTGGGGGATAGATGTCGCTTTTTGCTCATTATTAAACCAATAAATTTCATCGTTAGTTACTTTGGTTGTAACAGGGGCGCCCAGTTCTTGCCAACTTGGTAGTAGCTCATCCAAAGCTTTGGTTTCAAATACAGCACCAGATAGTACATGTGCACCCACTTCAGAACCTTTTTCGACTACGCAAATCATGCACTCTTGTTGTTTTTCTTGTGCTAATTGCGCCAGTTTTATTGCACTTGAAAGCCCAGCAGGTCCTGCACCAACAATTACTACATCAAATTCCATGGTTTCACGTTCGACCATAATAACCTCTTTATCTATGACGGACTTATTCGAATGTTTACTACGCATTTAAATAAGGTGTACAGCCTATTTATAACCTTGCAAATTAAACGTTACAGACTGTGAATAGTTAAAGGTTATTTTAGGTTGACGTTTACGTCAACAGGAAGTAGTCTAATTTCATAAAATAAATAGGTTGACGTGCACGTCACCTTATAGGTTTCAATAATTATGGAGTTCCTATGAAAGTTCTCGTACCAATAAAAAGAGTGATTGATTACAACGTAAAAGCACGCGTTAAAAGTGATAACAGCGACGTTGATTTAACCAACGTAAAAATGGCAATGAACCCGTTTTGTGAAATTGCTATAGAAGAAGCGATTCGCCTTAAAGAAGCCGGTACGGCCAGCGAAGTTGTTGCTGTTACTATTGGTCCTAAAGCATCTCAAGAGCAATTACGCACAGCACTAGCACTGGGTGCCGACAAAGCCATTCACATCGAAACCGATGAAAAGCTCGAGTCACTCCATATTGCAAAGCTACTCGCTAAAATTGTAGAGCAAGAATCTCCTGAACTTGTAATTTTAGGTAAGCAGTCAATCGATTCAGATAATAACCAGACAGGTCAAATGCTAGCGGCTTTAACTAAACGTGGCCAAGGTACATTTGCATCCAAGGTTGTTATTGAAAATGGCAAAGTAAACGTAACCCGCGAAGTTGATGGGGGCCTGCAAACGGTAGCACTTAACTTACCGGCGGTTGTTACAACTGATTTACGCTTAAACGAGCCTCGTTACGCATCACTGCCAAATATTATGAAAGCCAAACGTAAGCCGCTTGAAGTAATAGCAGCTGATTCGCTTGGTGTTGATTTAACACCGCGAATTCAATTAATGAGCGTAGAAGAGCCAGCTAAACGCACCGCAGGAATTATTGTTGAAGACGTTGCACAGCTTGTAGAAAAATTAAAAACAGAGGCAAAGGTGATTTAAATGAAAACACTCGTAATTGCAGAGCACGACAACGGTGCCTTAAAACCAGAAACCTCAAAAACTATTAACGCTGCAGTAAAAATGGGTTTTCCTGTTGATGTACTTATTGCAGGTAACAACTTAAGCGCAATGAGCTCACACGTTGCTAGCATTGATGGCGTAAATAATGTTTTAGTTGCCGATAATAGCGTTTATGAACACCAGTTAGCTGAGAGCATGGCCGATTTAGTTTTATCGCTTAGCGATGACTACAGCCACATTGTTGCAAGTGCAACGACAACAGGCAAAAACTTTATGCCACGTGTTGCCGCGCTTTTAGATGTTGCGCAAATTTCTGAAATTATCGCAGTAGTGGACGCAGATACATTTAAACGACCTATTTATGCAGGTAATGCAATCGCCACGGTTAAATCACTCGACAGTAAAAAAGTAATTACCGTACGTGCCAGTAGCTTTGATTTACAAGGTGAGCAATCAGCTGTTGCTATAACAAATGTAGATACAGTATCAGATTCGCAATTAAGCAGCTTTGTAAGTGTTGAGCAAACAGAATCAGAACGCCCTGAGCTTACAGCTGCTAGTGTGGTCATATCGGGTGGTCGCGGTATGCAAAACGGCGAAAACTTTGCATTACTTAATGGTATTGCCGATAAACTAGGTGCAGCTATTGGCGCATCGCGTGCAGCAGTTGATGCAGGCTTTGTACCTAACGACATGCAAGTAGGGCAAACAGGTAAAATTGTAGCGCCTAACTTATATATTGCAGTAGGTATCAGCGGTGCTATTCAGCATTTAGCGGGCATGAAAGACTCAAAAGTAATCGTTGCGATTAATAAAGATCCTGATGCGCCAATATTCCAAGTAGCAGATTACGGCCTAGTCGCTGATTTATTTGAAGTGCTACCTCAGCTTGAAGGCGCTTTATAACGCTTAATTAAGCAAAATTTATTCTGGTTGAAAGCCGTGGTGCTCTTAGAGTGCTGCGGCTTTTTTATACGGTAAATTAAAAACACAAAAAAACCAGCCAATTGGCTGGTTTTTAGTATTTATAAACGGCTAACTTAGTATTAGTAAGTTGCGCTGCCTTTAGTACGAGGGAAGGCAATAACGTCACGTACGTTGCCCATACCTGTTACATAAGCAACTAAGCGTTCAAAGCCTAAACCAAAGCCTGAATGCGGCACGCTACCGTATTTACGTAAATCGCGGTACCAGCTGTAATCTTCTTTGTTTAAGCCCATTTCTTCTAGGCGTGCATCAAGTACATCAAGGCGTTCTTCACGTTGTGAACCACCAATGATCTCACCAATACCTGGTGCTACTACGTCCATTGCAGCAACGGTTTTTCCGTCTTCGTTTTGGCGCATGTAAAATGCTTTAATATCGCGCGGGTAGTTTTTAATAACTACCGGTGCTTTAAAGTGCTCTTCAGCTAAGTAACGTTCGTGCTCAGACTGTAAATCAACACCCCATTCAACAGCGTACTCAAACTTTTTACCACATGTTTTAAGGATTTCTACAGCGTCTGTGTAATCAACTTGTGCGAAGTCTTTATCTACAAATTCTTCTAAGCGAGTAATTGCGGTTTTCTCTACACGTTGTGCAAAAAATTCCATGTCATCACGGCGCTCTTCAAGTACGGCTTTAAATACATACTTAAGCATGTTTTCAGCAAGTTTTGCGATGTCTTCTAAATCAGCAAACGCAACTTCAGGTTCTACCATCCAAAATTCTGCAAGGTGGCGAGATGTATTTGAATTTTCTGCACGGAATGTTGGGCCAAACGTGTAAATTTTTGACATTGCAGACGCGTAAGTTTCGCCGTTTAATTGGCCAGATACAGTAAGGAATGCTTCTTTACCGAAGAAATCTTCGCTGTAATCAACTTCGCCTTTATCTGTAAGCGGTAAGTTTTGCATATCAAGCGTTGATACACGGAACATTTCGCCAGCGCCTTCACAGTCACTTGCCGTAATGATTGGCGTGCTGATCCAGTAAAAACCTTGCTCGTGGTAAAAACGGTGAATAGCTTGTGCTAAACAGTTACGTACACGTGTTACTGCGCCAATCATGTTTGTACGAGGGCGAAGGTGAGCATGCTCACGTAAGTACTCAATGCTGTGGCGCTTTGCCGACATTGGGTATGAATCTGGGTTTTCTACCCAACCTAATACAGTCACAGTGTTAGCTTGAATTTCGTAAGATTGACCTTGGCCAGCAGATTGTACTAAAACACCAGTAACCGACACAGAACAACCGGCTGTTAAGCTAGTAACTTCATCATAATTATTCAGTGAATTAGGAACTACCGCTTGAATAGGATCAAAACACGAACCGTCATGAACGGCTAAAAATGAAATTCCTGCTTTTGAATCGCGGCGAGTACGGATCCAGCCCTTAATTGTTACTTGGCTGTCTACCGCAACATTGCCTTTTAATAGCTCTGAAATCGCTAAATGGCTCATCTTCACTCCAATGATATAAGTTGCCTAACTATTTTATTTTAACTGTGCGCAACACTCGGGCATAAATTGCACATAAACGGCGCTGCACTTGAACCCTGTATCTTACCTAGTAAAGTTGAATAAAAAAACTATTGTGGGCAACTCTTTAAAAGTTTTTATGCATGCGGTTTATTTTTAAACAGTTTTTAGAGTTTAATTGCCACTATTATGATTTGTTGCTCTTAAATTTAATGATTTTGTGGCATTATTAACAAACAAATCAAATTAATATTTATTCACACTTAAAAAATCGATGCTATGAAACAAGTTTTTATTTTACGAGGACTACCAGGAAGCGGTAAGTCTTATTATGCGCAAAGCCTTGCTGACGAATTAGGTGGAGTTGACGAAAGCCAATACCTAATCTGCTCAACTGATGATTACTTTATTAATGAGCAGGGCGAATATCATTTCGATAAATTTAAATTGTCGCAATTTCATAATTTAAATTTAGCGCGCTTTATAAATGCACTTGCTCAAGGTATGCCATTGGTAATTGTAGATAACACCAATATTAAAAAGTGGGAATTTATAGCTTACTCTCAAGCTGCTGTTGCTCTAGGTTATCAAGTAAAAGAAGTAATAGTGGGTGAAGTGAAAGACAAATCAATGCAGCACTTATATGCTAAGCGTAATTCTCATAATGTCCCGCTTAAAACAATAAGTAAAATGGCTTACATGTTTGAGTGGTAGTGCTAAAGTTTAGACAGCAGGTCTAAATCATTTTGAGTTATAGCATCTAAATGAGCAGTGATTTTTTCATTGCTCCAATCCCACCAAGCTATATCTAGCAGCGTATTTATTGTTTTATCGTCAAATCTGTTTTTTATCACTTTAGCGGGGTTTCCACCCACAACGCTATAAGCAGGTACATCGTAGGTGACAACTGATTTACTGGCAATAATAGCGCCGCTGCCAATTTTTACTCCGGGCATAATTGTAGCGTTATACCCAATCCAAACATCATGACCAATTTCTGTATTGCCTTTAAAGGGTAAATCATTTGATTTTGGTGCAGACTTTTCCCAGCCATTACCAAATATAAAAAAGGGATAGGTAGAAAAGCCAGAAGTTTGATGGTTAGCACCATTCATTATAAAAGTAACGTCTTTAGCGATGGCGCAGAATTTCCCGATAATGAGACGGTCACCTATAAAATCGAAATGGTAAAGCACATTTTTTTCAAAATTTTCAGGGCCATCAGGATCGTCATAATAAGTATAATCGCCTACTTCAATATTGGCGGAAGTAATAAAGTTTTTTAAAAAACCTACTTGAGGAAAACCTTCCATTGGTGAAGGATTATTTGGGTTTGGTCCGTTCATGGGGTTTCCTCTAATTAATTATGGACGTGTTATTTTTCAGCATACTTTTGTTTAATCGCTAGAATTTCTTCTTGAACTGCAAAAAAAGCATCCACTACTGCGGGATCAAAGTGATTACCACTACCATCTTTGATAATGGCAAATGTTTTCTCTTGTGAGAATGATTTTTTATAAGGACGCTTTGATGAGAGAGCATCAAATACATCGGCAATAGCAACAACGCGTGCTGAAATTGGAATTTCATTACCTTTTAAGCCATCAGGATAACCAGAGCCGTCCCATTTTTCGTGATGTGAGCGGGCAATAATTTCACCTAGTTTAATAACTTCTGAATCAGAACCTGAAAGTATATTAGCGCCTACAACGGTATGCTGTTTCATTATTTCCCATTCTGCAGCATCTAATTGACCGGCTTTTAGCAAGATATGGTCAGGTGTAGATATTTTTCCGAGATCATGCATAGATGCCGAAAATAAAATATTTTCAACTGTTGTCTCATCTAATCCAAAGCTGCGTGCAACGGCTTCCGAATATAAGCTCATGCGTTTAATATGCGCTCCGGTCTCTTCATCTTTATATTCAGCAGCTTTAGTTAGCCTATTAATTGTTTCGAGTGAAGCTTCTTTTAGGCTTAGCATTGCTTGCTTTAATGATTCTGTTCTTTGGGCAACTTCCGCTTCTAGTTGTTTCTGATAATTTGTTCTTAAATCATTATAGTCTTTAATCTTTAGAAGAGACTTAACGCGTGATAACAGCTCATTTTTATCTACAGGCTTTGTAATAAAGTCATCGCAACCAGCATCAATGCCTTTAACTCGCTCTTTTGTCTCTCTTAAAGCGGTAATAAGGACGATAGGCAATAGCTTTAATAAAGCGTCTCCACGTACACGACGTGTTACTTCAAAGCCGTTCATACCCGGCATCATAATATCGAGTAAAATAAGATCAATAGGCTGATTTGCTAAAATGTCTAATGCTTGTTGACCACCAGTAGCTGTTACCGTTTTATATCCTTTTGGTTCAAGATACGCTTGCATGAGTTCTATATTTTGAAGGTTATCATCTACAATCAAAATTACTGGGTGATCTTTCATTAACTTTTCCTTGTGCATTGAAGCTTAAATTTAAAATTATTATTACTTTATATATGAGCTAATTTCTTTTGCGAATGTACGCGTATTTATAGGTTTAGAAATATATGCGCTGTTAGGTATACACAGCAATTGGTCTATATCTGCGGGTAAAACAGAAGCCGTAACAAAAACGATAGGAATATTTGCCGTTTCTATTTCATCTCGCAAAATTTTAGCAATTTCTGTCCCAGACATATCTGGGAGTTGAACATCTAATATAATTACTTCCGGGATTTCACGTCTTATTGTTAAAAGTGCATCCTTTGCATTCATAGCAGTAAACACTTTAAAATTTGCCATGAGTAAGAGATCTTTCTCTAACAATAAATTATTGGCATTATCGTCAACTACAACTATTTTGGTTTTCATTATTCTTTACCATCTGCTTTTGTTTAATAGGCAAAGTGATACGAACCGATGTGCCCTTGTTGACACCTTCAGATTCAATAACAAATTCGCCCCCATGCAACTTAACTAGACTTTTTGCAATAGGCAGTCCTAGCCCTGTACCTTCTGTTAATCTAGAGTAGGGAGTTTCAATGCGAAAAAAACCTTCAAATATTTTTTCCATATTTTCAGCAGCTATACCTATACCCGTATCCCAAATTGTTATCTCTATTTCAGTATCTGTATGTCGTGTTTTGACACCAATTTGACCCTCATCGGGTGTAAACTTCACTGCATTTGAAAGCAAATTATAAAGTATCTGTTTAACCTTAAGGGAGTCTGCTTCAATTGGTGGCAAGTCATCAGCAATTTCAAGGCACATATCCAGTTGCTTCTGATTAGCTGTATCTGCTGTAAGGCCTGTAATTTCGTATAATACTTGGCGTATCGGTAGGTGAGAAATAGTAAGGGTCATTTTACCGGCTTCAATTTTAGCCATGTCCAATATTTCGTTAATAAGTAACAATAAATGTTTGCCGCTCACCAATACATTTTTGACATATTGTTTTTGTTTGTCGTTTAAAGTGCCGAATGTTTCATCGTAAAGCACTTCAGAAAATCCATTAATAGAATTAAGTGGGGTTCTAAGTTCATGCGACATATTAGCTAAAAACTCAGACTTTACTCGTGCAGCACTTTCTAAATCGTTTGTTAATACTTCAAGTGCTTTATTTGCTTTTACTAACCCTTCTTGAATCGCATTACGTTCGGTAATATCTTCGATAGACAATAAAATTATGCGATCTTTTGACTGAGTGCGTTTAATTTGCCTTGCGTTGAGCAGCATTGTACGCCAACCAATTGTTTTAAAATTGTGCTCAACTTTATAATCATCAAAACTCGTTTTTTGAGGCAATATCGTTTCTAGTAATTCACGCAGCTTGGGAATGTTCCATTGATTATTACCAAGGTTGTATATTAACTTTCCAACGGTGTCTTTGTGATTAGCGCGAAAAAACTCATAAAATGAGCGACTCGCTGTTACTACTCTTAAGTGCTGGTCTAAAACAATTAGTGGCTCACGAACTGTATTTACAATACTTTCAGAGTATTCTAATAGTTCTTTCTTGGTACTTATTTTATTCACTATCTAGTTCCTTTGTACCATTAAGGGCTGAACAACTTTATAAACGTTTAAAGGATAATTAAGGTTCAGGAATGCTGTGATTATAGCTTTATTTTTATAATACGTTCGCTAAAAGCAATGCTTAATAATGTGTTTTGATGTGTGTGTGTGGTTTCAACTAATATAAAAGGCGTAACTTGATAAGCGATATCTGAGAGGAACTATTTGAACATTAATCTTTGTTCAGTAAACAGCAACAGCTGATTAATAGCAAGAGGTTCATAAATTAACCTGCATATTATTTTTGTTTATTGACTATGGTGAGTTTTTTAAAGGTAAAAGGTATTAGTTTTAAGCGCAACAGGCTTTTACGGGGAGCGTATTTAAACTGAATTTTGGGTCTAAATAGCAAGTATTGATGTAGGTATTAGTGTTTAAATTAATACCTACATCAATATTTATATCAGTCTGTAGATTTATAAACCGCTAGTGGGTGGGATGTACTTAGTGATACATGTACTTCATCGCCAGGGTTTACCACAACTTCATGGCTTACTCGACTAGTTACAACAGTAGAGCACGCAAGTTTTACAGCGCACAAGCGGCTGCCACCTTCAAAGCGTACCCAAATAACTTCGCCGTTACTGCCAACACTGCTTTGAACGAGTAATACATCGTCTGGTCGAAGTAGTACATCAACGTCGCCACTTTCACAGTCAACGCCATGAGCGGGAGCATTACCAATTGAAGTAGTGGCTTGTCCTTGGCTAAATTGGCCGCTAATAAAGCTCGCCTCACCTAAAAAACGTGCCACAAAGCGATTGTTTGGGGTACTAAAGCAGCGCTCTGGCGTATCAATTTGTTGAATTTCACCGCCTTTTAAAACGCCAACACGATCGCCAACAGAAAGTGCCTCTTCTTGGTCATGTGTTACCCAAATAGCAGGTACGCCAGCGGCTTTAAGTGCGTTTCTAATATCCCAGCGAAGCATGTCTTTAAGGGCAGCATCTAAGTTAGAAAGCGGCTCATCAAGTAATACAAAGTCAGGCTGGTGGGCAAGGGTGCGTGCAAGTGCGACGCGCTGCTTTTGGCCGCCAGAAAGCGTTGCTGGTTTTTTATCTCTAAAATCGCTCAGTCCAAGTAGGTTTATCCAATACTCAGCAGGGGCTGTATCTTTTAATCTAAAGCAAATGTTTTGCTGTACGGTTAAGTGCGGAAATAACGCAAAATCTTGAAACACCATACCTACACTGCGTTTTTCAGGAGGTATGGTTAATTTAGGTGTAGCACGCCATTTACCCGTGTTTATTTCGCCTTCGCTAATAGGTATAAGGCCCGCAAGGGCTTGTAAAATTGTACTTTTACCACAACCTGTTGGCCCTACAAGCATAAGAATTTCATTTTCACCAAGCGAAAAGTTTAAATCGCTTACTACGCGGTTACTGCCATAATCTATAGACAACTGACTTACAGATAGCATTGTTTTTAAAATCCTTAATGTTCAAACTGGTTGCGTTTTTCGCCAGACATCATAATAGCTAACCCGCAGGCAGATATCACTACTAACAATAATCCAGGAATAGCGGCGCGACCAAAATAGCCCGCTTCGTATACACGCCATAAATAAGTAGAGAGGGTTTCAAACCCTGTTGGGCCAAGTAGGAGCGTGGCTTCTAGTTCGCGCATTGACTCTAAAAACACCAGTGCTGCACCGGCAATAATACCGCGCATAGTTAAAGGCAATGTTATGCGAGTAAATACTTCACGTGGGCTTGCCCCTAATACGCGCGCAGACTTTACTAAGCTCGGGTCTAAGTGTTCAGTGCTTGTTCTAACAGAGCCTACAGCAAGTGGTAAAAATCGCAGCATATAAGCAATAATAAGCAATCCCAGTGTTTGATATAAAAACGGTAACTGCAAACCACCGTAAACAAGCGCTGTGCCCATTACTATGCCCGGAATACCAAAACCAAAGTAAGTAACACGCTCCATTATACGACCCGTTTTTCCACTCAGTGCGGCATGTGCAACGGGAATCGCAACGATAACAGCTACAATTGCCGCAATACCCGATGCATACGTAGAGTTCCACGCAATATTAAAATCAAATGAGCTAAAACCATCACGAGCTAACCAAAGCGAAAATATAGCCAAAGGCAAGCCAATAGCAAGCAGTAAAACAGGTGCAAACGTAACAAACATGGCACTTAACTGTAATTTGTTTGGAAATAAAATTAACGGGCGACCATTGCGCTCAGGCGCTGTTTTTATTTGTGATTCAACTAAAAGTAAAAAGCCAACAATAACCATCAGTTGAAGCGAAAGCATGGCTGCACGCCCTAACGCAAAGGCGTTGTATTCAACGTAAATTACGCGGGTAAAGGTATCTAGGCGCATCATTGCGGGCGTGCCAAAGTCTGATAACGTATAAAGCGCGACTAACAAAGAACCTGCTGCAATACCGTTAACTACGCGCGGTAATATTACTTTAAATATACTTTGCGTCATCGACATTCCAAGCGTACGCGCTGCGTTAACCATGCTCGCGTCAAGGCTCAGTAAGGATGAGCGAGTTGTCATCATTACAAATGGGAAGGTATAAAGCGTCATTACAATGGCAGCGCCGGTTAGGCCATACATAGATGGGGTTTCTATTCCTGTTAAGGTGTTTATTTCGCCACCGGGGCCAAAAGCAGCATAGAGGGTAAAGGCGCCAATATAACTGGGAATTGCCAGCGGCGCTGCAAATACAACCAGCCAGAGCTTTTTAAATGGTAAATGGACATACGCGCTAATAAACGCAAGTGGCACACCAATTAAAATAGATCCGAGTACCGTTAAACCCATTAAGGATAACGTGTTTCCTAAAATTTGAAGATTGTGGGTGTCAAACACTGAGCTTGCATCGCTTGCAAGTACAATTAATACATAAACAGGGGTAAGCGCAACAAGCGCTGCAAGCAGCGCCATTGGATAAGAGGCAGGTATTTTCATTACAATACGCCGCTGCTTCGCATCAAATCTATAGTAGGGCGTAAATCAGCTAGCTGTGTTAAATCTACTTTAGGTGGAGAAATATTAGCAAGTGACGGTAAACCCTCAGGTTGGGTAATACCATTTACTAACGGAATTTCGTACGCTTCACTGGCTAAGTAACCTTGTACTTCTTTACTTAGTAAGTAACGCATAAAGTTAGTAGCAAGCGGATCATTGTTAAGCGCTAATACACCCGATGCATTAACTAAACAGCCCGCATCATTTTGTGTAAATGCTAAATCTAGCTTGGCATCAGGCTTACCTGATTTTAAACGCAAAGTGTAATAGTGATTTGCAAAACCAATATCAACTTCACCGCGTTCAACGCCCATCACAACACCTAATTCACCAGCGTATGTTTTAGCACGTTTTTGAATTTTTTTAAGCCACTTAGCAGTTTTGTCGTCGCCTTCTAAAATTCGCATTGCGGTTACAAACGATTGAAAAGAAGCGTAGGCGGGCGCCCAACCAATACTTAAATCGCTGTCGGCAATTTCCATAATACTTGTTGGAATTTGATCTTTGGTCAAACGCGACGTGTTATATGGCAATGTACGAATACGGCCAGTTACAGGTGCCCACTCTTTATATCTAAATTGTGGTTGTAACTGAGCAGATAAATCACCTGGGATAGGTTGTGCAAGACCTGCATCGGTTACCAAACCTATAGCGCCTGAGTCAACCGCCCAAAATAAATCAGCGCGGCGAACACCGGCTTTAGCTTCTGCAACAATGGTATTTGCTAAAGCAGCAGTAGGACCTCGGCGTATACCGAGTTTAAAGTCTGGATTTTTTTTCTGGATTGCCTGTAATACGTTTTCATACAAACCACCTTCGCCTCGACCTAAATAAAGGGTTAACTCACCTTCAAGCTTTGGTAAATCATCAACAGAAACTGGGTTTGCTATATCAGCGGCTAGCGCACGAGAAAGAGGTAGTGGCAATGAGCCAACCACCCCTAACGCAGCTAGGCCTTGAATAAAGGTCCTACGCTTCACTTAAAATACATCCTTACGGGCTTTTTCTGCTTTTTCTATAAGCGTTTTAGCGCGGTCTAATTTTGTTTGCATATCACTGATCACATCGCGTACTTCATCTACGCTTTTGCTGTTTTTAATTGCTAGTGGCAGTGTTACGTTAAAGTCTTTTTCCAGCACTTCAACTAGGTTAGCGTCTTGCTCAATAAGTGTACCTTCAACGCCTTCAAACAGGTGTAGGTAAGTGTCATGAACAATTTCAGTTGCTTCGTCTTGTAAACGCTCAGCAAATTTAGCTACTACACGGTCTAATTTGTGCTTAATTTCATCAATTGTGGCACTTTGTGTCATTTCTTTTGTAGCGGTTGCTTTTACAGTGTCTAACAAGCCTTTTTGCTGGAATTTTGCAGCAAGCTTAACAGCCCCAAGGCCTTGCCACAAGGCTATGTTCATCGCTTTTTGTTGTTTACGAACTTCCTCAGCAGGCTGCTTATTATCAATGGCCATTTTTACGCCATAAAGACCCTGCCAAATAGAAGCGTATACCGGTACAAAGTTAGTTTCTATTGCGCTGTGAAACTTAACTGATTCCCAATATTCAATTAAATCATCAGTTTTTACAGATTTTGCGCCTTTAGTATCGTAGTCGCTTACCATGGTATCAACTTTGCCTACCATCCATTCTACTTCTTCTGCGTAACTTTTAAGGTTAGCTTGAAGATGATTAACATGCTCGCCAATAGGGCCGTTAGCTAATACTGGTTGAGCCATAAACGCCGAGGCTAGTAAAAGGCTTGCACCTAAAGTTTTGGCTGGTTTAAATAGTAATTTCATAGCAAAGAAGTCCAAAAGGTAATTGTAAATGATAGCCATTATCATATCCATAATGATTGCCAAAATCAATATATCTATATTTACTCGTAAAATCCCATTTTTCTCTATGATTTAAATAACTTAATGTCATGTAAGAAAGCTTACTTTGTAGCGATTATAAATGTTACTACTAAGCAGGTTTATTTTTTCGCAGGTTGGCGAGAATTTTAAGCTGCTTTTGTGAGCAACTTAAAACGCATGATTTTATTTAGTTAAGTTTACGTTTTTTACTAATCTTATTTTTTCACCATCTACATCTAAATATGCTGTAATATTTGCACGAGTGAGCTCACTGTTATTAGCTAATTCAAAGTGATAGGTTCTGCTCTCATAAGGTTCTATTTTCACCTTTTGTTTGAGTTCTTTTATTACTAAAGGTTTTAAATCAGAAATAGCAGAAAGAGTGAGCGTACCATCAGTTTTACCTGAATATGGTCCTGTAAGCGTTACGCTGAAAACACCTATGTTTTTATTGTTTTTGGTGTACTTATATTTCATTCCAACACCATTAAAGGGCATTAGAGATTCACGAAAATGTGATTGATAGCTAAGTGACTGCCATTGTAGTTTTTGGTCAACCTTTAAACTTTTAGCGCCTTGGACTTTCGTTAAATCGAGATTATGAGTGCCGGGTTTTAGCGCATTACTTATTTTTTGTTTTGCAATAACATTCCCTTTAGTATCTAAAAATTGAATGTTAGCTGAAATCTTTAGTTCAAAATCTGTGGGGTTGTAAACTCTTAAAAAAGCATCACTTTTATTAAAGTATATACTTGAATCAATACCAGAAAGCGCTCTAAAACCAATATCACCTAATCGCTTCATGTAATCGTTAAGCTTTAAGTTTAACTCAGAGTTAATAGTTGTATGGTGTTTTTTATCTGTTAGCTTTGCCATTAACTTACTTAATTCAAGCTCACAATTTGTTAGTTTAAAGACATGAATTTGGCACGTTCTGAATAAGCGGCTTAGTAAATTATAATTTTTAAACACCCAGGGATTAGGTATTTGGGCAACAGATGGCTGTGTATTACTAAATGAGTTAGCAGGATATAAATAAGGGGTAAGTAAATGGTTGTTGTTTCTACTTAGTAAGCTGATTTTTTTGGTGTTTAATATTGTTAGTATATCACGAGCGATAGGCAGAATAATTTGCTGCTCTATTAATTTATTATTTAGTGCAGTTAAGGTGATTTTTATATGTGCCTCCTCTAAAGAAAGCAGGATGGCAATAGATTTATTTTTAATTAAGGCCTCCCTAATTTCAGGTGTTAAGCCTAGCTGTAATGAACTAAATTTATTTATATTTTGCCCATTTATATGCAAGCGTTCACCATCAACGATTATAAATTCCAACAACTGATCATCATTTATTTGTTCTTTCCCAATAAAACGCTGCCTATATAGTTGATTATGTTTGCTACGTTTTGCTTGTAAAGCAACACCGACTTCGCTTCGGCGTATCTGTGATTGTTCAAAACCGATTAAAACAGCCACTTGGTTTTTGTTAGAAATATTTATAATCTGATTCGATAATGGTCCAGGAAAATCCATGACAGGGTGGGTCTGTTTTCTCGGTGGGTTAATATCTAAACGAGATAAATCAGTTGAGTCTGTATTTCGTAACCAATAAGAAGCCCCATCTTGCTCCCATGGTCCTGACACTATATGAAAACTTGGCTTAATATTTTGTACAAAATCAGCGAAGCCTTGTTCAATTGCTTGCCAATCTTTAAAAGTGTGTTTAAGTAATGAGTTAGCCGTTGAAAGGGTTGACTCACTATGGGGGTTAGCTAGCCTAAGCTGCTTTAAAAAGTAAGCAAAAAATTGTGCTCGCTCTGGTGAACTTAAAAGATAATGAATGATAAAAAAATTAAGACCGCGTTTAAGTGCAGGATCATCGTTAATTTGTTCAATAGTGGGTTTGTTCTCGCTGTAATACTGTTTTAAGCCCATCTCTATATAGTTCATTGGGGCACGATCAAATACCATTACTGTTAGTTGTTTCAGATTTGGATCATAAACATGATGAGCAACTGAATCAGCTAGACCTTCTGTTATCCAATTGGGTGCCCATGTAGAATGGCCATTTAATGCCATATGAAATGCATGCATTGTTTCGTGGATCACGATGTAGCGCTGATGATGTTCTCTATGACTAGGGAAGTTGTAACCTGCGCGATTATAATACATGGTTTCACCACCAGCTGCTTTATGAACGCCACGTAAAAAACCATCATCAAGCATAGCTTCACGGACTCTTGAACGACTACTACCATAAACCACAGCAATCCGTTGGCGTTCAATATTAGGTGGCTCCATCCCAAACAACGCAACATAGTGTGGATAAGACATCTCTAATAACTCTAAATATAGCCTTACTTTTTCTTCAGGTAGGTCACTTTTAAGTGCAAAGTGCTTGCTTATCCACCAATTATAACCTCGGCTATTAGCAATTTTACTCTCACTATAAGTGTAGGGAACTTCTTTACCCAAAAACTTAATATCTATGTCCTTTAGTGTACTTGTGTAACCGTTCACTGCTATATCAGCTTTTAATGGTGCTGGTGTTATTGGTTTAATAGGGTTTTTAATATAAGTCGCTGCTTGTGGTTGGCAAGCTACAGTTAAAAATACGAGTAGTAGAAGGATTATACTTTTTATCATTATCGTCACCTTGTATTTATGTATATTGTATACAATAAATGGTATGGTGTTTGGGTTTAAAAGTAAACTAATAATAACGTTTACATACTTAACTTACCCTTTAAAATATGAGTTAAAAACATGCAGAGTTTTAGGTTTATACAGCGATTATTTACTTGTATAGCAGAGGGTGACGAGGGCTTAGTTGACACAAACCGCAGAGAACTTTAACTTAATTAGTACACGCATAAAGTGGCATAATAACAGCACAGTTTGAGCAACTGTGCTGTTTAATATTATATTATATAGCCGAATTTATTTTTTGTTTATCTGGCTTACTCAGCCAAGCCAAATGGATTATCAATACTGTGTGCGGGTTCTGTAAACCATTTAGGTCCTGATTCAGTCATATAAAAGTGATCTTCTAATCGCACGCCAAATTCATCAGGTACAACTAGCATTGGTTCGTTACTAAAACACATACCTTTAGTAAGAGGGGTTTTATCACCGCCTACTAAATATGGCCATTCATGAATGTCTAAGCCAATGCCGTGGCCAGTGCGATGCGGGCAGCCAGGAGTTTGGTATTCAGGACCCAACCCTTGTGCTGTTAAATAATTACGAGCTCCAGCATCTACGGCTTCACATGTTTGGCCTATTTTTGCTTCATTAAATGCAGCAATTTGTGCCGCTTTTTCATAGTTCCAAAATTGGCGCTGGCGATCGCTCGCTTCACCAAATACGTAGGTGCGGGTGATATCTGATAAGTAATCATGCACTTTACAACCAGTATCAATTAATACCATGTCACCTTTTTTTAATATTTGCGCGTCTTTTACACCATGGGGGAAAGAAGTTGCAAAACCAAATAATACAATGCAAAAGTAATTGCCTGGTGCGCCTACTTTTTGGTGTGCTTGCTTTATAAACGCTTCTACTTCAGTGGTACTGATGCCTTCATGTAGCATACTGGCAGTTGCTTTATGTACCGCCAGCGTCATATCCATAGCACATTGCATTAATGCAAGTTCATTGGCTGATTTATGCATGCGACAATGTGCAGTAACAGGCTGTGCATTAACTAACTTTAAGCCATTTTGGGCTTTATTAATGCCATCAAAAATAAAGAACTGTGCGCTTTCGTCAATACCAACTGTGCCATTAGCAGCAATACCCATTTCAGATAATATATTGACAAATAATGCGTATGGACTTTCATGCTCTTGCCAACCGTGAATTGGACCATCAATCACTTTAAAGCCATTTAATGAACCAATTTCAAAATACGGAGCAATATATTGCACACTACCATTAGCAGGTAAAATTGCTCCCACCAGACGCTCACTTGCATACCAACGCATTCCCGTAAAGTAAGTAAGGTTTGTGCCTGCATTTAAATATATGGCATCAATACCATTGGCCTGCATGTATTGCTGAGCTTTTTTAATTCGTTCTAGGTGCTCTTGTGGTTGAATCGGGGTTAAATCTTCAGTCATATCATTCAAACTAGCAAGTGCTTGTTCTTTGGTTTGAATGCCAATACCTTTGGTTGTCATTATACTCTCCTAGTTAATGTGCTTATTGCGCAAATGGTATGTGTGAATTACTTGCCGCTTGGGTGTTAAATCGGCATATACTATAAGGTGTTAGATCAATCTCTGCGTCTTGTCTTAAACATAAACTAGTGATTAATTCTCCTGTGACGGCACCTTGTGTTAAACCGAGATGCTGGTGGCCAAAGGCAAAAAATAAATTAGGGTGGTAAGGTGCTTCACTTATTACGGGTAATGAGTCTGGCAAAGATGGTCTACAACCCATCCATATGCTACTCGGTTCTGATGGAATAGAAGAATTACTTAGCATTGCTTTTGCGTGCGGTACTAATGCAAAAGCACGTTTTTCGTTCATTTCTCGCTCAGTGCCAGCAAATTCAACAGTGCCTGCAATACGGAGTCCTTGGATCATAGGGGTCATAATAAAATTTCGTTCTGCAGACGCAACAGGCCTAGATAAGCCATAATTACTTGCTAGCATGCAGTGGTAACCACGTTCAGTATCTAATGGCACCTTATAACCTAAAGGCTCTATTAGCGATTTACTCCATGCTCCTGCTGCAACAACAACTTTATCAACGAAAAATGTTTGTTGATTATTACTGAGTATATACCCGCCGTCAGACTGCTTAATTTTAGATATTTTTTGTTGGCAAAACTTCCCCCCTAGTGCACTAAATTGTTCAGCTAAATTAATGCAAAAAAAATAAGGATCTACGCTGTGGGCTACATCTTTAAATAATAAAGCATGTGTTATTACTGCCGATAGGGTTGGCTCTAATAATTTAACCTCTTCAGCGCTGAGTAGTTCAACAGCAATACCTTGAGCTATAAAGCTATTATAAATTTTTTTTATATGTGTGAGCGATGTTGTTTCAAAAGTTAACAAACTTCCTTTTTTTGTGAGTAAGTGGGCTAAATTAAACTCATTGAGCAAGTGCTCGTATGCAGTTATAGCTCTGTTATTTAATGCTTTAAGCGCTTCTATATTTGCACTGTAGGTTTTACTTCTCATATTTTTTGTAAACAGCCAAAACCATGGCAGCGCTTTAAAAATATAGCGCCAATCTATGCGTAGTGGACCCAATGGGTTGAATAACATACCCGGTAACTTTTTCAATAATGATGGGTGTGCAAGTGGAAAGATTTGTTCGGTAGCAAAATGCCCCGCATTACCTTTTGAACAGCCTTGAGCCAATCCATTTTCGTCATACAAAGTGACGGAAAAGCCAGCTCGTTGTAGGTTAAGTGCACAACAAATGCCAATAATTCCAGCACCAACCACAGCTATTTGTTGTTTTTTTTGTTCTGCCAAAATGTGTTACTCCACTTAATACTATTTGCGTTGTTAGCCTGTAATAAACGGGCTGTGTTGTTTTGTGTACCATTAATAATCAACGCTGTAACAACTTTAATTATTAATTATTAATTATTAGTTATTTACTTACAGTGCCTTAGCATAACTTTCTTTTTTGGTTTAGAACCATGCACCTATAAATTTGTAAAATGCCACATTGGCATATTGATTATTGTATACAATATACCTATCATATCAAGTCTAAACATAAATTAGGTAATAAAAATGGCAGTAAATTGGCAAGGAGTCTATTCAGTAATAACGACTCAGTTCAATGCAAATAACGCCGTTAATTTTGCATCAACAGTAAATGATGAACTAAATAACGAAGGCGTTCACGGCATTATTGAACTGGTTACGGCAGACATCAAAGTAGCTGTCACCTCGCTTTACAATGAAGCGTCGGCAAGCCACTTTGATTTAACAAAATTTAATTTGGAATAAGTTATGCTCAAAGGGACCTTTTTTTGTATTGACGGCCATACCTGTGGTAACCCAGTAAGGCTAATAACCAGTGGTCACCCGCAATTAAGCGGGTTGAGCATGAGTGAGAAGCGCCAGGATTTTTTGCAAAATCACGATTGGATACGCCAGGCGCTCATGTTTGAGCCTAGGGGTCACGATATGATGTCGGGCGGGTTTTTATATCCACCCACCACGGAAGATGGTGATGCAGCTATATTATTCGTGGAAACATCAGGATGTTTACCTATGTGTGGTCACGGTACGATGGGTATTGTTACCTTCGCTTTGGAGCATGGCTTATTACATGCAAAAGTGCCAGGTACTTTGCTGTTAGACACACCAGCTGGGCGTATTCATATTAACTATGAAATGACTGATGGCAAAGTACAGTGGGTAAAAATTTATAATGTACCCGCATATTTAGCACACCGCTCGATAGTTATTGAGATACCTGAGCTAGGTGAGCTTAAAGTAGATATTGCCTATGGAGGTAATTTCTACATTATTGTTGAGCCGCAGACGAATTATAAAGGCATTGAACATTTAACTGCAGGGCAAATTTTAAAGTACAGCCCTAGAGTCCGAGAAGCAATAAACGCGAAAGTTCAATGTACGCACCCGCTAGATAAAACCGTTCAAGGTGCTAGCCATGTTTTATGGACAGGCACACCTAAAAATCCCAATTCGGATGCAGCAAATGCTGTTTTTTATGGCGACAAAGCTATTGACCGTTCGCCATGTGGAACAGGTACCAGCGCACGTATGGCACAGCTTTTTGCCAAAGGACAGTTGGCTCAAGGGCAGAATTTTATTCACGAAAGTTATATTGGGAGCCAGTTTATTGGTTGTATTGAGCAAGTAACAGAAATAGCAGGCATATCAGCCATATTACCAAGTATACAAGGCTGGTCTAGAGTGACGGGCACAAGCGCGATCACCGTGGATGACGATGACCCATATGCATTTGGGTTTCAAGTAATTTAATGAGGAGCAAAGCATGACATTAACAGGACAAAGTTTAGTAGCAGGGCAGTGGATCGGTGATTCAGCGAATGGTGAATTTCACGCATTTTCCCCTGCGCGCAATGAAGCATTACCAACGCGCTTTTTTAATCTTAGTACGGCTGAATTAAACGGTGCGATAGAGGCCGCACAATCGGCGTTTTATCAGTACCGTAAAACCAGTTTCGCGCAACGTGCAGATTTTTTAACGTGCATCGCAGAGCAAATTTTAGTACTTGGCGATGAGCTAATTGAACAAACACAGCAAGAAACTAACCTACCACTTGCGCGTTTACAGGGGGAGCGCATGCGCACCGTAAATCAACTTAAAGCATTTGCTAGTGCATTACGTGAAAACCCTGAGTCACCTCTGGGTTTGAAAGTAGTGGATGAAGCAGATGTCACAAGAGCACCTTTGCCAAAGCCACATACTGAGCTTAACTATTTACCGTTAGGGCCCGTTGCTGTATTTGGAGCATCTAATTTTCCTTATGCCTTTTCAACACTGGGTGGAGATACTGCAGCAGCGCTTGCTGCAGGTTGCCCAGTGATTGTAAAAAATCACACAGCGCACCCTGGTACGGGTGAGTTAATGGCACGAGCGGCGCTTGCAGCCATTAAAGAATGTGCGATGCCTTTAGGGGTGTTTGCTATGGTGCAAAGCAAGGCGTATGACATATCGCATCAATTAGTTGCTGCTCCGGGAATTAAAGCGGTTGGCTTTACCGGATCATTTAATGTGGCCAGTAAACTGCAAGAAACGATTGCCAAGCGTGAAGAACCCATCCCATTTTATGGCGAGCTGGGAAGTATTAATCCACAAGTTATTTTACCTAATAAAGCCATAGAACAGAGTAAAGAGATGGCACAGTCACTTTGCCAGTCAATGCTGATGGGCAACGGGCAATTTTGTACCAGTCCTGGGCTTTGGTTAGTGCCAACAGGGTGTGATGAACTTGAAGCACACATTACTGCGTGTATTAATGATGCGCCATCAGACACCTTGCTCACCCCTGGGATTGTTAAAACGTTTAAACAACAAGTCGAAGAGCGCAGCCAATTTGCTCAACTAAGCGTGTTGGGCAAAGGTAAGCTTGAGCAAGCGTTTCATGCTAATGCGCATGTCTTCGCGTGTAATGCCGATGATTATTTAACAACCCCAACTTTGCATGAAGAAGTGTTTGGCCCTGCGGCATTAGTTGTGCGCTACGACAGTGAGCAACAGCTCATGATATTGATAAATAAACTTCAAGGTCAGCTTACTGCCAGTGTTCATGGTACTGAGGCTGATTTAAATAAAGCTGATAGTGTTATTGAAGCACTGCAATATAAAGTAGGCCGTTTGATTAAAAATCAAATGCCAACAGGTGTAGAAGTGTGTGGTTCAATGAACCATGGTGGACCATTCCCAAGCTCAACGGATGTGCGCAGCACTTCTGTTGGTACAAATGCAATGTTGCGATTTATGCGACCAATTTGTTATCAAGCATAAGATTATTGGGCGGGATATACAAATTGTATATTCCCGATTTTCCTTATTCTTAAGGACGCTTAGGCAGATTCTAACTTGGCATATAAGTGAACTTGGGTATAATGTATGCTAAATGCAATATAAAAGGATCACCATGGCTATCGAGCACAAAACCCGTACCCAACTAGTCGCAGAAGCAATTCGTGAAAAAATATTAACCGGTGAGATAAAAGCTGGTGATCCGCTGCGTCAAGCTGCACTTGCTGCTGAACTTAATGTGAGTCGAATACCTGTTCGTGAGGCACTACTTCAGCTTGAAGCTGAAGGGCTTGTTAATTTTGAAGCGCATAAAGGAGCCACGGCCACAGAGCTTTCAGCATCACAAATTGATGAAATTTTTGATTTGAGGGCATTACTTGAAGCTGAGCTGCTAAGTCACTCAATAGAGGGATTAACAGAACAAGATTTAACCGATGCCGAGCTTATCTTAACTGAGCTTGAAAGCGCCATGGAAGCAGGTGATACTCACTTGGCAACGGGCGATTTAAACAGCCGTTTTCATGGTAAGTTGTATTCACGCGCACAACGGCCACAAACTCGGGAGCTAGTTGATATGTATAGTAAAAATTCAGAGCGTTATGTACGGATGCATATTTTACTGGCAGGTGGCTTAACTACTGCGCCCGAAGAGCATCGCACTTTATTACAGTTTTGCCGCGTAAAAGATACCAAAAAAGCCTGTGTTTTTTTGAAAAAGCATATCTTGAGCGCAAAAAACGACATTAAAAAACTATTACTTAAAATAGAAGATGAAAAAAGGTAGTTTTTAATAAATCTTTGCTAGCACATTCTTATAATGTGCTCAGCTGGCTACCATTCAAGGTTCAACCAGCTTATCTGCATTTTTAAAGTGAATATTTAAAAAATAATTTAGGTAGGTAGAGCAAAAAGCTTAGAAGTGTAAAGCTTAACCTTACCTAATATTCGCATAAACGATACACCTGAACTTTCTACCTTAAATTTCTATTTTTCTTTAATGCTCAATAAGTAAGATTATTTAATAGGGTGAGATGCAACCATCGCAAGAACAGTTAAGCGGTAGGTACTAAAAACTCCGTAAAATGGAGTTTTTGTTTGTTAAATTTTAAATAATTAGTCTATTAAACCTAGAATCTCAAGTCTCTCTTTTGCCTTGATATACCGTGTTTGAACATCATCAATCTGCTGTTGAGTTAGTTTTTTCCCAAGGGTACGAAGCCCACCCGTTACATCATTGTGATGAATGCCAAAAGCAAGCTTAAGGTATTCTAAAAGTAACGGTTGTGCATCAAGGTAAGATATAGAATTCATCGCTTGAGAAATTTTATTTGCTTCAGCCCATTCGCCTTTATTCACATGTTCCTGCATAGTGACACTTGCTTTTGGGAATATACAACCAACGCCTGTAATTCCACCGCACGCACCAGCGAGTCCTGCATGTACGGTTACGGTGTCTACACCAGCTAGTACTTTTAAGTCTTTGTTCATTAGCATCATTGTTTCAATAACTGACACGTCTATCGTTGAAATTTTAAGCGCGGTAACTTCAGGTAAAGCAGCAAGCTTCGTTAGAAGATCAGTTGAGAGCGCATGGTAGCCGGCTGCATCAGGATTGTTATAGGGCATTATTGTTATGCCTACCTCTTTTGCAGCTTTTGCAGAAAGGGCATAGTATGCATACATTTCTTCATCAGAAGGTGTGTATGTGGTTTTTGGTGGCATTACCATCACGGTATCAACGCCAACAGTCGCAAGTTCTGTAACAATTTTGGCAAGCTGTTCTTTAGTTTCAGCTGCTGCTCCACTGATTAATGGAACATTATGTTGTTTAGCTACAACCGAAAGAGCCTTTAGTAAAGAAAGGCGCTGCTCGTCACTTAAATAGGTATTCTCACCCAGTGTGCCAGAGCCAACAAGCCCTCCCATTTTAGTACCTCCTTTACCTTTAACGCTTAAAATATCATTTGCATATTTTTGCGTTGCATCAAAATCAATTTCAAGGGCGCCGGACTGCGACTCTTTAAGCCAAGTAAATACAGCTGGCATAACAGTATATCGCCAGTCTTTGCTATTTGTTTTCATTATGCTTCCTCTTATATCCACTTATTTTCGTATATTGTATACAGTGTGCAGTTTATTGTAGCAGCAAAATTTACTTCGGCAATACCTAGGTCAAAATTAATTAAGTATCTAGTTTAAAAATATTAAGGAGCCTATTACACCAAATAACATAGATTACATAAGCTCGCCTCAAGCAGTTAATCATCGTTATAAATATTTATTTTTAATATTTCAGTTTTATGTATTAAATCTCAGAACTCCAAGTCTCTGTTTTTAGGTACAAATTGAAAAGGTTTTAGGTTCTGTATAATTTGTAATTTAAATTTAACTAAAAATATACGCATATTACATATTGTATACAATATGTAATATGTGTATATTTTTCATGTCGAGGCTAGTCTCACAATAAAAAATCAACAGGACCAAGGAACTCTTACATGTTTACAAATAACAAAAAACAAACTCGGGGCGTGGGTGCTAAAACCCTGCTAGCAACTGCGGTAACAGCAGCATTATTAATCGTGCCAGCTGCACACGCTGTTGATGGCAGCAGTATTGTTAAAGGTCATATTGTTGCCCAATCGGGGAATGATTTAACCGGCGCAACTATTACACTTAAGCATAAAAGTAAGGGATTGGTTTACACCATTACCAGTAACGCCGAGGGTGATTACTTATTAAGAAACGTACCTGTAGGTACATACGATGTAACTATTGTAAAAGATGGTTATCAAACAATGACTGAAGAAAATGTTGCTGTAACTATTGGCCAATCAATAATACTTGATGTACAGCTTTATAAAGCTGGAACGGATATTGAACGTATTGCTGTTACTGGTTCAGCCATTCGTCGTGTTGATATGGCATCTTCCACCTCTGGCTTAACGTTCAGCAGTTCAGAGCTCAAAGCAATGCCGGTAAATACAGGTTTTGAAAGTATTGCTTTGTTGGCTCCGGGCACTGCTGCACCAGGTGGTTCTAATTTTAAAGGCGCATCAAGCTTTGGTGGATCGTCAGCAGCTGAAAACGGTTACTACTTTAATGGCTTGAATGTAACAAGTATTCGTACTGGGCTAGGTTCGATTCGATTACCATGGGAGGCTATTTCGCAAACTCAAGTTAAAACGGGTGGAGTAAGCCCTGAGTTTGGTGGGGCTCTAGGTGGTATTGTAAACGCTGTATCTAAATCGGGTGATAATGATTTTAAATTTGGTGCAGAGGTACGCTGGGATCCTGATAGTCTTCGTAGTCAGCATGATTCAATATTCCAAGATAGCGGCACCATCAATACCAATACGAAACAGAGCAGTTACGATTTTAAAGAAGTACAGTTATGGGCGAGCGGTGCACTTATTGAAGATACGCTTTTCTTCTATGGTCTATTTGCTCCACGAAGAGAAGAGTCGAACAGCGCTGGGCAAAGCACATTTTCTGATTTTGAGCGTGATGAAGACCGCTGGTTTACAAAAGTTGATTGGTTTATTAATGAAAACCACTCAGTAGGTTTTTCAACAATGAACAATAAACGTACTTGGACTGATAAAACGTTTGCTTACGCGTGGGAAGAAAACGTCGTTGGTGAGCAACAAGGTGTTGATGCACCGGGTGAAGATGGCGGTAATGTTTATAGCATTAACTACAATGGCTATCTGACTGATACTTTTTCAGTGTCAGCCGTTGTTGGTCGTGTTACTGAAAATGTTGAAAACGTGGTAGCGTCTCCAAACCCAGGTGTATGGGATGAAAGAAATGGCTTTGTTACGTTAAGTCAGCATACAAATTCCGGTATAACAGAAGAAGAGTACATTCGAGACCAAGCTCGCATTGATTTTAGCTGGGACTTAGATGAGCATTCAATTCAATTTGGTGTGGATTACACCAATGTAAAAGTTGATTTCTTTGAAGGCCAAAATGGCATTGGGGACGCTGAAGGCTGGTGGACAGTAAAAACGGCCGGTGAAAACGATGTCTCTGGTGCTGCACTAGGTGGGGATTTTATCGAAAGACGAGTACGTAGTCGTGAAGTAGATTCGGATACCACTTCATTAGCTTTTTATATAAATGATTCATGGCAAGCAACTGATAATTTAGTGCTTAACATGGGTTTACGCTATAGCCAGTTCGAAAACACTGTTTCAGATGGTCGCGCTTTTGTTGATATAGATAATCAAATCGCGCCACGTTTACAAGCAATTTATGATGTTAGTGGCGATGGTAGTGCAAAAGTATTTGCAACCTTTGGGCGTTATTTTCAACCTGTTTCTGCGAACATGAATATCACCCAGGGTTCTGCATCTATTGAATGGTTTGAGTATTTCGAATTAGATCAATTAGAAGGCAATGGATCACCTTCTTTATTGGCTGATGGCTCACCTAGCAGAGGTGACATGTTACGTGATAGACGCTGGCGCCAGCGTGGTATTACTGAACCAGGGTTAATTGCCTCAGCTTCTTTAAAACCAATGTACAGTGATGAATTTACAATTGGTTATCAGCAAGAAGTGTTTGACACTATGTCTGCGGGTGTACGTGCTATTTACCGTGATTTAGGTCGCAGTGTAGAAGATACCGATGTAGGTCCTGTGCTTGCTAAAAAGCTTGCTGAAATGGGTATCACCGATAACGTAGGGCAAGGTTCATATTATGTGCTTAATAACCCTGGTGAAGCAATTCAAATGTCGTATGACTTTGATGGAGATGGCCAAGTAGATAACGTTAATTTGAGCGCCGAAGAACTGGCACTACCAGAAGCTAAACGAAAATACCTCGCGCTTGAATTTACTCTAGATGGCAACTTAACTGATGATTTACGAATCAATACATCATATACGTGGTCACATAGTTATGGTAATACCGAAGGATTAGTTAAAACGGATAACAACCAAGCAGATCCAGGTTGGACAACATCTTATGACTACGGCGATTTAATGGATCATGGCTACGGTAATTTACCAAACGATCATCGCCATTCAATAAAGGTAAGTGGTGCTTATAATATTACCGATGCGTTAACCGTTGGCATTGTTGCAAGCGCTACGTCTGGCCGACCTAAGAGTTATTTCTCTGTTCACCCTGAAGGCGTTGATAGCTGTGAGCAAGGCAGCCCGTGGGATGCATGTATTAGTAAATACTACGATCAAGCATCTCACTACGATGAAAATGGCAACCCTGCGCCACGAGGCAGTAAGGGTAATCTGCCTTGGTCAACAAACGTAGACATGTCACTTACTTATTACACAGATTTTTTTGGTTCAGACATGACCTTAAAAGGTACTGTATATAATTTATTTAACAGCGATAGTGCGATAAATATTAACGAAGAGCGTGCTCAGTATGGCGATAACGGCCTAGAGTTAAACCCTGACTATGGTTTAGTGACTAGCCGCCAAGGTGCTCGCTATATGTCGTTGGTTGCACGTATTGAATTTTAGTTTTCCCCTAGAAGGTTGTTACTTGATTTAATAACTTTGCTTAAGACTACATAAGGCAAAGAATCGCTATCAATGAAGCAATACAACCTTAATGCTGAACAGGAGACTGTTCGGCATTTTTTATGGGTAACCTATTTTTATTGAGTTAATTACTAATAATACTACAGGCCATAGTGCTGTGCTAATGAGCCATTAAATATAAAGCTCAGTTAACATAAGCACTATTAAGGTTGGAGTAAAAAATGAAAATAATAAATGCAGAAAAAATTGATTACGCTCTTAATTTTGAATCTTTAATAAAAGCACTCCAAAAGGGTTTTGCATCTGCTTTTTGTATGCCTAAACGTAATGTGTACGAACTTAATACAGACAAGTCAAATCATGATGCTTTTGCGATATTACCCGCATGGAATGAACATGTTATTGGCGTTAAGGCGTTTACTTACTTTCCTACAAACACAGAAACAGAATATCAATCGCTCTATTCTAAAATAATGCTATTTTCTCGCAATCATGGTGAACCATTAGCATTAGTCGATGGCACGCGTATTACGCTTTGGCGAACTGCAGCTGTGTCTGCATTAGCAAGCCAGTATTTATCCAGAAAAAACAGTAAACACTTAGTATTTTTTGGTAGCGGAAATTTAGCTTTATATATGATTAAAGCACATATATCGGTGCGTAATTTTGAGAAAGTAACACTTATTGCACGAAATGCTCAAAAAGTGGCGGCGTTAAAACATACCCTAGAGCAGGCATTTCCTAATATGGAGTTCGTCATTGGTAAAAGCACTAAGGAAGTTGTTTACAGTGCTGATGTGATTAGCTGTGCAACGGGATCGCCAACACCTTTATTTAAAGGGTCTTGGTTAAACCAAGGCACTCATATTGATTTAATTGGTAATCACCATAGTGAACAACGTGAATGTGACTCAACCACAATTATTCGCAGCAATGTATATGTTGATAGTAAAGTAAACGTACTTGCTGAGGCTGGCGAATTACTCTTGCCAATTAAAGAGGGTGTGTTTTGCGCACACGAAATTTGCGCAGAATTATCCGAATTGGCAATCCAGAACAAGAATGCCCGTTTAAATAATAAAGATATGACGCTATTTAAATCGGTCGGTACTGGACTTAGCGACTTAATTGCAGCGCATAGTGCTTATCAATTATTAGAAGGTTAATATGTAATGAGTAATATACTTGTAATCTTAGGGATGTGTTTTATAGCTGCCGGTTTATTACCATTTTTCAGATGGATGAAATGTAAGATAAACAAACATCATTGGCGAGTATGTGCAATTAGTAACATCACCTCCGTAATAAACACACGCGTATTACCATTAGAATGCGCGCAACAACAATCAATGTTGGTAAGCTTTAATTACAATGGCGATATTCACAGTGTTGTAGTTGACTTAGATGAATCGATATTTAAATTATATAAACAAGGAGAGCCTTGTTCCTTATTAGTTGATAAAGACAACCCTCACAGAGTGTATAAAAACGCGCTAATATGGCAAAAATTTGGCCATATCTGGCTTTGCGCTGGCTTATCCTTACTTGTACTGAGTATTTTTACTAATTAGGCATATTATCTTTCGTGGTTGAATTTGCAGTAGTATGTTTGATATTTAAAGCAGGGCCTATGGAATATGTTTATTCCGCATAAGTAGGCGATAACGTAGAATAAATGCGCAAAAATGCGCGCCCGTTGGGTATATTATAGTGACGATATGCTCTTTGTTACTCCACGGATGTTGGTAAGGGGCGTGAGCAGGGTGCGAAAGTTTTGCTCGGTTTTTACTTACTCTTATATGGACGTAAGCCATTAGAATAATGCAGGAGCAGTTTCCGAGCCCACTAGGTTGATACCCCGCGCCGCAATTCAATCGCCTCAGATTAGACAAGTTTCAATCCATAAAGGTCTCCACACCCTAGCCTAAATCCTAATGAAGAATATGAGTAAGTAAATTAACAACAAGTATTAGTAATGCTTATTGTTAATTGCATTATAAATCGCATCACACAATGTTTTTATACTGGTGTCATCACTTATATACGGTGGCATAAGGTAAATTAGTTTACCGAATGGGCGTATCCATACACCTTGCTCTACAAAATAGGCCTGAATTTTTGCAACATCAACATTGCCCGCAGCCTCGTTTAGTTCAACAACACCTATTGCACCTAAGGTACGCACATTGGCAACTGCATTAAGTTCGCTGCATTTATGAAGTTGTTGTAGTTGGGTGTTAATTTGCTTTATTCGTTGTTGCCAGTTTTGCTTAAGTAATAAATCAATACTTGCGCAGGCCGCTGCACAGGCAAGTGGGTTACCCATAAACGTAGGGCCGTGCATTAAAACACCTGCTTCACCTTCGCTTATGCCAATCGCTATTTTATCGCTAGTTATAGTGGCCGATAACGTCATTGAGCCGCCAGTGAGTGCTTTACCAATACACATTATATCGGGCTCTATATTGGCGTGCTCTACAGCAAATAATTTACCTGTACGGCCAAAGCCTGTGGCAATTTCGTCGCAAATTAGTAGTACGTTATAGTGGGTGCATAATTTACGGACGCAGGCTAAATAATCAGGATGATAAAAGTTCATGCCACCTGCGTTTTGTACAATAGGCTCAATGATAAAGGCGGCTACTTGGCTGTGGTTTGCTTTAAAGTACGCTTCAAGCTCTTGGGCTTCTGCCTGGTTAAATTCGCTGCCAAACTTACTCACCGGTGCAGGTACAAAAACATGCTCAGGTAAAAAGCCGCTATACAAACTATGCATTGAGTTAACGGGGTCACATACGCTCATGGCTGCAAACGTGTCGCCATGGTAGCCCTTGTAAGGCGTCATTAATTTTTGTTTTGTTGTAATGCCTTGGCTTAACCAATATTGCAGGGCCATTTTTATTGCCACTTCAACACTTACCGAGCCGCTGTCGGCTAAAAATACTTTAGTTAAACTAGGCGGCGTTATATTTACTATTTTTTTGCACAGCTCTACCGCGCTGTTATGTGTAATACCGCCAAACATAATATGGCTCATATTATTAATTTGCTCAATCATGGCGTTATTTATAACAGGGTGGTTATAGCCATGTATTGCGCTCCACCACGAGGCCATGCCATCGATTAATTGCTCGCCAGTTTCGAGGTAAATAATGTTGTGATTTGCATGTGTAACGGGGTATACCGGAATTGGCTTAGTCATAGATGTATATGGATGCCAAATGTGCTCACGATCAAAATCAAGGTCAATCGTGTTCTTTTTAATCATATGTAAACTTTAACTTGGTGGGCTTCGTTGACAATGGTACTTCAACTCGTAGACTAAGCCAATATCACCGCTGAGAAAAAAATAAGAGAGTATTATGGAACTTGCACCTGTTCGTCACGATTGGACCCACGCTGAAGTTAAAGCATTATTTGAAATGCCATTTAACGATTTACTTTTTAAAGCCGCATCGGTTCACCGTGCTAACTTCAACCCAAATGAAGTGCAAATTTCTACGTTGTTATCAATTAAAACAGGCGCTTGCCCAGAAGATTGTAAGTATTGCCCGCAGTCGGGGCATTACCGAACCGATTTAGAACGCGAACGCTTAATAGAAGTAGAAAAAGTAGTAGAGCAAGCACGCCTTGCAAAACAAAAAGGCGCGACCCGTTTTTGTATGGGGGCTGCATGGTCAGATCCAAAAGATAGAGACATGCCATACATTTCGCAAATGGTTAAAGAAGTAAAAGAGCTAGGGTTAGAAACCTGTATGACGCTAGGCAAACTCACTAACGAAAAAGCCCATGAACTTAGAGACGCAGGGCTTGATTACTACAATCACAACCTTGACACGTCACCTGAGTATTACGAGCAAATTATATCAACCCGTACTTTTCAAGATAGATTAAATACCATTGACCACGTACGCGATGCCGGTATGAAAGTATGCTCGGGCGGAATAGTCGGCATGGGCGAGCAAGCAAGCGACCGCTTTGGACTACTTATGCAACTAGCTAATTTGCCACAACAGCCAGAAAGCGTGCCTATTAATATGCTGGTTAAAGTTAAAGGCACACCGCTTGAAAACGTAGACGATTTAGATCACTTTGAATTTATACGTACCATAGCAACAGCGCGTATTATGATGCCACACAGTTATGTACGTTTATCGGCAGGGCGTAATGCCATGAACGAGCAAATGCAATCAATGTGCTTTTTTGCAGGCGCTAACTCAATATTTTATGGTGATAAACTACTTACCACCGAAAACCCAGACGCTGATGCCGATATGAACCTAATTAAAAAACTAGGCATGAACCCAGAAAAACGTCATGACTATTCAGACGAAGCCGTAGAAGCCTCGCTTTCATCGCAAGTAGCCGACAAAGCAACGTCTGAATTGTTTTACGAAGCGTAGGCTTTTATATCTATGCCTTTTGATTTTATAAATACGCATCTTGAGGCTCGCCAGCAAGATGCGCTGCTTCGTAAACGCAATGTAGTAGAGCACGCTACAGCGCGCACCATAACGGTTAATAATAAAACCTATCTTAACTTTGCCAGTAACGACTACTTAGGCTTTGGGGATGAGGCTGTAAACCTTAATGACTCCCAAGCATTAGGCAGTCACAGCTCAGCATTGGTTACAGGTTATCAGGCGCAGCAAAAAGCGCTTGAGCAATACTTATGCGAGCAATTTGGTTATGGCGCAGGAATGTTATTTAATTCAGGGTTTAGCGCTAATAGCAGCGTAATTAAAGCATTGTTTCAAGATAAAGCTGCTGCACAAAACAGTGCTATTTTTCAAGATAAGTTAAATCATGCAAGCTTGATTGACGGTGCTCTGCATTGTAACGCGGCTTTAGTGCGTTTTAATCACAACGATTTAAACCATTTACGTTCTCGGCTCGAAAAATCAAAAGCGCAAAACAAGCTAATTATAAGCGAAGGCGTGTTTTCGATGGGTGGCGATACCGCACCTCTTAAAGAATTACTCGTCTTAGCAAAACAGCACAACGCATTGCTAATGATTGACGACGCACATGGCTTTGGTGCATTAGGTAAAACAGGTTTAGGCAGTTGCGAAGCACTTTTAGAAGACGGTATTACACTTCCTGATATTTTAGTTATTACCTTTGGCAAAGCCGTTGCGAGTAGTGGCGCGTGTGTATTGGGCAACCAGCAGTTTATTGATTACATGCTGCAATTTAATCGCGATTACACATATTCAACTGCTATGTCGCCGCTTTTGGCAAGCCACACACTTGCGCGTATTAAAAGCATAAAAACAGCTGATGATAAGCGCGATAAGCTAAATGCCAATATTGCATTGTTTAAGCAACTCGCTAAAAGCCATAATATTGCTGTGATGGAGTCAAACACAGCCATACAGCCCATTGTATTAGGCTGCGCTGAGCAAACGTTGCAAGCGGCAGATAAACTTAAGCAAGAGGGTATTTGGCTCACTGCAATTAGACCGCCGACGGTTGCACATAACACCTCGCGTTTACGCATTACTTTAACCGCAGCACATACCGAGCAAGACATAACGCACTTAGTGAAGCATTTAGTAGGTGCAATAGCATGACTGCTCAGCCAGTATTAAAAACAGATTTAATGCAAACACGTAAAGTAAAACCGTGCCTGGTGAGTAGCGAGTTAAATAGAGAGTTAAATGAAGAGTTAAATGAAGAGTTAAATAAAGAATTAATTAGCGAATTGAATAAAGAGCTAAGCAAGGAGCTTAAAAAGTCCACCCAAAGTAAGTTTTCAAAGGCGGCGGCGAGTTATAACACCCATGCAAATGTACAAAAACATGCCGCGACCGATCTATTTAAACTTATAAAACCAGGCTTTAATAAAAATAAGGTATGTGTTGATTTAGGCGCAGGTCCACTTGTTAATACACATACATTACAAAGCATGTTTTCAAGCGTTGTGGCAATAGATTTAAGTTTAAATATGCTGCAAAGTAGTTATTTAACCACAGCTAAAATATGTGCCGATATGGATAACTTACCGCTGCAAGCAAACAGTGTTGATGTTATTTACAGTAACTTTGCAGTGCAATGGTCTGCTAATTTTTCGACTTTAATGCAATCACTTTACAGCATATTAAAACCAGGCGGGCAGGCGTACATAAGCACTGTGGTAGAGGGCTCACTTAACGAAATAAAAACAGCGTTTGCAGCGCTTGATTCAAACAGCCACATAAATACTTTTAATAGTGAATTGCATATAAACCAATCAGTCCAAAATGCAGGGTTTATTATTAACAGTGCAAAAAAATGTATTTATACCGATGAATACACAACACCTTTAAAAGCGATTGCTTCAATTAAAGCTATAGGGGCAACTACGCAAAATCATACCAATACGCGTCAAGGGTTACTTACCAAATCTGCGCTACAAAAAGTGTGCAGTGCGTATCCGCTTATAAATAACAAAGCATGTGTGTCTTATCATGTGGTGCTGTTATCATTAGAAAAACACTAAATAAGCCCAAAGACATTAAAGGCAACGCATGAAAGAATTTTTTATAACAGGCACCGACACCGATGCCGGAAAAACCCACGTTACCAGTTTGCTATTAAAGTTACTTGCCCAACATAAAAAACAAGCCATTGGCTTTAAGCCTCTTGCTGCTGGCTGCGAAATGGCGTTTGATCAGCTAGTAAATGCTGATGCTCTCATACTAATGGAAAGCGCAACAGTAAGCGCTAAATACGACGTAGTTAATCCGTTTGCGTTTGCACCACCTATTGCACCGCACATAGCTGCTGATCAAGTTGGGGTGAGTATTACTGTCGATAAACTAAGTGATGCTTATAAAAACGTAAAACAACAAGGTGCTGACATTATCCTTACTGAAGGTGCGGGTGGATGGGCACTACCAATTAATAATACCGACTATTTATACGATTGGGTAAAGGCTGAGCAGCTACCAGTCATACTCGTTGTAGGTATGAAGCTAGGTTGTTTAAATCATGCATTACTAACCGCTGCGCATATGCAAAGCATGGGTATAAACTGCGTTGGTTGGATTGCAAACCAAGTCGATAAAAATATGGACGAGTACCAAGCAAACCTAGATTCACTCAAAGCACGTTTACCGTTTCCAATACTTGCCATAAGCCCTTACAGCGAGCAAAAGCCTAAGTTACAAATATACAAAAGCTTGCTTAGTGCGTTATCTATAAACACTTAAGCGGTTTTAGAAAGATTTACTTTTTTAGGTAAATATTGAAATAGTCAGCCTTAGTACACATATAAACATTTATAAATACAAAGCTTGCTCAAAAACAATGTTACTAAGGACATAACGACTATATGACGCACCCATTTATTGAAAGCTACGCCCCAAATTCGCACGTAAGTGCAGAGCCAAAAGCACTAAACAAGGGTTTACCTAAAAAACGCGTAGGCATAATAGGTGGGGGCACAGCGGGTGCCACTATAGCCATCAGGCTTGCTGCGTTAGGGTTAGAAACTTACGTATTTGAAAAGAAAAACTCGTTAATTGATGGCCCGCCAATGTGCCATTTGCACTCAGGTGGTAACTTATATCGCGAAATACCCGACGAAGACTGCATAGATTTACTCAAGCAATGTATAGACATAGCGCGCCTTTATCCTCACACCATCGATGTTCGCCCTACAGTATTTGCTGTACCCAAGCGCGACGATGACTCACCAGAGGATTTATTTCCGCGTTTAGATAAATTAGTAAAAGCCTATAGCGAGCTTGTTGAGCAAGACAGCGCCAACAAAGTGTTAGGTGAGCCAGAGCATTATTATCAGTTATATAGCCGCGAGCAAATGCTAAAGCTTGCTAAGCAAAAACAAGTAGCCAAGCCCACGTCGTTAAATGAGTGGATGATACCCGTGGCTAAGCATTTAGATTTAGATAAGCTAAAGTTTCCGCTAATTGTTGCACAAGAATATGGTTGGAATATATTTCGTTTATCGGCCAGTGCTCAACTCGCGCTTGCCGAGTATGAACATGCTCACGTTTTAACAAATACATGCGTTAATCGCGTCGTACCTGCTACCAATAATAAGATTGATAAAAAAATAACCAAGTGGAATATTGAATACCAAACACAACCAAGTTTAAAAGCTAAAACCGTTGAAGTAGATTACCTAATCAATGCGTGTGGTTTTCAAACCGGTATTATTGACGACTTGGTTGGGGTAGATGTAAAGCGCATGGTTGAATTTAAAGCCTCTTACATCACTCATTGGCAAGGTGCTGGTGGGCAAATACCCGAAATTATTATTTACGGTAACCGTGGCACACCAGAGGGCATGGCGCAGCTAACGCCTTACCCAAATGGATATTTTCAAATACACGGCATGACCAACGACATTACGCTATTTAATGATGGCTTAGCTGATGCAACACCAATGAGTGCTCAACCTAAACTCCCCGATAAATACCTGCACTATATTAAAGATGGGTGGGAGAAAACAGCATTGCAAACACGTAACCAAACAGCAATAGATTATGTAGCCGAGTTTGTACCCGCGTTTAAAAGTGCTAACACTCAAAATAATGCCTTGTTTGGCGGGCAACAAATCCCAGGGGATGACGACACTTTGCGCGTAGCCGATGTAAGCTTATATTCGCATATTAGTTATGCCCGGGCCGAAAATGTCAAAGCATCGTCAACGTTAATTGCTGCAGATCAAATAGTGTCTGAGTTTATAAAATTAGGAATAATAAGCAGCGATCCTGCTGTAAACCATCACCGCATTAGCCATCAATGGTCGTACCTTAAACACAATAGCTGCGAAAATATTGGTGAAGTTGCACGCATATTAGCAGGTGAGCGTGGTTTTCCAATTGATATGGCAGAGCTAAATAACAGCTTGTAATAAACTGATTTATAAAGAAACTTCAGTCTTAAATTTGCTATAAAACGCCTCTCAAAAAAATTATCAATAAACACATAAATAACACTTGTATTACGACATAGTTTGTCACAAAATAGCGCTAACGTTATGACATAGTGTGTCATGGCGTAGTGGTTGCTTTAACCTAATTTATTTTAAGCGTTCGGTGATCAATATTAATTTTGTGAGGACAATATGAAACGTGTATTTTTGTTTTTATTAACTAACCTAGCGGTTATGTTGGTATTAGGTGTAGTGCTTTCAATAATAATGAGTGCGCTGGGTTTAAGCCATCGTAGCCTTGGCGGAATTTTACTTATAGCCACGGTGTTTGGTTTTGGTGGATCGTTTATTTCGTTATTAATGTCGAAATGGATCGCTAAAAAATCAACCGGCGCGCATGTAATTACGCAGCCCCGAAACGAAACCGAACGCTGGCTTGTACAAACGGTATCTGCGCAAGCAAAAAAAGCAGGTATTAAAATGCCAGAAGTGGCTATTTACGACAGCCCAGAAATGAACGCATTTGCAACCGGCCCAAGTAAAAACAACTCGTTAGTGGCAGTAAGCACAGGCTTAATGCACAACATGACCAAAGATCAAGCCGAAGCCGTACTTGCCCACGAAGTATCGCACGTGGCTAACGGCGACATGGTAACGCTTACCCTAATACAAGGCGTGGTAAACACCTTTGTAATATTTGCTGCAAAAGTACTGGCAGGCATAGTAGATAACTTTATTAATAGCGATGAAGAAGAGGGTGGTAGTAGCTGGACATACTTCTTATTCGATATGTTATTCCAAGTATTATTTGGTGTGCTAGCAAGTATAGTAGTGGCAAGTTACAGCCGTAAACGTGAATTTGCAGCCGACAGCGGCGCGGCAAAACTAGTTGGTGCCGATAAAATGCGATCAGCCCTTGAGCGTTTAAAGCAAAACCATCCGTCGCAATTAGAAGGTTCAATGATGGCCTTTGGTATTGCAAGTGGTAAAGGTGTTGCTGAGTTGTTTTCGTCGCACCCACCGCTTGATGCTCGAATCGACGCACTTCGTAAGTAATTATGTAAAATAGTTAATATACTAAGCCAGCTTAATTGCTGGCTTTTTTATGTTTACGTTAAAATACCAAAACACGCATGCACTGTGTTTATATACAGCGCCTTGTATTGCTTTATAAAATCGTTACTTTTTTAAGCTATATGTGTTTACGAAGTTATTATGTATAAGTAAACTAACATACCTTAAAGTCAGCAATACTACTGGTTTTAATACTTAACATTTAATACTTAACAAGGATGCTTATTGTAGTGGAAAAGATGCAGCAAACTAAAGAATGCATTATGTGTTTTAGCGCCATAGATTCACGCGCTAAAAAATGCCCGCAATGCACCTCACTTCAAGCTAAATATTCTAATTTAGAAAACAATCCTATTATTATTGGTGCATTGGCCTTAATTATTGTTGGTATTTTTGGGTTTATTTTTTATCAAAATATATATGTAGCAGGGCTTGAAGAACAAGCACAAAAAAACCTAACTGCTAATGTAAACCAAATAAGCACTAAAAATGAAATCGATGGTTTGTATGTTGCCTGTATAGGGAAAATAAAAAATGAATCAGATTTTTCGTTTAAAAATTTAAAGTTTAAGGTCGATTTTTTAACAGATCAAAACACTCTAGTCGATACGCTATCAATGTCCGACGAAGACCTAATTCTAATGCCTAATGACTCAACCAACTTTAGAGTAAGAGGTATTGCGCAAAAACAAGCGGCTAGTTATAACAAGTGCCAAGTAACAATAACCGATGCTTGGGCCTATAAATAAAAATGAATTTTTACGATTAAAAAAACCAGCTAAAAAGCTGGTTTTTTAATATAAATAAATCTTTATTACTGAGAAAGAATAATTTCAGTAATACCCTCAGCAGAGAGTATTTCAATCCAGTAGCCGTCAGGATCTTTAATAAAGGCTAAGCCTTTCATTGAGCCATCATCTGGTTTTTTTACAAACTCTACATCGTATTTTGCAAAGCGCTCACAGGCCTCGTAAACATCCGGCACGCTAATACCAATATGGCCAAAGCCTTTAGGCTCTTGGTTGCCACTGTGGTAGCCCTCAAAGCTGTCGTCGTTTTCAGTGCCCCAATTATGGGTTAACTCAATCAACGCAGGGCGACGAAACACCCATTCAGCTTTTGCCTTATCATCGCCTTCTGGCAACTCTTGTTCGTAGCCTAAAAAGTAAAGCGTAAACTTCATACCAGGAAAGTCATACTTACCTAAAAGCTTCATACCCAATACATTTTCATAAAATTCTAAAGACGGCTTTGGATCTTTAATACGCAACATAGTTTGCTGCATCACATAGCCTTGCGTGGCTTGTTCAATTTGCTCTGGAGATTCGTTATAGCTAGACATGGTGATCCTTACTGAAAATAATAAAGCGAAAGCATAGATATAGTACTTAATTTATCATAATCAACCGTATTATAAATTTAAACCACTGCTTTACTTATTAACCATTAATCGTGGAATTGACTGTCAAAACGGAGCTTTATAAATAGCACGTGTTATTTTCTAAGCCATTTTCCTAGGTTGATTAGGAATATGGATGATTTTTTACTTTCATAATTGCTAATAAACTATTGAAAACTAGGACGTTAAGATACAAATATGACTTTATTAGATGAAAGTACAAAAGAATTTGGCAGTATGAGCGTATTACTTCATAACACCAATACAGCAAGTTACTGTATTGAGTGGTTTAGTAAAATGACCGGAGCGTCGATTACCTTAGCAAGAGTGGAAGCTGGCAAGTATTTAGTTACCCGAAAGTGGGCAGAAGGGCGCGAACTAGATGATGTTACCAGTGACTTTAACCGCGCTAACCAAGCCATTATTCATTTTTTGAATAATGTTGATATAGCTAAAATGAACGAGCAAAGAGTCGCCGCAGCTAAACTTTACTGCATAAATTTATTTGTAAAAGCAGAAGGTTTGAGGCCTGTTACTAACCCTAATTTACCAAAACCAAGGCTGCAAGACGCTATAGGCAAAAAGGTAATAGTAAAGTCAACCTTAGGCAATTGCCAAATAGCTACCGGACTATTGCTACAGCTGGTGGGTAACCAAGTTGAAATTCAGGTAAACCCAGATAGCGCATTTGATGATCAACCAAGGCAAAAGTTTTACACTAAGCAAGTATCAATTTGTTAAAGTGTTTAACGGCCAATATTTATAGGCAGTTTTACCTTAATGCTAAAGCCGCCTTGATTAGTAACCTTAAAGCTACCACCCAGCGCAATAGCTCGCTCTTGTATAAAAGCTAAACCATAGTGGCCTGAGTTTTCTGTTGGTTTTACTTCGCTTCCGTTATCACTAATTTCTAATTTTATAAACTGACTATCCGTTTTAATATTTATAATAAGTTTGGTTGCGTTGCTATGCTTAATACAATTGGTAACAGCTTCTTGGCAAATCCTGTAAACGGCAATTTCATGCTCTTTAGTGAGCGTATCATCTACGTTAAAATTAACCTCATAGCTTATATTTGCTTTTGTAAGTAAACTTTTTAATCGCCCTTGAGTCATCGCATTTTGTAGCCCTAACTCGTCTAATTCACGAGGGCGAAGGTAGTGCATTAATTGGTAAACAGAATCGTACATAGAGTTTGCATTGCTTTTTAACGTAGCCACAAACGATTGTGTTTTTTCGTCACAAAGGTGCGATAAAATAGCCAAGTCGGTTTTTAAAGCTGTTAAGTTTTGCCCAAGTTCGTCGTGTAACTCTTGTGAAAGGTGCTTTCGCTCGTTTTCTTGCACGCTCACCATTTTAGCCCCAAGAAGGGTATTTTGATTAAGCTGCTTAGTCAGTGCACGGTTAATCTTTTTTAACTCAGTATTTTTACGTTTAAGCTCTGTAATTGCCGCGCCTAACACCATACTGGTAATCGCATTAGCCAAAATAAACAACTGGCTAATATAGGTATTGCTAGGCTCATGGGTCATGCTTGCTTCAACTATTATGAGTGCATTTATAAGCGTCGCACTACTTACTGCGCCTAATACGCCAAAGCGATACGAAAACCAAATAATAGGTAATAACGATGCAAGGCGAAGTAATGGGTAAGTATCGGGCCGTATAAGATATACAAGCATCGCAACAAGTAAAACAGTAGCTAACGTAACCGTTAAATTAGTTACTTTAAGTAATGCCGGGCGCTTTAACGAAAGGTTTAAAGAGTGAAGTAGCATAATAAACGGCGCAACTAATAACGAGCCTGTTATATCGCCAAGACACATATTTAACTGATACTGTAATAGCTCTTTAGCAACCAATATGTTTGTAAATTCAAACGCACTAGAAAACAAAAACCACTTTATTGAGGTGCTCGCAACACACAATAAAATCAACGAAAGTATACCTAAACTATTATTAATATTTGGCGGCCAGCGGCTATGTTTAAACACATACACAAGGACAAAAAAGCAAAGCTCCTGCCAAAAACCATGCAGTAAATTAAACTCCCAAACCCCGGTCATTGTATAACCTAAGTGAGCAGCCAAAGCACGAGACGATATCCACAACGTAATCCAATACCGAGTTGGCGAAAGCAAATAAAAAGCAATTTTTATCCCTGCAGGAATAAATATAGCGCTACTTTCAGGGACAGTTTCTAAATTAGCTCCAACCCAAAAAGCAGCAATACAGGCAAGAAAATAAATTATGCCAACTACAAACTGCTTTGTAATTTCTTTAGCGGTTGCTGCAATAGAAAAATTAAAAGCAGGTAATGTACTAGGTAAGTTCATCTAGCTGAATTACTCCCGCATCAATTGCTATTTTTAGCAGTTCAAACGATGTTGTTACATTAAGCTTGCTGTAAATATTTGCCTTATGCACATGCGCTGTTTTAGGCATTATTTCTAATTTTTGTGCTATTTGCTTTGCATTAAAGCCCTTTGCTAACAGTGGTAAAGCTTCGAGTTCTCGGTTAGTTAAAATAGTTAACGCTGAGTTTGGCGTATTTAAAGCAAAATTTACATCTTCACTTATATAGCGTTTACCTAATGTAACCGATTTAACTGCATCAATTAACTCCTCCGACGCAGAGCGTTTAGACACGTAACCAAGTGCGCCTAATCGTAGCGCATTACTTACATAAGGTTCGTAATCGTGCATGGAGGCAACAATGGTTTTAATTTCAGGGAAATTTTCGTTAAGGTAGGTTAAAAATGTAAGGCCGGTTTCTGATTCATTAAGTGATATATCAACAATAAATATATCGGGTTGTTCAAGCTCAACAGCCAGTTTTGCTTGGCTAACATTGCAGGCTTCTATTATTACTTCCCAGTCTGCTTGTAGCTCTAGTAGTTTTTTAAAACTGTCGCGTACTAATTGATGATCTTCAATTATTCCAATGTGCATGTATTTCTCCCTTTAAATTTATTATACATTGAAACAGATAACCATCAGCCAAAAAATTTATTAAATTTAATTACCTAGCAAAAAATGTACATTGTAAAAATTAAAGGAGCAATAACGCTCAGTATTTTTATATTTAAACGGAGACACTATGAAAACACTAAATATTATTTTTGGACTCGCATTACTCTTTGCTATTACAAATGCTAACGCAGTAGAGGGGCTAATTTCAGTAAAAAGCCCATTAAGTGCAAAAGCCACTATGGATAAGTTTGAGAATTTGGCAAAACAAAAAGGGCTAAATATATTTGCACGAATAGATCACGCTGCTGGTGCTAAAAAAGTAGAACAGCAACTACGCCCAACAGAGGTTCTTATATTTGGTAACCCCAAAGGCGGCACACCTCTTATGCAGTGCGCACAAACAATAGGTATTGATTTACCGCTAAAAGCACTGGTATGGGAAGACGCACAATCGCAAGTGTGGTTAAGTTATAACGATCCTACTTATATAGCTGAGCGCCATAACGCAGTAAATTGCCCAGCGGCTAAAAAAATAGGTAAAGTATTAGCAGCACTGGCAGATAAAACCGTTGGGCCATAAAACTAATTTTAAACAATGCATTAGCTAAATTAAAGATGATTTTGAAACAATCGTCAATCGTATTTTTAGCCGTAGTAAGTCTGTTTTTACAGGCTTTTTTGCTAATTTCGCTAATTTCGCTAATTTCGCTAATTAGTTTTTTTACAGGTGTTTATAATGCTTATGCAGCATTTGCTGGTGGCGATCCTAAATTAATAGCAGGGCATATTTCATCAGGTATTGTAATTTCGTTAATACAAATTGCACCAGCAATAGCTGGCTATTTTATAAGTTACACGTTGATTAAAAATAAACGTGTAAATGACTTTGCATTGCTTAAATCTGCTTTAAAGTTTTATGCATATCTATGGCTTTTATTTATCCCCATTGGTACGATTTTAGGTGCAAAGCTATTAACTCAATTAAAGAAGGGTTAAATTTAATAGCGGCTTTAAAAATAAAGGAGTAAGCATGTTTTTTGATGATCTTCAGGGTTTAGTGCGCGTACTTATTATTGGCGTATTGGGTTATGTAGCGCTGGTGTTTTGGTTGCGTGTATCGGGCAAGCGAACACTATCTAAATGGAACGTGTTCGACTTTGTAGTCACCATTGCGCTGGGCTCTATATTAGCGTCTGTTATTATTACAAAAAGTGTCGCGCTGCTTGAAGGCATATTGGCCTTTGTTGTTTTAATAGGGCTGCAATATTTAATTACCTGGCTCAGTGTTCGCTCATCTAAATTTGCAGCTTTAGTAAAAGCTGAGCCCACGTTGTTACTGAGTAATGGTGAATATTGCACTGCTGCACTTAAATCGCAGCGAGTAACAAAATCAGAAATTCGCGCTGCTATTCGTGGTGCGGGCATATTAGCCATAGAAGATGTAGCCGCCGTAGTGCTAGAAACCGATGGCAGTTTTAGCGTAATGCCGCACAATAGCAGCGGGTTAAAAACCGCGTTAAGCGATGTAGTGAGTGTTAAAGAGTGATAGAGAGCATTAAAGAGTAATAAAAGAGGAGACAGGCTTTATTGCCTAATTGCCTAGCCGATTCAAGCCTGTCTCATTTAATTTATTTAAGTTACTTACTTAGCGGGTTCTAATAAACTAAATGTAGGTAAGCGCCACTTAAAGCGTATTGATGCCATACGTATTAAGTAACCTGCAACCAAGCTCACAATAATGCTTATGTTGTCGTCAATATTGTAATGGTGCAATGCTAGGTATAAGCACGCTACAATTAACGATACGCTTGCATATAGCTCATTGTGTAATACCAACGGTGCTTGGCGACAAATCAAATCGCGCAGTAACCCACCAAATACGCCAGTAACAACGGCGGCCACTACACAAATACCGTAATGTAATCCCATATTTAGACCCACTTGGCAGCCAATAATACTAAAGGCAGCTAAACCAAGGGCGTCTAAGCGCATAAATATGCCTTTAAATTTAACTACCCATTTAGCCAGCCACGTAGTAACAATACCGGCAATACAGGTAATTAATAAATACTCTGGGTGTTGTACCCACGTAAGCGGGTAATTGCCTAGTAATATATCTCGAACGCTACCACCACCAATTGCTGTAGCGCTGGCTACTAGCACTACGCCAAACCAATCCATTTTCATTCGTCCTGCGCTAAGTGCGCCGGTCATGGCTTCTGCGGTAATACCAATAATATAAACAATCGTTAATAGCATGAGATAATCACTTGAAATTCGTGCGTAAAAATAAGGTGTGGATTGTATAGATAAATTAAGTAAATAACGAATGAAAAATCATACTAAAAAAGCATCATTCAGATAGAAATAACTAATAACAAAAACCAGTGTAAACAAGCTGTTAAGTTCATAAATGGGTGCGCAATGATTCATGTGAATTAAAGGACATATGACCGCAAAGTATAAATAAAACAGGTTGGATTTAGTTGTTTTTAGCGCGTTTATTTTTCAGCTAACTTTAATAGCGAAAGCGTGAAAATTAACGCAATATGAATAATTGGTTGCATGGTTTTAATTTAGGAACGTATAATAACAAGTGTTAACTAAATGGAATTTGCGTAAAACGCAGCTTAAGCAGAGCAGGTGAATACATGAACAAAGGATTGTTAAAGTCGTGGAAAACAGACAAAGGTTTTGGTTTTATTAAATCAGACACCCTAGAACACGACACATTTATACACATATCAGCGCTCAAACACATGAGCCGCAAGCCAAAAGTTGGCGACACCATTTACTTTGAAGTAGCAACACAGCCCGACGGTAAAACCAAAGCAGTTAACTGTCGTATAGAAGGCGTTGCAGAGCTTAAAGCACCTTATCAAAAACACAATAACCAGCCGCACCGTATTGCCAAATCTAATTTTGCCAGTAGCTTTCTAGGTAAAGCCGCATCAATTGCGCTTATTGCCGCACTTTGCTTTTACGCGATTAATAAATACAACACTCACTCAAGCAGCCAAACCCCCGTCATCACCAATGCCGATTTAGCCACCTTTGATAAACAATACCCAAAAATCGTTATTCAAAAAAGCACGCAAAATTTTACGTGTGATGGCAGGCAATATTGTACTGAAATGGGCTCACGAGAAGAGGCTGTATTTTTTATTAATAACTGCCCGAACACAAAAATGGATGGTGATGGCGATGGTAATCCTTGCGAAAGGGATACAAGGTTTTAAAGGCTAGAGCTATAAAGCCTAAAATAAAATAGAATTAATTAATTGCTGTGTATAAACACAGTGACTTTAGTTTTGTCCTATAACATTATTAAAAGTCGTTTTGAGGTTAAATAATAAAGGTCATTGAATAACTCTTGTAGCTAGTTGTTACTAATAGAGTTATTTAGTGTAAATATCAAACAATGTAATATGCGCCGTCTTGGGGTGTTATAAACCACCAAAGTGGGGTTCAATAAGCTGTTATGTTTTCTTAATAGGTTGTCATGATCAAACGAAGTACCAAACAAGAGTCAGCTTTGATTGCTAGAAGAAATTTGGGATTAGATAGTGTATCTAAAAATGATCCTGGTTTTTCGTGCCAAGGAGTGGTCGGTGAATTTATTGGTTTATACCTTCGCTGTGAAGTTTTCGCGACAAAATTACAGCATTATTACCAAACAGATAAACAACCATTGCAGACGAGATTGAATACTCAAAGCCTCTCTAAATCACTTGAACATTTCAATTTGCACTTTAATTCAGAATCTTTACTTTTGATTTATAAAGGTGGATCTGGAAAGCGAGGAAGTAAGAGTGCTAGGCAGCTTAGAAATGGATATTTGCATGAGCTATCATCAGCGGATAAAAAGGAAATTGAGCAACAACACTCTGAATATGTGAAATTAATGAAGCGTTTTTTAGATCTTCGGTTAAAAACATAACAAGTGACTATGGTGTCAATTCCTAATTTCAAACCATTTTAGGATCCCACATGACACCATCCCTCACC